>NZ_JACFPG010000003.1:0-195067 GCF_016102055.1 Lactobacillus sp. W8172
GGCAACGGAAACAAAGGCAACGGAAACAAAGGCAACGGAAACAAAGGCAACGGAAACAAGGGCAACGGAAACAAAGGCAACGGAAACAAGGGCAACGGAAACAAAGGCAACGGAAACAAAGGCAACAGAGTAAATAGTGCTACTCTTTCCAACTCAGGTCGTTATGGTAATCGTACAAATACGGTAGGTAGCGACAATGATAGCCTAAATTCAGCTAACTACTCTATCGACAATCAACAACTACCAAAGACAGGCTCTGAGAAGAAGTCCCGACTAACAGCTATTGCACTTGGCTCAATCACTTTAACCAACGCTTTAGCACTTCTTTGGACAAAAATTAAAAAGTTTAGTAAATAACTAATTACCGAATCAAAAAGCACCAATGATAATTATCATTGGTGCTTTTAATTTCTCAATTCGTTACTCAATAAAAATATTTTTTAAAATTAAAGCCTGTTTCTCAGATTCTGAACACCATTTTATTTACGTTAAGTACAGTTATTTTTCATAATTAGTCCTCTTATCATTACTAAAGATATATTTCCAATTTTATGAAATAGTTGTTATTTAATTTCCGCTTGTGCAGTAGTTCTTTTCGTCTTTTTCTTCTTAAGTACGTCAATTATCGCCTTGATTTAAACATGCACACATATATAATATAAGTATACAATTAAATATATAATAATTAGTAATGTATACAAATAACTGATGAGGTATTTCAATAATGAAAAGCACAAGAAACGTAAAAGGAAAAGTTCTACTTAGTAGCTCAGCCACTGTTTTACTCGGCCTGCTTTCCGCTAATCCCCAATTAGTCAAAGCAGATAGCGTCCCTACTAATCAAGCAGCTTCTAAGGAAGATGCTACTACCAATAAGATTCCATCCCCGTCAGAAGAGGTCATTAGTGAACCTACAAATCCCACTGACCCTACTGTTAATCAAGCTGCAGTAGCTGCTCAAGATTCTGATGCTAACGCAAGTAAAAAAAGAATTGAGGGAACTGTCGCTGGACTACAAGTTTCCTATGATCTTGACACTGATGAGCTCACTATTTTAGGTGGAACATATGCAAATATCATTAGTTACGACGATCGGATTTCTAACCAATCTCTTTCTGACAGTGAAGGAAATTCCATACAACTTGGAAATGCTAAGCAGATTGTTATTACTGGTAAAATAAATCTTAACTCTTCAAATAATGCCGACTATTTATTCTCTGGTTTTTCTGACGTATCTAAAATTGTAGGATTAGAATACCTAGATCTTTCTCAAGCAACTAGTACAGCTTGCATGTTTAGTGGCTGTAAAGATTTGACTTCACTCGATTTTTCTAGCTTTAACACTGCTAATGTAACAGACATGAGATATATGTTTGACGGCTGCAGCAGTTTAATCCACCTAAATGTTTCACCCCTAAATACTGCTAATGTAACAAACATGAAAGGCATGTTTGCGGAGTGTACAGCTTTAACTTCTCTTGACCTTTCAAGTTTTAACACTGCTAATGTAACAGACATGAGACTTATGTTTAGTGAATGTACAGCTTTGACTTCACTCAATCTTTCTAACTTTAATACTACTAACGTGACTACCATGGCGTATATGTTTAACGAGTGTATAGCTTTACCAACACTCGATCTTTCTAGTTTTAATACTGCTAATGTAACAGACATGGAAGGCATGTTTAAAGATGGTGAAAGCCTCGTTGACCTAGATATATCGAGTTTCGATACTTCCTCACTTTACATCCTAGATGAGATGTTTATGAACTGTACCAGCTTAACTGAACTTAATTTAGAGCACTTCCATATACCTGATATCGATAAGTCTGATTTCGCATATACATTCTATGGCTGTACAAACTTGCGCAAGCTTAACATTAAAAATATTACTACAGGTGCTCCAGAGTACGATTATATGCTAGCCGAATTACCTAGCTTAAATACACTTGTTCTCGGTGAGTACACCGACCTCACAATAGTATATGACGACGATATAGCTAATATGGATGATACTAATGTGGAAGATGTGGGATTAAATACTGAAGGAATTTGGCTCAATGTTGGTAACGGTACAACAATTAGACCCGAAGGTACAGAACAATATACTTCTGAGCAATTAATGCGAGCATATGCCATAACCATGGATGGTACACAGCGTAACTTCACAAAGGGCGATACATATGTCCGCATGGGCTTGCCTATTACTATCCACCATGTAGATGAATCAGGAAAACAAATTGCAGAAGATACTATTTTTCCCGGTAATTTTGGCGACCCTTATTCAATTACTGGTGACTCTGTTGCAGGTTATACTTTAAAAGACGGACAATCCCCTGTTACTGGTATTTATGATAATGATAATACCAAAGAGCGTGATTTTACTTTCACCTACGTTAAAAATCCTGAATCGTCCGCTCCTATCAAAGGAGAAAATGTCATTGTTCATTATCAAGATGAACAAAGCAGAACTATTGCGCCTAACGAGATTTTAAGCGGAAATACAGGCGATGGCTATGTTTCAGCCGCTAAGGAAATTGCTGGTTACACTTTAAAGACTCGGCCAAAAAACGCTACAGGATTCTTTAGTGATACTATCCAGAATGTTATTTACGTCTATAGTAAGACTGAGAGCCAAACTACTGGCAAAGGCAATGAAAGCAAGAATAACGAAAATAAGAGTAATGGAAACAAAGGTAACAAAGCAAATAGTGCCACTCTTCCCAGCTCAAGTCGTTATAGTACTCATACAAATGCACTAGGTAACAAGACTCACACAACCGCACTAGGTAGTAACACTAACAAACTACATTCAGCTAACTACTCTAACAACAATCAATTGCCAAAGACAGGCTCTGAAAAAAGGGCCCAACTAGTAGCTATTGCACTTGGCTTAATCACTTTAGCCAGCGCTGCAGCACTTCTTTGGACAAAAATCAAAAAATTTAGTAAATAACTAAACATTGACTCTGAAAAGCACCAACTATAATTTGACAGTTATGTTGGTGCTTTTAATTTTCTCAATTCATTACTTAATAAAAATATTTTTTAAAATAAAAGCTTGTTTTTCAGATTCTGAGCACCATTTCATCGACGTTAAGTACTAGTTATTTTTCATAGTACAACACTCTTATCATCACTAAGAATATAGTGGCTTATTTTAAAGCGCTTCGTTATTTTATTTTTGCTTGTACAATAATAATTTTATTCTTTATCGTTTTAAGTGCACAAATTCTTGACTTGCTTTTGGCACATACACAAATATAATTATAAATATACTAATACATATATATTTACTTAATTGTATACAAATACACAGCGGAGTGCCTTTATTAATGAAAAAGACAAGTAACGTAAAAGGAAAAGTTCTATTTAGTAGCTCAGCTGCTATTTTACTTGGATTGATTTCCATTAATCCTCATCTAGTCAAAGCGGACAGTTTTTCTACTAGCCAAATGGCTTCTAAGAAAGAAACTACTGCCACTGAGATTCCAAATCCATCAGAAGATATAATTAGTGAACCTGCAAATACTGATGAGTCAGCAGCGAATCAAGCTTCACCAACCGCTCAAGATTCTGATGCTACCGTAAATAAAAAACGAATTGATGGAACTGCTGCTGGACTGCAAGTTTCCTATGACCTTGACACTGATGAACTCACCATTTTAGGTGGAACATATGAACAAATCGGTTTTTTGGACGATTGTCTTTCTGACTATTCCCTTTCTGACGACGAAGGAAATTCCATAAAACTTGCACGTGCTAAGCAGATTGCTATTACTGGTAAGATAAGTCTTAACTCTTCAAATAGTGCAGACTTTTTATTCGCCAGCTTTTCTAATACATGTAAAATTGTAGGGTTAGAGCACCTGGACCTTTCTCAGGCAACTAGTACAGTTTACATGTTTAATGACTGTGAAAGTTTGACCTCACTCAATCTTTCTAGCTTTAATACTGCTAATGTAACAGAAATGAGGGCTATGTTTAGGAGGTGTAAAGCTTTAACAGCACTCGACCTTTCTAGTTTCAATATCTCAAAAGTAATAGACATGGAAGCTATGTTTGAAGGTGATGATAACCTTGTCGACTTAAATATATCAAGTTTCAAGACTACTTTACCTGTAAATCTAGGTGCAACTTTTAAAAACTGTGCCAGTTTAGTTGAGCTAAATTTAGAAAACTTCTATATAACAGATACAAATTTGGGAGAGGTAGAATTAGAAGATACATTCTATGGCTGTACAAGCTTGCGGAAGCTCAACATTAAAAATATTGCTATAGCTGATAATGAGTACGGCAATATGCTAGCCAAATTACCCAGCTTAAATACACTTGTTCTTGGTAAGTACACTGGTCTCTCAACTGTTTTTCCAAGCGGCGCTCCAGCAGAAGATGTAGGACTAGATACGGAGGGAATTTGGCTCAATGTTGGCAACGGTACAACAATTAGACCCGAAGGAACAGAGCAATATACCTCTGAGCAATTGATGGCGGCGCGTGCCACAATCCATGGTAGTAAACAACGTAATTTTACAAAGGCTGAAACATATGTCCGCATGGGCTTGCCTATTACTATCCACCATGTCGATGAGTCAGGAAAACAAATTGCAAAAGATACTATTTTCCCAGGTAATTTTGGCGATCCTTATTCAATTATCGGCGACTCCGTTGCAGGCTATACTTTAAAAGCTGGTCAATCCCCTGTTACTGGTATTTATGATAATGATGAAGATAAAGAAAGAGAATTTACCTTTATTTACATTAAAAGTCCCGAATCGTCCGCTCCTATCAAAGGAGAAGGTGTCCTTGTTCATTATCAAGATGAGCAAGGCAGGACTATTGCACCTGATGAAGTTTTAAACGGAAATATAGGCGATGGTTATGTTTCAGCCGCTAAAGAAATTGCTGGTTACACTTTAAAGACTCGGCCAAAAAACGCTACAGGATTCTTTAGCGATACTATCCAGAATGTTATTTACGTCTATAGTAAGATTCCCTCTAAGGCTGAAGGAGACCAAACTGATAACAAGGGTAACGTAAACAAAAGCAACGGAACAAATAGTGCTACTCCTTCCCGCTCCAGTCGTTATGATGCCCACAAAAATGCACTAGGTAACAATGCTGATAGCATGCATTCAGCTAACTCCTCTACCAACAATCAACTGCCAAAGGCAGGCTCTGAAAGAAAGTCCCAACTAGCAGCTATTGCACTTGGCTTAATCACTTTAACCAGCGCTGTAGCACTTCTTTGGACAAAAATTAAAAAGTTTAGCAAATAACTAAGCGTTGACTCTAAAAAGCACCAACTATAATTGGACAGTTATGTTGGTGTTTTTAATTTTCTCAATTCATTACTTAATAAAAAATATTTTTTAAAATTAAAGCTCGTTTTTCAGATTCTAAGCACCATTTCATCGACGTTAAGTAACAGTTATTTTTCATAGTACACTCTCCTATCATCACCGAGAATATATCAGCCGCCTTATAAACGCAACGTTATTTAATCCTGCTTGTACAGTAATGATTTTCTTCTTTATCGTTTTAAGTGCACTAATCCTTGACTTGATTTTGGCATATACACAAATATAATATAGATATACTAGTACATATATTATAACTAGCGATGTATATAAATAACTGATGAGGTGCCTTTACTAATGAAAAAGACAAATAACTTAAAAGGAAAAACTCTATTTAGTAGCTCAGCCGCTATTTTACTAGGTTTGATTTCCATTAATCCCCGGTTAGTCAAAGCAGATAGTGGTCCTACAAGTCAAGCAGCACCGCAGGAAGGAGACACTACAGATGAAATTCCGGCCCCATCAGAGGATGCTATTAATGATGATACAAATGTAAGTGAACCAGCTGTTGTTCAAGATTCAGTAGCCAATCAAGCTACTGAGTCTGATATAGGCAAAAAGCGAATTGATGGAACTGTCGCTGGACTACAAGTTTCATACGATCTTTACACTGACGAGCTCACCATTCTAGGTGGAACATATACAAATATCGATAATTATGCCGATCGTATTTCTAACTATACTCTTTCTAATAGCGAAGGAAATTCCATAAAGCTTAAACGCGCTAAACAGATTATCATTACTGGCAAAATAAACCTTGATGATTCAAATAACGCCAACTTTTTGTTCGACGGCTTTTCATATGCATCAAAAATTGTAGGTCTAGAATATCTCGACCTTTCTCAAGCAACCAGTACAGCTTTCATGTTTCGTAACTGTCAAAATTTGCTCTCACTTGATATTTCCAGTTTCAATACTGCCAATGTCACAAACATGGGGGCTATGTTTGCCAACTGTAGTAATTTAGACTACCTAGATGTTTCAGCTCTTAATACTGCAAAAGTAACAAATATGGACCGAATGTTTGCTAGTTGTAGTAGCTTAATTTCACTTGATCTCTCTAACTTTGATACTACTAACGTTAAGAGCATGTATGAGATTTTTTTAGACTGCAGTTCCCTGACCTCACTCAACCTTTCCAGCTTCAACACTGCTAACGTAACTACCATGGAGTTTATGTTTAGTGGTTGCTCTGCTTTGCCCACTCTCAATCTGTCTAGTTTTAATACTGCTAACGTGACCACCATGGAGTATATGTTTAATAGCTGTACAGCTTTAACTGCACTTGATCTCTCTAATTTCAATACTGCAAAAGTTACAAGTATGGGCGGAATGTTTTCAGAAAATGAAAGCCTCGTTGACTTGAATATATCAAGTTTCGACACCTCCTCACTTTACGCCCTATATGAAATGTTTATGAATTGTAAAAGCTTAACCGAGCTAAATTTAGAGCACTTCCACATACCTGATATCGAAGAGTCTGATTTCTCACTTACGTTCTATGGCTGTACAAATTTACGCAAGCTTAATATTAAAAATATTACTACGGGTGCACCGGAGTATATTCTTATGCTAGCTGGATTGCCTAACTTAAATACGCTTGTTCTTGGGGAAGACACCGACCTTACAACAGTATATGGAGGCGACATCGATGATATAGATAGCATACCTCCAGGATACTTGGATGATGTAGGATTAGATACTGAAGGAATTTGGCTTAATGTCGGTAAGGGAACAACAACTCATCCCGAAGGAACAGAACAATACACTTCTGAACAATTAATGAGGTCGCGTGCCATAACCATAGATGGTTCAAAGCGTAATTTCGAAAAGGGTGAGACATATGTCCGCATGGGCTTACCTATTACTATTCATCATGTCGATGAGTCAGGTGAAAAAATTGGAGAAAATACTATTTTCCCTGGTAATCTTGGCGATCCCTATTCAATTATTGGCGATTACGTCGCAGGTTATACTTTAAAGGCTGGTCAATCCCCTATTACCGGTATTTATGATACCGATGAAGATAAAGAAAGAGAATTTACCTTTATTTACATTAAAAATCCTGAATCCTCCGCCCCTATCAAAGGAGAGGATGTCACTGTTCATTATCAAGATGAAAACGGCAAAGCGATTGCATCTAGTGAAGTTTTAAGCGGTAATCTAAATGATGGCTATGTTTCAACCGCTAAAGTAATTGCTGGTTATACTTTAAAGAGTCGGCCTAAAAATGCTACAGGATTCTTTAGTAATACTAAGCAAAGCATTATTTATATTTATAGTAAAACTGTTTCTCTAACTGAAGGCGAAACTACTGCTAACCCAGCAAAGCCTACCAGCACAGACAAAGAAATAGGCAATATCCATCAAGGCAATAGTCAAATAGCTAACGGAGCAAATAATGATCAAGCAGCTGCCCTTACTTCGAATCCAAGTAACCATAATACTCTAGGTAACAATGCTAATAACCTAAATTCAGCTAACTCCTCCACCGACGACCACCTGCCAAAAACAGGCTCTGAGAAAAAGTCCCAACTAACAGCTATTACGCTTGGATCAATTACTTTGACTAGTGCCTTAGTACTTGCTTGGACTAAACGTAAGAAAAACTAATATAGCTTAACAGCAATTAGCAAATTTTAAAAACCACTTAGTGTTATAAAGCTAAGTGGTTTTTATCTTGCACAAAAGCACTTGACCAGTTTTAATAAAAGAAGACAATTTTTAATTAAAAGGAGCAAAAATGGGACTTAACAAACCACTTTTATTTGCGCTTAGTGATACTAAGCCCGGACCAAAAAATCTAATTACAGATGTTGCTGGCATTACAGTCGGCCATAAAACCATTGTTACTGACCGTCTTAGAACAGGCGTAACAGTAGTTAAACCTTGTCAGGACAATATCTTCCGAGAAAAAATGCCAGCAGCCGCTCATGTCATTAACGGCTTCGGTAAAAGCACTGGCCTCGTACAAGTAGAAGAATTAGGAACAATTGAAACACCACTCGTTTTAACTAACACGTTAAGCGTTGGGACTGCTTCAATGGCTCTTGTTAAAAGGATGCTTGCCGAGAATCCTGAAATTGGTCTTTCGACTGGTAGCGTTAATCCAATTATTATGGAATGCAATGACAGCTCAATTAACCATATTCGCGACTTAGGCGTTACCGAAGACGATGTCAACACTGCATTTGATGCTGCAACCACTGATTTTGCAGAAGGTGGCGTTGGTGGTGGTACAGGCATGCGCTGCTATGAACTCAAGGGCGGTATCGGTTCTGCTTCAAGACAGGTAGAAATTGACGGTAAAACGTTTACTATGGGCGCACTTGTCATGTCTAACTTCGGTCTCAGCACTGACTTAAACATTTATGGTCATGCAATTGGTAAAAAGTTTGTTGAAAATAAAGATAGCAAAGAGAAAGGTAGTATCATTACTGTAATTGCTACTGACATTCCGTTTAATTCACGTCAATTAAAACGAATTGCAAAACGCTCTAGTATTGGAATTACACGTAGCGGCTCATTCAGCGGTAACGGCAGCGGTGAAATCACCCTTGCCTTTTCGACCGCTAATCGCGTCAGCCATTTCCCTGAGCATGAGTTAAGTACCATTCAGGCAATCACTGATGATAAGATTGACCGTTACTTCAGAATTACTGTTGATATCGTCAACGAAGCAATCCTTAGCTCCCTGGCCCATGGTCAAACCACTCCAGATCGTGATGGCAACCCAATTCTAGGTTTAAAGGATGCTTTGGCTCAACTGGGCAATGACGAAGAAGCATTACAATTACGAAAAGATTTAGGAATCTAGCAAAAACTGATAGCTGTATTTTTAATAATTAGCTATCAGTTTTTTATTAGATATAGATAATTAGATACCGCTAACATTGTTTTTATCCTACCCCAAGATGATATAATTAACCAAAATGTTAACGGTTACAAAGGAGTATTAGTATGACACCTTGGTGGAAAAAAGCAGTTATTTATCAAATTTATCCCAAATCATTTCAAGATAGCAACGGAGACGGTATTGGGGATTTGCCTGGTATTATTTCTCGTTTAGATTATTTACAAAAACTTGGTATTGACGCAATATGGCTTTCTCCTATTTATAAGTCTCCTGGAATTGATAACGGCTATGATATCGCCGATTATGAAGCTATTGATCCTCAATATGGCACAATGGCAGATATGAAAAAGTTGATTTTAGAGGCTAAGAAGCGAAACATCCGGATTATTATGGATTTAGTTGTTAATCATACTTCTGATCAACATCCGTGGTTTATTGAAGCAAAGAAAAGTACAAATAGCCCATATCGCGATTTTTATATATGGCGTAATCCCGTCAATAATCATGAACCAAATAATCTAAAGTCTGATTTTTCTGGCTCAGCATGGAAGTTTGATCAAGGAACTGGCCAGTACTATTTGCATTTCTTTGCTCCTCAGCAACCAGATTTAAATTGGCAAAATCCTCGATTAAGACAAAAGATTTATGACATGATGAATTTTTGGCTTGACATGGGCATAGAAGGTTTCAGAATGGATGTAATCGAATTAATCGGTAAAGATCCGGATAAAAAGATTAGAGAAAATGGTCCTAAACTTCATACCTATCTTCAAGAAATGAATCAAGCTGTTTTGGCAAACCGTGATGTCGTAACTGTAGGTGAAACTTGGAGTGCCACTATTGATAGTGCAAAAAAATATTCAGATCCTGAGCAGCATGAATTATCTATGATTTTTCAATTTGAAAACCAAAATATCGATAAACAGCCAGGAAAGTCAAAATGGGATTTAAAACCCTATAAGGCTTCTAATCTTAAAGAAGTATTGCTTAAATGGCAAATAGAATTTGATTATGAACATGCCTGGAATAGTCTGTTTTGGGAGAATCATGATATTCCTAGAGTTATTTCTCGTTGGGGCAATGACAGTAAATATCGCGTACAATCAGCTAAAATGTTCGCTATTGCCCTACACTTAATGCGAGGAACTCCTTATATTTATAATGGGGAAGAAATTGGCATGACCAATTGCCCTATAAATGATATCTCTGAAGTTGAAGACCTAGAAAGTATTAACATGTACAACGAACGACTCTCACAGGGCTACAGCAAAGCAGAAATAATCAAATCAATCAATGCAAAGGGACGTGATAATGCTCGCAGACCAATGCAATGGTCAAAAGAAGCTTCTTCAGGCTTTACTTCTGGCAAACCTTGGCTTGCACTTAACTCAAACTATAAAGAAATCAATGTTCAAGCTGCTTTAATGGACCCACAATCAATTTTTTATACTTATCAGCATTTGATTAAATTACGCCACGAAAACAAAATTGTTGTTAGTGGTTCATTCACTACTGCAATATCTAGTCAAAATGTTTTAGCCTACTATCGTGAACTTAATGATCAATGTTGGTTAATTGTCGCCAATTTATCAGAGAATGAAGAACACTTTTCTACATCCGCAGAAATCAAGCAATTCTTAATCAGTAATTATTCTGCACCACAATCATTAGATAACATCGTGTTACGACCATATGAGGCATTTGCTGTAGAGATAATTAAATGATGGATTACAGAAAAAGGCTTTGGGAGCATCCCTCCCAAAGCCTTTTTAATATACAATATCTTCTGATATTAGCTAGTTTTTCCATCCAAAATATTTTTATTAAGCAAAAAGTGCAACTCTTGTGACTCGCACTTTTCTATTCATTAACCCTTTTCCGCACCAGCAGTTATACCATTTACGTAAAACTTCTGCATGAAGACGAATAAAATTGTGATAGGAATAGCAATAATCACACATCCTGCAACAAATTCCGCAAAATTTGCAGTAGCATTTCCCTTAGTGTTATGTACCATATTATAAAGTCCATACGCAATCGTATAGTTCTTCGGATTACCGGAAGTTGATAAAATGATACCCGAGAAAATAAAATCAGTCCATGGACTTATGAAAGAAGTTAATGCTGTATAAACAATCATAGGCTTAGCAAGTGGTAAATCAACGTGCATAAAAATTTGCCACTTTGTTGCCCCATCAATTTCCGCAGCTTCATCAATAGAAAACGGTACAGTATCGAAGAAGCCTTTGGCAACATAGAAACCAAGGCCTGCTCCACCAACATATACTAACAGTAATCCGCCCAAATTAAGCATATTCAATCCTTTTAGGATATAGTAAAGAGCTATCATTGACATAAATCCAGGAAACATACCTAAGATTAACGCAAGTTGCATAAATGGCTTTCTAAAAGAAAAACGAAGTCGAGACAAAACATAAGCAACTGAAATCGTTAAAAATGTAGAAATAATCATTGATAGTATTGAAACAATTAAGGTATTAATAATCCAATTGACTAAAGGATATTGTGGATTAGTAAAAATACCAATGTAATTGTCAAAAGTAAATTTTTCTGGCCAAAACGTTGATACAAATCCAGTATCATTATAAGAAAAACTCGCTAGAACTATCCAAATAATTGGTAATATCCACACTAGGGCCAAAATAATTAGTAACACATAGCGGAAAATAAGTGAAAGGCGTTTTTGATTTTGATATGATTTCATTTTTAGCCCTCCTTAAAAGCATTTGTACGACGATACGCCATTAATGAAAATACTGCACTAATAATAAAGATTAAGATGCCTAAAACTGCAGATGCGTTATATCGCTGCTCTTGACCAAACGTCAAATTATATAGCCACGTTACTAGCAAATCAGTAGAGCCTGCACCATTATATTTGTTATTCATCGGTGCTCCACCAGTCAATAAATAAATCACATTGAAGTTATTAATATTTCCAATAAATTGCTGAATAAGCGATGGAGCCATCACAAACAAAATTTGTGGAAATGTAATTGACTTAAATACTTGTATTGCATTTGCCCCATCCATTTTTGCTGCCTCAATTTGATCATTAGGTAAATTTTGAATAATCGCAGTTGAAACTAGCATCGAAACTGGTATACCTATCCACATGTTGACCAAAATAACCGTTATTCTTGCAACTAAAGGAGAGGCTTGACTATCTATAAAGTGAATTGGTCGAGAAACCCATCCAATATTCATTAAAATGTTATTGAGCGCACCCTGATAGTCCAAAAATTGAGCCATCATTAAAAGGGAAACAAATTGAGGTACTGCCCAAACAATTACAAATACTGTCCGCCAAAAGCCTTTATGCTTTATTCCTTTTGATTCAATTAATAAGGCAAGTAATACTCCAAAAAAGAACGTTGTCGCTGTTGCTGCAACTGCCCAGATAAGCGTCCAACCTAATACAGGGAAAAATGTATCTGAAAGGTCCCCAGTAAGTACATTGCCAAAAGCTTGAAATCCTGTCCAAGAAAAAGCAATCGGATGTTGTCGATTATAGTTGGTAAATGCCATTGAAATCATGAAAATTGTTGGCAAAATAGTAAAACATAGAATACCAAGAATTGGTAATGCCATAAGTGTATCATGCAAGCGAGAATCAAATAATGTTGCTAATTCTTCACGGTTTGTCAAAATGTGTTTTCCATCTCGAGCAAGTATATAATTTTTTCTAGTAGAACGAAGATTTACAATATATAGGTAAACCATTGCAATACAGAAAACAATAGCAATTAAGCCAAATAAAAGAATTAGAACTGAGTTTGAAGGCTGTTTTGTAATGTAAACACCTTGTGCACTATCATAAACAACTTTTTTGTTTTTAATAGTTCCTAGGCTAGATAGCATGCTGATCGCAGATACACCGCTAAAAATGAGCCAAGTAATAAATGCTATTTCTGTTAGTACTAAAGCTAGCCCTTTTACCCATTGCTTGTTAGCTAAAGCATTTGAACCCATAATGAAAAACGATAGTTTAGTAGCTATGTTACCTTGGGTCCACACCTCTTTATATGATGCGCTTGGAGCCACGCGTTTTTTCTTCTTAAACATATTCCTTCCTCTTCTAGAACAAAAAGGCCGGGCACTTTCTGTCCAACCTTCAAGTACTGTAATTAGCTATTTCTTTGATGAGTGCTTAGCTAATTTATCAAGCTGTTCTTTATATTGGCTAGGCTTGATTTTACCATCGTAAACACCATTAATTAGAGGAGGAACATCATTCCAAAATACAGACATTTGTGGAAGCTTTGGCATTAGAACTGTGTTGCCTGGCTTAGACATTTCTATAACTGCATCAGCAACTGGATCTTTCTTAACCTCTGGATCGTTAACCGCCTCTTTAAGTACAGGAATCTGACCCGCATTTTTATGAACAATTAGTTGTGATTTTTTATTTGTAATAAATGCTGCTAATTGTGCGGCAGCTTTAGGGTTTTTAGTATGTGCATTAACTGCAAAGCCTTCTATTCCTAAGAATGCTTGCATTTGAACACTTTTGCCACCAACATCAATCATTGGATATTTAGCAACCGCAAAGTTTTTACCCAAGATTTTTTTAATATTAGCAGCATTCCATGGGCCATCTAAAATTGCCTGAGCATTTCCCTTCTTCAACTGGTTCAAAGCATTTGAAGTTTGCATAACTCCTTCATTATTCTTTTGAGCTGCAAACCACTTTAATGCGTTAACACCATCGTTAGAATTAAAAGTTGAGCCCTTTAAATCTTCTCCACTATCACCATACAGTTTGGTTCCTGCGGAAAAGAATACTGGCCACATTACATAAGCGTTAGTAAAGTCGGTAGCCACAGTGCCCTTAGAAGTCAAAGACTTCCAGTTCTTCACATCACTTTCTGATAGTTTGGCTTTGTTATAGTAAATTGTTTGTGCTTGCTGCGCATATGGATAAGCGTATATTTTCCCTTTCCAAGAAACACCTTTAGCGGCAACAGCAACATAGTTAGACTTAATATTACTGGTATCTTTTGGAGACAATGGATTAATATAGCCAGAATCAGCCATTTGTCCCAATTGATCATTAGGTGCCTCAAAAACATCGGCAGCTTTTGATGGGTCCTTTCCAACATCTGATTTAGCATTAGCTGAACCTGTTGGGTTTTGTGTTACACGTACTGAGATGTTTTTATGCTTTTTCGTAAAATCACTAGCTATCTTTTTGTAATATGATACTTGGTCTGTATCAACCCATAAGGTCAGCTTTGCACTTTCATTACTATTCGTATTTGATGAAGAACTTGAATTATTAGAACAAGCTGCAAGAGATATTGTAGTCAAGATTGCAGTACTTCCTAAAGTCAGTTTTTTGATAAAATTCATTTTACTTATCTCCTAATATATAAAATATTATTTTGGTTACTATATAAATTTTTATTACTAATTAACTATTGCTAAAGTGGTGTCTTTATCAAAGAAATGTGCCTTATTTAGATCAAAGCCCATTTTTACTTGCTGCGATGGCTGATAAGTGTCACGAGCATTAATATTAGCAACAAACTCAGTTTTCCCAAGCTTCTGATAAAGTTGAACTGTTGCACCCAAAAGCTCGGAAACTTCAACAGTTGATTCCACTACAGCATCAGGCCAGGTCTCTAGGAAAGCCTGCTCTGCATGAATATCTTCTGGACGAATGCCTAATACCAAATCGCGGTCATTATATCCACGTTCATCAAGCAATTTTGCTTTTCCTTCCGGAACTCCTAAACTTAGGCTCGCTCCATCAGAAATCCTTCCGTTTTGATAATGAACATTAAAGAAGTTCATTTGTGGTGAGCCAATAAAACCTGCAACAAACTGATTTACTGGACGGTTGTAAACCTCTTCTGGCGTGCCAATTTGCTCTATTCTACCTACAGACATTACTACAACACGATCTGCTAAGGTCATAGCTTCTGTCTGATCATGAGTAACGTAAATTGTGGTTGTCCCTAAGTTTTGATGCAATTTTGCAATTTCAGCTCGCATCGAAACGCGTAATTTAGCATCCAAGTTAGAAAGAGGTTCATCCATTAAAAATATTGGTGCGTCACGCACAATAGCTCTGCCTAATGCTACTCTTTGCCTTTGTCCACCAGATAATTCCGCAGGCTTTTTATCCAAGTAATCTTGCAAATTCAGAATTTTAGCAGCGTTTTGAACACGTTTATCTATTTCTTCTTTGTGATAATGTCGTAGTTTCAAGCCAAATGCCATATTATCGTATATTGACATATGCGGATATAGAGCATAATTTTGAAAAACCATAGCAATATGACGATCCTTAGGTGCAACGTCATTCATTACCTTGTGATCAATCTCAAGAGTACCCTCACTTATATCTTCTAGTCCAGCTACCATTCTTAAAGTAGTTGATTTGCCACAACCAGAAGGACCTACAAAGACAATAAATTCTTTATCTTTAATGTGTAAATCAAAGTCTTTTACCGAGTACTGATTATTACCTTCGTACTTTTTACACAAATGATTTAAGTCAACTTCAACCATATTTTCAACCTACCTTTTCATTATTTTTCAAAAATACAGCCTCAATTTTGGCTAGCTTGAGCTCTTTTGTTGATTCCACAACATAATCAGCATCCTTAAGCATTTGTTTATCACCTATTCCTACCGCAAACTGTCCAGCTGCTTTAATTGCTTCAACCCCTGCAGCAGCGTCTTCAAAGCTAATTACTTCGTCTCTATTCAGTTGCAAAAGTTGTTGAGCTTTTTCATAAATTTCAGGATCTGGTTTGCCATGAAGTATAGTTGCAGGATTAACAATCTGTTCAAATCTATCAGCAATTCCAAGTTTATTTAAGATTTTAGGAGCATTATGTGAAGCAGAGGCAATGCACATTTTCAAGTTCGCTTTTTCGGCATCTTGCAGCAGCTCCATAATTCCCGGCAAAATATCTGATGAGGACATTGCATCGACTTGTTTCAAAAAATTACTATTTTTCTCTTCAGCTAATCTTTCTTTTTGTTCACTTGTAAGATTGATTTTCTTGTTTCCATATTCAAGAATCATATTAAGTGAATCCATTCGAGATATTCCTCGAAGTGAGTTCAACTGCTTCTCAGTTAAATCAATACCTAACTTTTTTGCCAAATCATTCCAAGCTGTAAGATGAAATTTTGCCGTATCGGTTAAGACACCATCTAAGTCAAAAATTAGACCTTTAAGCACTGTTTTTCACCTTCCTTTAGCAGTATTTCCTTATTTTCCACTAAAACATTTAACTCATTCCCTCTGATTAAAGTTAAACATGTTTCTTCGTGATTAACTTCAACCTTAATCAGTCGTTCACGATAATTTATTTTGAAGTTATATCCCTTCCAGTTTTTTGGAATAAAAGGTTTAAATTTAAGTTGATCATGATCATAGCGCATTCCTGCAAAACCTTGAACTATTGCTAGCCAAGAGCCACTCATTGAAGTAATGTGCAGCCCATCTTCTGTATCATTGTTATAATTGTCAAGATCTAAACGAGCTGTACGTTCATAGAACTCAACAGACTGTTTTTCTCTGCCCAATTCCGCTGCCAAAATTGAGTGAATACATGCTGAAAGTGAACTTTCGTGAACTGTTAATGGCTCATAAAAAGCAAAGTTACGCTCTTTTTGCTCCTTAGTGAATTTATCATCTAAATAGTAAATTCCCTGTAGAACATCTGCCTGTTTAATATAAGGTGAACGTAAAATTCTATCCCAAGACCAATGCTGACTTATTGGCCGTTGATCAAGCGGAATTTCTTTTGCAGGTCTGATATCTTTGTCCAAAAAATCATCTTGCTGCAGGAAAATACCCAGTTCCTTATCTTCTGGTAAATACATATTCTCAATTATGTCTCGCCATTTTGCTTGTTCTTCCTCACTAACTTTTAAGCGCTTCTGAGCTTCCTTATTAGCTAGTGGTAATCGTTCTAAAGTATACTTTAGAACCCATTGTGCCATTATATTAGTAAACCAGTTATTATTAACATTATTTTCATACTCATCTGGACCTGTTACTCCATGAATAACATACTTTTTTCGTTTCTTTGAAAAGTGAACGCGATCTGCCCAAAATCTTGCCGTACCTACCAGGACGTCCATGCCCTCATTTTTCACATAGGACTCATCACCCGTATAACTTGTGTAACACTTTATAGCAAATGGAATGTCCTCGTTACGGTGAATTTCTTCAAAGGTAATTTCCCATTCGTTATGACATTCAATCCCATTAAATGTCACCATTGGAAAGAGCGCACCCTTACTTCCCTGCTGTTTAGCATTAAAATAAGCACCATCAAGTTGATCATATCTATATTGCAAAAGAGCTCGAGTAACACTAGGCTCAGATACGCATAAATACATCGGAAAAATAAATGCTTCTGTATCCCAGTATGTTGCTCCTCCATACTTTTCACCTGTAAAGCCCTTAGGTCCAATATTAAGTCTCTTATCTTCACCGTAGTATGTCATGAACAATTGTAAAAGATTAAAGCGAATGCCTTGCTGTGCGGCATCATCACCTTCAATTACTACATCGCTTTTTGCCCAACGATTTTTCCAAATTGAAGTATGTTCATCTAAGTTATCTAAGAAACTTTTAGACTGTAACTTAGCCATTAAATCTTTAGCATAGCTGGCTTGCTCTTTAGGCTCAATATCACGACTGGTTAATACAATTACGTCTTTTTCTAAATCGTAACTTTCACCAGATACAAGATTAACTTCTACTTTTTCACTTAATTTTGCAGCTTTAGTTTTTACTGTTCCCTTTACTATCTGGTTGTTACTTCTCAATCCTTCTTTTAATAAAACAGTAAATTGCGGAACTCCATAAGGATTAGATTTAGTTTTTACTTGAATAAAACGATCCTCTCTACTTTCATTACAATTGACCCAAAAGTGTTCGTTGTAATTACTATCTTCATTAGTGACAGTTCCATCAAGAGTAGCGTCAAATTCAATCTTGGCTTGTCCTTCTAATACAGTTGCCTTTACATAGATTAGTGCGGCCTCTTTTAAACCGATGTGTAAAAAGCGCTTAAACTCAAACTTAACTTTAGTATTACTTCCTTCATAAATAAAACTACGAGTTAACAAGCCCTGATGCATATCCAATTCAAAGTAAAAGTCTTTAAACTTAACTTGAGCAAGATCAAGCTTTTCATCATTAACTGTTATGCCAATACCAATAAAGCTAGGAGCATTTAGGCTTTTACCAAAATATTTTGGATAACCATTTTTCCACCATCCTACTCGAGTTTTATCTGGAAACCACACACCTGCCAAATATGTTCCTTGCAAGTGATCACCAGAATAACCTTCTTCAAAATTACCACGCATCCCCATATAATCATTGCCAATAGCAGTAATACTTTCCTGTAATCTTTTATCTACAGGCGAAAAACTGTGTGTAGCTATTTTCCATGGGTCAACCTCAAAAATTCGTTTCATTTGTTATCTCCGCTCCTCTTCTGTGAGGTTTTTGTTTACGCTTTCATTGTTACTTACAGGAGATTTTTTTACAATCCCAAAATTCATGTTATCGGTACCAAAATGCAACATAAAAAAGCAGCTATTTATGCTAGCTGCCTTTTATCTATTTATCAATTAGAACTACAAATCCATTAACACCAATTTTTTCATTAAAATAGTTTTGACTAATAACTGGTGCCTCTTCTACATTAATTTTAATCTCACTTTTAGTAGTATTAAAAAGCGCGGTAAGCTTTTTGCTGTCGCAATTTCGCTTAACTTCAATTAAGCCTTTAGGTGTAATACTTAAGTTTATTGTTCCATACCCAAGAATCATGGCATATTCTTTTCTAAGCGCTATTATTTCATGTATTTTTTGCCAATAGTCTGTATCTTCTTTTTCCCAGTCCATCGGCTTCCGGCAATCAGGGTCGTCCCCACCGGTCATTGCCATTTCAGTTCCATAATAAATACATGGGCTGCCTTGCTGAATAAACATAAAAGCTAGAGCTTGAATAGCGAGATCTTTGTTTTCGCCTGCTAATGTTAATAAACGAGCTGTGTCATGGGAATCAAGCATATTCATCATTGCCTGATTGGTGCAGTCACGATACATCATCACTTGATCTGTTAATGCAGTTACCAGCTCAGAAGCTGTCTTAGTTTTCTTAAAAAAGTGATCTTCAATTTGTAAAGTATATGGGTAATTCATTACTGCAGAAAACTCATTACCATTGAGCCATGGTTGTGCATTATGCCATATTTCTCCTACAATATAAAAATCCGGCTTAATCGCCATAACTGCATCATGAAATTTCATCCAAAAGTGGTGGTCTACCTCATTGGCAACATCTAGTCTCCAAGCGTCAATATCAAAATATTTTACCCAATATGTTGCTATTTCTAAAAGAAAATCTTGTACTTCTGGATTAGCAGTATTCAGTTTGGGCATCTGACCTTCAAAAGCAAAAGTATCATAATTAGGACCGCTTTCTTCTGGGCCGTAATACTTTTCAACCGGAAACTGATTAATATGGAACCATGAAGCAAACCTAGACTTTGAACCATTTTTAACAACATCTTGCCATTGTAAAGATTGACTCCCTAGATGATTAAATACTGCATCAAGCATGATTCGCATTCCTCTTTTATGAGCCTCATTAACTAATTGTGCAAATAACTCTTTAGTTCCAAATGCAGGGTCAATTTGCAAATAATCAATAGTATCATATTTATGATTTGAACTTGCTTCAAAAATAGGACATAAATATAGGCCATTAATTCCTAGACTTTGTAAATAATCTAAGTGCGTAATAATTCCTTGTAAATCTCCACCATAAAAATCTTCACGTCCTGGATGATCATTTGGATTCCACACCTTTGTGTTCTGTGGATCATTATTTTTGTCGCCATTAGCAAAGCGTTCTGGGAATATTTGATACCAAATAGTGCTTTTTACCCAGTCCGGTGTTTTAACTTGGTCTATGTCATGTAAATACGGTATTTTAAAGTAACTACTGTCAGCAATTATATTTTCGTCACTATAATCCTTGATGCCACGATCTCCAACAATTTTATGACTTCTATCTTGTCCAATTACTTCAAACGTATACTTAAGTCTGTGATACGGTGCTTCTAAAATTGCAGTCCAATAATCACTTTCTTGCCCTTGACCACAGTTCTCCATCTCAATTGTTTTATCTGTTCTAGTATCAAGGTAATTATCAGTATAGTGAACTATTATTTTTTGTACATCATTCTTAGCACTATGAAATCTAATTTTTACATGGTGTGAATCAATTACAAAACAATCTTCACTTTCTGTTCTATGTTTTAAAGCTGCTAGTTGCATTTTTCTCTCCATTATCTACTTAAAACAATGCCAGAATAAGGCATCAAAATCAGTTGATCATTATTAATGTGATATTTTCCGGCAGATAACATCACATTTTTATATCCATGGGGTATCTCGATTTTTTCTTTATTGTTACTCAAGGAAACCGCAACAATCGCACTAATATTGTCAAGATCTCTTCTGTAAACATAACTATTACTATCAGTTGGAAGCACATAAATGCTTCCTGACTGAAATAATTTTTCTTTTTTTAGTGCAAGCAATTTACGATAAAAGTTAAGCATACTATCAGGTTCAGTTTCTTCTACCTGAACGTTAACATTATTTTGCTTTATACCTTTAATCCAAGGCTTTACATTTGAAAAACCGTTGTTTTGACTATTTGTCCATTGCATTACCCCTCGAGCTGGCATTTTATGAGACACACTAACCATATTTAATATTTCTTCAGTAGTTTTTCCCTGTTTTTTGGCTTCCTTTACAAAGTCCTCTACTTTTTTATCATTAAATTCAGATGACTTTGTGAATAACAGATTCTTCATCCCTATTTCTTCACCATAATAAATTAGGGGTATGCCTCGCTGTAAATACATCAATATTGCTAAGCTACGTGCCTGTACTTCTGTTTTAGCTTCTTTTGTTGCAAGACGAGGCATATCGTGATTACTCCAATATAGTATTGGTAGCGAAACTTCTGCCAAAGTTTGCTGCCAAATGATTTGATTCTGCTTAAAGGCTGACCAATTAAGATTCTTTGGTTGATATTCCGGCGGCAAACTCAAATCAATTTTGCTTTGATCATCTTCAAAGTAGCGAAAAGTAACCACATTATCTAAAAGATGATTTTCTTTCATAGTATAATCTGCTGCTAAATTAACATTAGCGCTAGCAGCTTCTCCTAAAAGTAGGGCTTCTGGATAATCTTTTTTTATTTGCTCACAAAAAGGACGTAACCATTCTTGCACCTGAGGAAGATTGGCAAAAAATGGCTCTGCAATGACAGTTTTATCCACTTTATTTAAGTAGTTTGCTATAGGATAATTCTGCCGTAAATCTGCTTTTGCAATATGGATAAACGCATCTAGTCGTAGTCCATCCACTCCTTTTTCTAACCAAAATTCTGCTATTTTAAGCATTTCCTTTCTTACTTGGCTATTTTTCCAGTTCAAATCAGGCATATGCTTATCAAATAAATGAAAATAAAACTCTCCTGTACCATTGGGATTGGGCTCCCAAACGCTTCCACCAAAAAAACTCCCCCAATTATTGGGACGTTGATTTTTTTCACCTGCGAAGATATAGTAGTCATGATACTTACTATTGGGATCTTCTATTGCCTTTTGAAACCATTTATTCTGATCAGAAGTATGATTTAAAACAAAATCCATAATTACATGTATTCCGGCATGATGGCACGCTTCAATTAAGGCTGCCATGTCTTTCATAGTACCCATTCGTGGATCTATAGCAAAATAATCGGCAACATCATAGCCATTATCAACTTGCGGTGAAACAAAAATAGGATTCAGCCAAATAGTATTTATACCTAGGCTTTTTAAATAGGGAATTCGCTGGATAATTCCATTGATGTCACCTATACCATCATTATTACTATCCTGAAAGGACTTGGGATATATTTGGTAAATTATTGCATGTTCATACCAATGCTTCATAACGCTTAACCTCCACCTGTAAGTTTAGTAGAGCAAGTCAGAGCAAAGCAATAGTATTAGTGATGTTACCGCTACCAAGAATTTCTTTATTAAACATAAAAAAGAAAGGCTGTTCTCCAACCTTTCTCTTTTCTTGCTATATAAGACGTTAATTTTATCATAAGAGCATGCTCTTATCTTTATCTGGTTGATTCTCTTCTCACCAAAGTAGGCTTAAGTAATGCTTCACCTTGAGGCAATCCTTTTTGATCTATTTTTTGCAAAAGCATATTAGCTAATAATTCGCCCATTTCGAAAATTGGTTGTTTAACGGTTGTTAGCTTTAAATTAGAAACTTGATCTAGAAAAACACCGTCATAGCCTATAACGCCAAAATCATCCGGTACCTTTGCCTTCTCATTCAACAATTGCCTAACAACTCCAGTAGCAATTCGATCACTGGCACAAATAAAACATGTATCCTTTAGAAATTTATCAAAATTATCCTTAATTATTTTTTGCGCAGCATGACTACGATTGGCAATACGATATATCTGGGGAATCTTTTTGTTTTTCTGCAAAGTATTGATATATCCAGTTTCACGCGAATACTCAAAAGGTTCTCTTACGTCAATTCCAATAAAAATGATATTTCGGTATAATCGCGATAACGCATATTTTGTAGCCAGCTCTACACCGTACTGATTATTATTATCTACATAATCATAACCATGATGATTTTCGCCAAATAAAATAAATGGTTTACTTAGACTATCAAATAATGCATAATCGCTTGAGCGAGCGCCTGTAATTAAATACCCGTCAAAATTACCCTCTTCTATTTTGCTTCTATCAGTAACAAGTTGAATAGCGTACTGTTTCTTAGATAAACCACGAGCAATGCCAAATAGCAAATTCATATAATATGGTTCCGTAGTATCTATATCTTCTAAAGTAACAAATTTTATCAAATTTGTACGCTTGTTTACCAAAGCCTGAGCAACATAGTTAGGGTGATAATTAAGCTCATCCATTGCTTGCTCAACCAATTTACGCAACTCATCTGTTACTTGCTCAGGGTGATTAATTACGCGAGAAACTGTCATTTTTGAAACATTAGCTTTTTTAGCAACGTCCAGCAAGGTTACCATCGTGCTGTACCTCTATTCTAAATACATTTGCTTTAACTGACTTAAATCAGCATCTGTAAAGCCAAGTTCTTTTTTAAAAAATGTTGCAAAATCGCCCCAGCCACCACGGATGGTTTCCGTGATGCCTCTAATGGCTGTCCCTTCTCCTTTGGTGACATTCATTTTTGCAACCATTTGCGCTATTTCGTCGTTACTTGGCAGCTGACGTGAAACTGCAAAGTCATATAACTTATTTGTCAGTAAATAGTCCCGTGCAATTGTATCATCATCAACATCAAGTGCCATCAAGATTAAAGCTGATACCATTCCCGTACGGTCTTTCCCAGCACTGCAATGGTAGACAAGCGCATCCCCTTCTGGCAATTCCAATAATTCGGTAAAAATGCGCGCAAACATTTTTCGACTGTGCTCGCTTAATAAAGTTTGCTGATAAATCCGACCAATGAAATTATTGCTCAAATCTGGGATGTGGTGAAGTAAGCGAAACATCTTGTGTCCGTTGGGCCGATCTTCTGGATTTTCAGAATAAACAGGCAAGTCAACATAGTGAACATTTGGCCAAGCCTTATCAGGAGAAGACTGCTTTTCGTATTGCGAACGCAAATCACAGTCGATTGTCACATGTAAATCTGCAAGGTGCTCTTTATCCTCATTTGATAGAGAACTAAGGGAATCTGAACGATAGATTTTGTTCCACTTAACAGCTTGTCCTGCCTTATTTTGATAGCCACCAACGTCCCTAAAGTTTAATGGTCCGTCTAATTTTACAATTCGATCATGTGCCAATTTGCTCAACTCCTTTTTACTTAATTATCGCACTTATTCACCGTGAGCAAAAACTTGAGTTGCCTTAACAGCCCTCTTCCAGCCTTGGTATAACTTCTTACGTTTTGACTCTTCCATCTTACTTTCAAACGTCTTACCAACAACAAAAATATCTTTTAGTTCATCAACATCTTTCCAATAGCCAACTGCTAGTCCTGCTAAAAATGCAGCTCCCATCGAAGTTGTCTCTAAAGTCTGAGAACGTTCAATCTTTATTCCTAAAATATCTGCTTGGAATTGTAGTAGATAGTCATTATTTGAAGCGCCACCGTCAACACGTAAAGTTGGGATTTCGATTCCTGAATCAATTTGCATTGTGTCAACAACGTCTCGGGTCTGATATGCCAAGGATTGCAGTGTTGCTTTAATAAAGTCGTTTTTGTTTGTTCCACGTGTAACACCAAACACTGCTCCTCGAGCTTCTGAGTCCCAGTACGGTGCTCCTAGGCCAGTAAAGGCTGGAACAACATAAACTTCATCCTCTGACTTGGATGCTAAAGCGGCTTTTTCAGATTCTTCAGCCGTTTTAACCATCTTCATCGAATCGCGCAACCACTGAATGGCACTACCAGAAACAAAAATCGAGCCTTCAAGTGCATAGTTAATTTTACCATCCAAACCATACGCAATCGTAGTTAATAAATTATTATCAGACTCGGTTGGTTCTTCACCAGTGTTCATAACGATAAAAGAGCCGGTACCGTAAGTGTTTTTGACCATGCCTTTCTTAAATGCCAATTGGCCAACTAGTGCTGCTTGTTGGTCACCTGCAATACCACAAATTGGTACTTCGCCACCAAAAAAGCGGTAAGACTTAGTATAGCCGTAAATTTCAGAGTTTGATCTAACTTCTGGCAACATTTTCTTAGGAATGTTGAGTAACTCAAGAATGTCATCATCCCACTTTAAGTCGTGGATATTAAAAAGCATTGTCCTTGATGCATTGGTGTAATCCGTAATGTGGGCTTCACCATCAGTTAACTTCCATAATAACCAGCTATCAATGGTGCCAAATAGAAGATCACCTTTTTCGGCTTTTTCCTGTGCACCCTCAACGTGATCCAAAATCCAGCGAATTTTAGTTGCACTGAAATACGGGTCGATGATTAAACCAGTTTTCTTATGAATCATCTCACCATAACCGTCAGCCCTGAGCTTTTCTGCCAATTCTGTAGTCTGTCTTGACTGCCAAACAATTGCATTATAAATCGGCTTACCAGTTTTTCGATCCCAAATTACAGTCGTTTCACGCTGATTTGTAATCCCAATTCCCTTAATTTGTTCTGGGCGAATCCCCGAATTTATAATGGTATTTGCAATGGTAGTTTGAACAGCGTGCCAGATTTCTTCAGCCTTGTGTTCAACCCAGCCCGGTTGCGGAAAGTACTGTGAAAATTCCTTTTGCGAAGCAGAAACTTTGTGGCCCTCATGATCAAAGATCATCGCTCTAGTTGATGTTGTACCTTCATCAATTGCCATAATGTATTCTTTTAACATGTTGTGTTTCCTTCCTAGAAGAAAGCGATTTACTACAATTCTACTATTTGCCGCTTTTTTTACAAGAAATAATTATAACATTACACCTGTTTTACGTTATACTTGGGACATAAAGTTTTGATTAAAAAGAGGATACATAATAATGAAAAAAGAAATTATTGCTCTAACCATTGCGGGAAACGATAGCGATGGTAGTGCAGGCATGACTGCCGATCTCCACTCGTTTTACGCACGTGGAGTATACGGAATGGGATTACTAACTGCAGCAGTTGCTGGAAACACTACTGGTATTTTTGCACAAGAAGTTATACCCATCCCATTTATCCAAAAGCAATTTGAAGTCTTAAATGACGACCTCAAAATTGACGCATTAAAGACTGGTATGCTGGCCAACAAAGAAGTTATTGGCTGTGTTGCCGAAAATTTGCGCAAATATGACATGGGTAAAATTGTTCTTGATCCCGTTATTATGACCAAACATGGTGATACCCTCTTAGATGATGATGCTTATCAGGCCTTTTTAGACGATTTAATGCCACTAGCTGATATCATTACGCCTAACTTTTATGAACAGAAAAAGTTAACCGGACTTGAATTGGCTACACCAGATGAAGTACGCCAAGGTGCTAAGAAACTGCAATCAATGGGTGCTAAAAATGTTTTAATGAAGGGCCGCCATGACGATACTAGCCAGTCTAAGGTAATTGACGTGTTACTAGCTGAAGATGGTAAGTTCTACGAATTCACCAAGCCTTTCATCAATACTGAAAGAATTAACGGTACAGGCGATACCTTATCCGCCGTTATTGCCGCTGAATTGGCTAAAGGCAATTCTATTCTTGATAGCGTCAAGATTGCCAAGGAATTTACTTATGAAGCAATTGCTCATCCAATTGAAGTTGGCTCAAAATATGGTCCAATTAATCATTTCGCAGCACAAGAAGAAACGAAGTAATTATCTTTTGCCCCTACTGCTCCTTTAAGATATACTTTAACGAGATAGTAATAGTTGGAGTGGTTTTTATGGCAAACAAAACAATTAAAATTGCATATTTATACGAAGATTTGATGAATACTTACGGTGATTCTGGGGATGTCAAAATCATTCGCTACTTGTTAAAAAAGCAAGGCTATTCAACCCAAATTGATAACGTCTCTTTAGGTGATAAATTTAATGCTTTTGACTACGACTTCGTCTTTTTTGGCGGTGGTCAGGACTTTGAGCAAACGGTCATTGCTAAGGACTTGCCAAGACACAAGGAAACTTTAACTAAATACATCAACGGCGGTAAGCCGATGCTAGGAGTTTGTGGTGGCTATCAGCTTGTTGGTACTTATTACAAAACTAATTCCGGTGTCACAATTAAAGGCCTAGACATTCTACCGTTTCATACCGTTTTTAAAGCAGATAAGCGAATGATTGGCGATACCCGCTATATGAGTGAATGGGGCGAAGTTAGAGCATTTGAAAACCACTCCGGTCAGACTTACTTTGACGATTTAGATAAGTTGCATCCCCTGGGTGAAATGATTGAAGGTTACGGCAATAATCCCCAAGATCATGTTGAGGGGCTCCGCTACCGTAATTTTATCGGAACCTATTCACATGGTCCGCTCTTAAAAAATCTCAATGTTGCTAATGCCATTGTCAAAATGATTTTATCTTGGCACGATGAACGAGTTAGCGCATAAATATAATGAAAAAGTAATCGTTAATTTTTTCTGTTTTCAAGCGGGAATATTTAACGATTTCTTTTTTAATCAAAACAATAATTAGATTAATTTTTAGCAAAAAGGTGATAGTTGTGGCAACAGCACAAGACGTTGCAACACTTGCCGGTGTCTCTATCGGCTCTGTTTCAAATTACCTAAACGGTAAACAGCAAAGAAAAAGCACAGCAGAAAAAATCAAAAAAGCAATGGAACAACTGGATTACCATCAAAATATTATTGCCAGTGGTTTAAAGAAAAACAAGACTATGTCAATTGGAATTGTAATTAATCAACTAACTGACTTTTTTTCTATGTCCATCGTTTCAGCAATTGAAGCTTATGTTGAACAATTTGGCTACAGCATCATTGTTTGCGATTACCATGATGATAAAAAACGTTTTGAACAAAAGTTGGACTTTTTATTGGATCATTCAGTTGATGCCATTATTGTCTTCCACCAAGATTTTGCTACCAAAATGCTGAAAAAAGTGGCTGCAAAACATATTCCAATTGTTGCAATCGATGCGCCAATCAGGGGCCTCAAATCAGATGTTGTTGTAGTTAATAACTATGAATCATCAAAAATTGGTGTTAACTACCTAATTAATAAGGGGCATCACAAAATCGGCATCATCACCGGAACGGCTAAAAACTACATTTCGCGGGAAAGACAACGTGGCTATGAAGATGCTCTAAAGGAACATCAACTTCGAAACGATCAAACAACAATTTGGACCGGTGACTATTCCATTCAATCAGGTTGTGATGGTTTTAACGAACTAATTACTAAAAATCCAGATCTCGATGCTCTGTTTATTATCAATTATTATATGTCTCTAGGGGCAATCAAAGCCTATCGTGAAAGTAACTTACACCCTAAAATTGAATTTCTTGTATACGATCACTTTTTTGTTAATGATCTCTTCTTCCCTGAAATAAGTTCAATTGAACAGCCTGTCGATCAAATAGGCACAACCGCAGGAAAACTATTAATTAATCGCCTATCCAAACCAAATAGCAGTGATTTTCAAACCGTTTACTGTAATAATATTCTTCGCTTAAAATAGAAAGCGCTTGCTTTTACCCACTATTGAGCTTATAATTAACCTGTAATTTGAAATGATTCATTTTTAAAGTATCTGTATTATTTTAGAAATGATGAGATTTAAATTTTTTATTTTGTTAAAACTTGAATCGATTCAAGTTAAGGAGGAAAAAATGAATATCTTATTAGCATGTGGCGGTGGCATGAGTTCATCAATTTTGGCAACAGCTTTAGCAAAAGAAGCTGCTGGCCATCAGCAAGACTGGAATGTCCACGAAACTAGTATTGACAAAGTTGAAGATGACTTGAATGAAAACGACTATCAAGTGATTTTACTAGCACCTCAAGTGTCTTTTAAAAAGAATGACTTCGAAGAAATAGCAGCAGAAAAGAATGCCAAGTTCGTTTTGATTCCAATGACAATGTATACTCCCGCTAAAGTGGACAAATTGTATGAGCTAATCGTAAAGGAGACCGAATAATGAATTTTGATACGATTTCTGCAAAAATGGGACAAGTTGCTAACAACCGCTACTTGACTGCTATCAGAGACGGTATGTCAGTAATTATCCCTGTTTCAATTATTGGCTCGTTTTTTACTATTTTACTGAATTTGCCAATTGATGCCTGGAAAAACTTTATTCAACCATACGCATCAATGCTATCAGTGCCAATGTACTATTCCATCAACTTGATGGCGATTTACTGTGTTTTTTCAATTACATCACATTTATCCAAGTACTATAAAATTGACCCAATCTCAACCAGTGTTTTGGCCGAAATGTCTTTCTTTATCTTAGCAATTAATCCAATTGTCCTTGATAAAGCCAAGGCCGGTATTGCACCTGGAACTTACATGTCAATTGGTAATATGGGGGCTCAAGGACTCTTCACTGCCATTCTTTGTGCAATCTTTTCGACTGAAGTTGTTCGACTTTTTACTCAACACAATTGGGTAATCAAAATGCCTGATGGTGTACCAGCTGCTGTTGGTAAATCATTCAGTGCCTTACTTCCTGGTATTTTAATTATTATTGTTTCTTTTGTTTTGAAAGAAATTTTCAAACTTGATATTAATGCCATTTTAACCTGGGTATTCTCACCAATTGGCTACTTTGGTCGTGATAACTTCTTATCAGCAATCATTCCTGTGTTCTTAATCACTATCATTTGGTTGTTTGGTGTACACGGAATGGTTATTGCTACACCAATTCTTTACCCATACTGGTATGCTAACCTTAACGCCAACGTTGCTGCAGTTGCTCATGGTCAAGCTCCAGTTCACTTCATGACGGAGCAGTTTTTCCAATGGTTTGTTTGGATTGGTGGTGCTGGTGCTACCCTTTCACTCGCAATTCTTTTAGCTTTTGCTGGAAAATCTAAGTTTAGTAAAACAATGGGTGCTGTAACTTTGGTACCAGCAATTTTCAACATTAACGAACCTCTGATTTTCGGTATTCCAATCATTATGAACCCATACTTTGCTATTCCATTTGTTTTAGCACCTACTGCAATGGCAGCTATGACTTATGTGGCAATGAAATTACATCTTGTAGCTTATACAACCGCAGTTGCACCTTGGACTTTGCCTGGACCAATTGGCGCTTGGATGGCAACAGGATTTGATTGGCGCGCCATCGTTTTATGTATTGTTAACATTTTGATTTCTCTAGTTATTTACTACCCGTTCTTCAAGATGTTCGATAATAATCAACTGAAATTAGAGCAAGGAGCAAAAGAATAATGTACGGAATTTCGGTTTATCCAAATAAAAGTAGCGTGAAAGAATGTATCAACTATATTGATCGTGCTGCGGAACTAGGATATAGTCGACTTTTCACCAGTTTACTAGAGCTTAATGACGATCAAGAAGCTATTCTAAATAAATTTAACGAAGTTCTGCTTCATGCTCACGAAAAAGGCATGTGGGTCAGCTTAGATGTTAACCCTGGCTTATTTGACAGCTTAAATGTTAGTTACAACGACTTATCCTTTTTTAAAGAGCTTGGAGCCGATATTGTACGTCTAGATTCAAATTTTGATGGTATGCCTGAGTCAATCATGACTTATAACCCAGAAGATTTATCAATTGAAGTTAACATTAGTAATGACACAGGAAATTTGGCTAATATCTTTAGCTATAGTCCAAACAAAGGAAAAATTATCGGCTGCCACAATTTTTATCCCCAACGTTATACCGGTTTAGACACTGATTATTTTTTAAAAACTACGCGTAAATACCATGATATGGGTATAAGAACAGCTGCCTTTGTATCTTCTAACACTGGAGAAATCGGACCACATCCATATAATGCGGGTTTGCCGACACTAGAAATTCACCGCAATTTACCTATTGAAAAGCAAGCACAGTACTTAATCAACACACAGCTAATTGATGATGTGATTATTGGTAACGCTTTTGCTAGTGATGATGAACTAGCAAAAATTGCTAAACTAGATTCACAAGTTCCACAATTTTTCGTTGAATTTACTCCAACTGCAACTGCTCTTGAAAAAGAAATTGTTTTAGAAAACTTACACTTTAACCGTGGAGATATTAACAGCTATGCCGTTCGTTCTACATTTGTAAAACTTAAATATAATAAGCAGGATTTACCTGTTAATAATCCAGTAGATCAGTTAAAGCCCGGAATGATCACAATTGGTAACAATGATTTCGATCAGTATAAAGGCGAACTAAATATCGTTAAGCAAGAAATGGATAACAGCGACCATCTAAAAAATGTTGTTGCACAAATTGTTCCTAGCGATTTGCAATTCATTGATTTTATTAAGCCATGGGATAAATTTAAATTTATTGACCTCAGCAATTACTAAAGGAGTAACTATGGAAGGTTTAGAAGAAATTAGTTTTGAAATTATCAGTCATTCTGGTCAAGCAAAAGCTGAAATTATGGAAGCAGTGTCGCGCTCTCGCTCAGGTAATGAAGACCCACAACCATTACTTGATTCAGCAAAAGAAGAGCTTAAGCAGGCTCAAAACAGCCATTTAAAAGCACTATCAGATTTTGCCAAAACAGGTGATAGCAAAATTGATCCCTTATATATGCATGCCGAGGATCAGATGATTACCGCTGAAAGTTTTTTAGACTTTGCAACAGAACTGATCAAAACTAACTTAGAATTAGCAAAGTTAAAGCAAGAATTACAGAATCAGAGCAACTAATACTTTATCCCACAAAACTATTAATTGATTCAACAATTCACAAATAGTTGAAAGTAGAAATAATGAAAATAGAAAATAAAATCGCAAACTTTGAAAAAATGGGTATTGGCTTATTTGTTCATTGGGGACTTTATTCCAAGTTCTCTAAGGGTGAATGGTCACAAAACATTTTAAATATCCCAGAATATCAAGCAGCTTTTAATGAATTTAATCCTGCAGAAGAAAATATTCGTAATTTAGTTAGACTAGCAAAAAAGAGTGGCTTTAAGTACATTGTCCTAACTGCTAAACATCATGATGGCTTTTATCTCTTTGATACTAAAGGAATCAACTCTTTTGATAGCATTCATACTCCCTTTAGTAAAGATGTGATTAAAATCTTTACTGATGAATGTCATCGACAAAACATTTCTCCTTTTATTTATTACGCTACCTATGACTGGAATAACGATAAATATAATAATGATTTTACTGGTTATTTATCAGAGCTACGCGAGTTAATTAAACTTTTATGTACCAACTATGGTGAAATTGGTGGTTTTTGGTTTGACGGAAATTGGGACAAACCCAATGCTGATTGGCAAGAGCAGCAACTTTATGATGAAATAAGACAACTACAGCCTAATGCAATAATTACTAACAATACAGGCTTAGAGAGGCAAGGAACAAGTGAAGGAAGAGATGTTGATGTTTTAACCTTTGAACGTGGTGATCCTAAGTCCATTACACATATTCAAAATGAACGCTATTTAGCCGCTGAAACATCCCTAACTCTCAACAAACACTGGGGTAACGCTCAAAACGACCTTAACTACCTTTCTGCTCACGATTTAATCGAACAAATTTGCCGTACCAGAAAAGTAGGCGCAAATTTATTGATTAATGCTGGACCTGAATTCGATGGCTCTCTGAGCATTCACTGTCAGTCAATGATTGAAATAGTCGGAGCCTGGATGGCCATCAACCACGAAGCAATCTATCATACCAATAATTTTGAACATCCAACATATAAAACATGTTCAAATGATGATGACTTTATCAAAGGTGATTACTTGTTTGTTGATAATTTAGGCAATATTGGTAACAGTAATGTTGTACTTGGCGGTGAGGAAAATCGCAAACTTACTTTTAATGATTTTCCTTCACGTCCAATAACCCGCATAAGTTGGCTCGATAACCAGCAAGAAGTTCAATTTAAGCAAGATTCTGAAACTAACACGTTAGAAATTGAAGCAAATGGATTTGAGTACGGAACCAACTTGGTTGAGCGTGTAGCTAAAATTTATTATTGATTTTATATTTCAAACTTATTAGCTAAAACATTTATAAACAAATAGCTCCGAATTACTTTCGGAGCTATTTTTGCTTATAAAAATATATTAGTTTGTTTTTGCGACTTTTTCCAAGGTACGAATCATTTGTGCTACAAAGCCTGATTCGTTATCATACCAAGCGTAACCTTTAACTATTTGATCACCGTCTTTACCTGAAACAACTTGGGTCAAGGTTGGGTCAAAGACAGAACCAAACTCTGTTCCAATAATGTCAGAGGAGACAATCTGGTCTTCATTGCAGCCAAAAGTTACACTGTTCTCAGTATGCTTTTTTACTCTTCTGTTGAATTCTTCAGCAGTTACTTTTTCTTCAACAACTGCTACTAGCTCAGTTAATGAACCAGTAATTACCGGAACACGTTCAGCAATACCTGTTAGTCTGCCCTCTAGTTCAGGAATAACTAAGCCGATTGCCTTAGCAGCTCCAGTTGAGTGTGGAATAATATTAGCAGCCGCAGCACGAGCATTACGTACATTGCCTCCGCGATCTGGACCATCTTGTAACATTTGTGTAGCGGTGTAAGCATGAAGCGTGGTCATGATTCCTTCTTTGATGCCAAATTCATCGTTCATAGCTTTAGCGAGTGGTGCTAAACAGTTAGTTGTACATGAACCTGCTGAAAGAATTCGATCATCTGGCTTTATCTGGTCATCATTAACATTATAGACAATTGTCTTCATGTTGCCTGCTGGAGCAGAAATCAAAACTTTCTTCACTCCTGCATCTAGATGAGCTTGAGCCTTTTCAGTAGAAGTATAAAAACCTGTACATTCAAGTACAATTTTTATTCCGTTATTTTTAACCCAAGGTATTTTAGCCGCATCTTTTTCAGCGTATACTGGAATACTCTTTCCATCAATCACAATACTATCATCTGTTGCAGAAACATCGTGCTTAAAATTGCCATGTGCTGTATCATATTTTAGCAAGTGTGCTAACATAGCTGGTGAGGTTAAATCGTTAATTGCAACGATTTCCAAATCTTTACTATCAATGTCATATATCCGACGTAAAGCTAATCGGCCAATACGGCCAAAACCATTAATACCAATTTTTGTAGTCATATTATGTTCCCCCTTTGATTACATGATTAGTATATTAGACAAAAATCGCTCTGCATAATCCTAGATTGTAATAGGGTTATCACTTTTAATAATAGGGTGTAACATGAACTTTAACGATTTATATATTTTTAAAACAATTTATGAGTTAAAATCAATCAACAAAGCTGCATTAAAGCTGGGCTATACCCAGTCAAATATTACTGCACGACTTAAGGTCCTTGAAAAAGAAGTTAATGCTCCGCTTTTTGTTCGTTCTAATTTAGGTGTCAGACCGACTAGCAGCGGAGAAAAAATGTACAAATTTGCAACTGTAACCTTGCAAAATTATCAGGACTTAAAGGCAAGCTTAACAACCAGCAAACCACAAATTTTGATTGCTGAACTCCTTTTTGGCTATCTGATTACTAAAAAGTCCAAGTTCTTAATTAATCGCTACGAAGTGATTATTAAAAATACTGATGCGATTCAGGAACTACTGACTAAAAAGACATATGATATTGTAATGACTTTCGTTCCAATCAGTTCCTCCAATTACCTATTAACAGAAAAAAGCAGTTTACAATCATGCTTTTTAACTGGAAAAGGCACTGAAAACAAAAAAATACCTGTCGCAATCAACGCTGATTTCAATTGCCCGTTTCGAGATTTAACTTTACAGCTGGCATCAAATAAAGGCGAAATCATCGAAATTGATTCACTCGAGATGATCTTACAACTAGTGAAGCAAGGCAAAGCGACAGCACTTCTGCCAAAATACTTAATTAGTGATGATTTAGTACCGGCAAATAAGCAAACTTGGGAAATTCCTTATTATTCATATCGCTATCATTTTTAATAAAAAAGGCGCTCATTACTAAAGTAAAGGCGTCTTTTTCTATAACCGTTTTAAATATGTTTCATAAACTGGACAAAGTTCAAATGCATATTGCTGATATATTTTCATTGAAAGCTGATCGATTGAGTCAAACTCTCCAGCTAAAACTTGAAAGTTCTTGTTTGCCCACAGTAACAATATTTGTTGCAACTCCATTAATCTACTCAAGTCACCTGCTCCCATCCAACCTAATGTTAGTTCTTTTGGATTATCTTCAAAAGAAAAGCAATACGCCTCAATTTGATTCATAGAAATCAATGCTAATGGTGCATCTTCTAACTGCTCTGCAAAAACCATGTTATCCCATTCAACTAGAGGTATTTCAGCTACTGGATTGACTAAGTGATTTCTCTGATAATCCCTAAAAGAAATTTGTGCTATTTTTTCACGCATCTCAGAATCAAGTTGTAATTGGCGTAAAGTAATAGCTTTTAAGTTACTCTTCTTTATTGGTGTTAAGCCCTCCATAGCACTTTGCAATGACATTTTGGGTTCAACCGTTTTCCGAATCAAGTTGAAGCCATCATCTTGCGCTAAAAAATTGAAAAGTAACTGTGGCGCGTAGTCATAAGTAATCAAAGCCTGGCAGTTCTCCTGCTGCGCCTTCTTAGTTAGGTCTGCAACAATTTGAAGATAAACTCGTTCTAACTCTGCTGCGGAAAAGTTAGGGCTGAGATAAGCCGCAAAACTTAAAGAATAAGGATGAAATCCATTTTTCCAGTAAGTACTTATACCCACTATCTTATTTCCCAGGCAATAAGTTCTCACGTTTTGAGGATATTGCTTTGTTGCAGTTTTGATTTCCCTATCCTCAATAACGTCAGCTAATAATTCATCATACATAGTAAATTTCTAACTCTCCTAACCTGCTCTGACCAGTTAGAACTAAAGTAGGTCCTCCACCAGTTGACTCCCCGTTAATCTCTAATTCGCCCAAAGTCACATCTAGTCTCCTGCTATCAATTTCCCATGATTTAGGAATGTAAATCTCTACTTCTCCTAACGAGGCATTAATATCCATAGTGATAAATGCGCCTGCAGGTTTAGCTTGATCAAGGTATATCTCGGCTTCGCCTAAAGATGAGTTAACCGTAACTCTACGTAAGTTTTGTGAATGAACATAACGCGAAACGGATGATAAATGCTGATTAATTACTATGTCCTCGCCCTCAATCGTACTGGTGCTAGATTCAATAAAATCGCCTTGATCAGAATCATCTTTTTTATAGCCAAAATAAAATTTAGGCCAGAAGCTTTTTTTGAAGATCATTGTGAAACCAATGTAAAGTAACAGTGCTGCGATTAAAATTGTCCATGGAACGAGCTTCACGATATGTAGTGGCTTTGCATAAACAATTAATAGAAAAGCAATTGAGAAAATTGCCCCAAACAAGCTCTTATTTACGGCACTTTCAATTAAGCAAACACCAAAGACTATTGTCCAGATAATTGTGCCTATTCCCAAATGAAATGTTAATAAATGTAATTGGTTAAGAACTAAGAAAACAGCTGCAGCAACGAATGCCAACCCCCAAAATAGTTCTCTAATTTTATGCTTTCTCATTATTAAGACCTTCTTTCATTGAGTCGATCATTTAGATTACGATAGTAGTGCCGCGAAACATAGACAGTTTTATAAGAATCGCGAAAATTAATTTTGCAGTTCGAAATTGAACGTGTTAATGAATAAATTTGATTTAAATTTAAGATGGTTGATTTTGAAACACGCATAAACTGATTACTTAATAACTTCTCCAGTTCATACAGTTTATAATCAACAATAAATGCATCCCTGCACGTGTGTGCAATTACCTGTTTATCTTCAGTTTCAAAAAATAAAATCTCGTTCAAGCTCAGATAATAAGAAATATTCTCTTTTTTGCCCTCAATTTGATCAGGATGACTATTAATCCCCTGTAATTGCTGATATATCTGTTCAACTTCTGGAGTAACAGCTTTAGCATTAATAGTTACACATGTATCTTCATCATCTAAATCAGGATTTAGTTCTATTTTTATTTTCACAATTCTCACCTACCCTTCATTACTTAATGATTTAATTAAACTATTATTTTTATTTTAAATCTAGCCTTTTTGTCCAAGTGGCAATTATCTCGAACTAAGTGGACAATTATAGGCAAACAAAAAGCAGTTCATAAATAATGAACTGCTTTCACCCAAATTAATTTCGGTTTTTAATGTAATAAGGTAATTTATGAATATAAGGCAATGTACGACGTAACATACTATCCCTGTCATCTGTTTCGTCAGTTGAATTAATGACGGCAGTTTGTGCAGCAGATAATAAGTCAGATACCTCGTTAATCTCAGTAGATGATGCTACAGCTGAATTGATAGTGTCCTTTGCGAGACGCAGTATATATTTGTAATGGTAAACGCAAAGTCTATAAGGACTTTTGTTTGCATATTCATTAGTGATCTTTTCTTGATCAATTAGTTTCTGTAATTTTTGCTTGTCTATTGATGTAGCAGTCTTTGACATAGCTTTCGCCTGTTCCGGTGTATTACGGGGCTTCAAGTATGGACCTGTGAAATACATAGTGTCGCTAGCTTTAACATAAACAAGTCCGTCACCGTAGCTTGGACTGAGATAGTTTGCAAAAGATTGAGCGTTAAACGGTTCCCAAGAGTACTTCAAAAGATAGAAAAGTTCGGCTTTATTTTCACTAGGAACCCACAAGTAAATGAGGTTTTCAACGGGATATATATCATCTTTTAAAAATGTAGAATGATCTCGAGAAATATTTCTTAAAGTACCATGGATATTGTAAGTTTTAGCTGGTTGCAAAAACTTCACATGGGTGAATGCGGTATAAATTTTTAATTTTTGTCGTACTTTTTCTTTTGCAGCACGCACGCTAAGGAAAGCATCTGTTGTTCCACTAATTCGATAACTCGTGATATTTTCAGGATCATCAGATATTGCCGTAATGCGGTTCACCTTAAAAACTTTATTATTTTTAATAATAGTCTTATCTTTACCAGTACCTATAGAGTAGGGTTTCCTATCCTTATAATATTTGATTTTAACAGTTGCTTCTGAGGTGTACAGAGATTTTCCAGCAATTTGGCTAACATTAACAGCTTTAATATAACCACCAGCACCAATATTATAATAACAACTCCCTTTTATTTCCTTGTAAGGAAGCCAAGACTGATTATAGTTATCGCTGTCCATCAGGAAAAAACGTTTGCTATCACGTTCGATTGGTGCAACTGAACCTACAAAGGAAATTGTAGTGCCTTTGGCTAAACATGTTTTTGCACTGCTACCGCGATATGTGGTTAGGCGTTGTCCGTATTTGTTGTAAACATATGCACCGTGAGCTAATTTTAACTGATTATTTGAAACAGTTGCTGCTACGATATTGTTAGTAAAACTGGGTAATGAAATTAATGTAGCTAAAGTCAAGGAGCTCATAACAGCTACTAAAATAACTTTTTTAATGACTTTCATAATTAAACCTCAAAAAATATAGTTGGTTTTCTTTTTAAATTATACACTTTGAAACTTGTTTCTACTGTATTTATTTATGCAATATTTCATACAAAAAGCAGTTCATCTTACAATGAACTGCTTTTTTAGTTATTCTAATCCAACTTTTTTGAAGATCTCATCAACATGACGTAAATGATAATGATAATCAAATGCATCCGCTACATCAGCTTCTGACAAATAATCCATTATTTTACTTTCTTCAACTAGTTTTCTAAATGAAATTCCTTCATTCCATGACTTAGTTGTTAGCTTTTGAACCATATCATAAGCATCTTCACGTGAAAGACCTGCTTCATCAATTAGTTTCAGCAGTAAGCGTTGCGAATAGATTAGGCCGTATGTCTTATCCATGTTTTTGAGCATTGTTTCTGGAAAGACATCAAGGTTAGCCAAAATTCGGTTAAAACGATCTAACATATAATCAATTGCAATAGTGCTGTCAGGTAAAATAATACGTTCAGCACTTGAATGAGAAATATCCCGCTCATGCCATAGCGTTACATCTTCGTATGCCGTTACGATTTGTCCACGCAGTACTCGTGCCATTCCACAAAGGTTCTCTGAACCAATTGGATTACGCTTATGCGGCATCGCAGATGAACCTTTTTGTCCAGCGCGGAAATGTTCTTCAACTTCATGAATCTCTGAGCGTTGCAGTCCACGAATTTCAGTTGCCCAATTCTCAATACTAGTAGCAATCAATGCTAAAGTAGCAATATACTCAGCGTGCAAATCACGTGGTAAAACTTGACTCGTGATTGGTTGTTGCGTTAATCCTAATTGCTTTAAAACACTCGTTTCAATCTCTGGCGGAACATTAGCAAAAGTACCAACTGCGCCCGAAATTTTACCAGATTCAACGCCTTTGGCTGCATGCTCGAAACGTTCAATATCACGATTAATTTCCGCATACCAACGTGCAAGTTTCAAGCCGAAAGTTGTTGGCTCGGCTTGGACACCATGTGTCCGGCCCATTTCTACAGTATTTTTATATTTACGCGCCTTTTCAGCAATCGTCTTTTTCAATTCATGCAGATCTTGACGAATGATCTCATCTGCCTGCTTTAAAATATATCCTTGTGCAGTATCAACAACATCAGTTGAGGTCAAACCGAAATGAACCCACTTTTTCTCAGGCCCAAGGCTTTCAGATACCGTTCTTGTAAAAGCAACAACGTCATGATGCGTCACCTGCTCCAACTCTGCTACTCTTTCAGCAGTAAAGCTAGCATTCTTAGCTATCTTTTCCGCATCTTCTTTTGGAACTTCTCCTGCTTCACACCAAGCGTTAGTAGCCGCAATTTCAACTTTTAACCAAGCAGCATACTTGTTTTCATCTGACCAAATTTTCCCCATCTCTGGGCGTGTATAACGTTCTAACATAGATTATATTTCCCATGGATTTCGTAAAACAATCGTTTGTTCACGTTCAGGACCAACCGAAACTGTTACTAGTGGAATATCAACTAATTCAGAAATGCGGTTTAAAAACTTTTGAGCATTTTCTGGTAAATCATCCCAAGATTTTGCACCAGTTATATCTTCTTGCCAAGCAGGAAGTTCTTCATAAACTGGCTTGCAACGCTCTAATTCCTTTAAGCTTGCTGGGTAATAATCGATCTCTTGGCCATCAAGTTCATATGCTGTAGCAATTTTTACTGTATCAAAACCACTAAAAATATCTAGCAAGTTAAGGCTAAGTCCATTAATTCCAGAAACACGTTTAGCGTGACGCAAAGCAACTGAATCGAACCAACCTACACGACGTGGACGTCCTGTAACTGTTCCATATTCATGTGCAGTTTCACGAATTAAATCCCCAGTTTCATCATTAAGTTCAGTTGGGAATGGTCCAGCACCTACACGAGTTGTGTAAGCCTTGCAGACACCGATTACTGTGTTTAAGCGATTAGCGCCGACACCCATTCCACTGGCAATTCCACCTGAAATTGAGTTTGATGAAGTAACAAATGGATATGTTCCTTCATCAATATCAAGCATAATTCCTTGTGCACCTTCAAACAAAACTTTTTCGTTGTTATCAAGTGCATCGTTAACCAAAACAGAGGTATCGGTAACGTATTTCTTCATTTTTTGACCATATTCATAGTATTGGTCAAAAATGTCGTCAAATTTAAGTGCATCTTTACCATAGACTTTGGTAAAGAGTTCATTTTTCTCTTTTAAATTAGCCCGTAGTTTTTCTTCAAAGGTGTCTTTTTCAAGCAAGTCACACACTCTGATGCCAACTCTAGATGCCTTATCCATATATGCTGGACCAATTCCGTTTTTAGTAGTGCCAATCTTATTGGCACCCTTGGCTTCTTCTTGGTATTCATCCTGCAAAATATGGTACGGCATAATAATATGCGCACGGTTAGAAATCTTTAGTTTACTGGTGTCAATTCCACTTTCTTCTAGGCTTTTTACTTCACCTAGTAATACTTCTGGATTAATTACTACACCATTTCCAATAACCGCACCCTTAGCTGATGCAAAAATTCCGGAAGGAATCAAGCGCATCTTAAAAGTTTGGTCATCAATTTCAATTGTGTGTCCAGCGTTATTACCACCATTCGAGCGAACTGCATAAGCAGCTTCCTTACTAAGAAAATCGGTAATTTTACCCTTTCCTTCATCGCCCCATTGGCTTCCAACAACTGCAACTGCTGTCATTTTCATTCACCTCATCAAAATCTACAAATATCACGTGAATAGTCTAGCAATTTATAGCTATGTAGTCAAATTTAAATGCGAATTATAACCACAAGGTTATTTTAAATAGTTCGATTTTTATATTGACAAAAAAAGGCTTTTTGATTATAGTAATTTGGTTCAAAACCAAGATTTATATAGGAGCTAATTTACTCATGAGTAATTATTTTAGTGTGGAAGCTTTTGACTATGATGACATTCAGCTTGTTCCCAATAAGGGAATCATCAAAAGTAGACACGATGCAAACACAAGTGTTAAATTTGGAAACCGAACATTTAAAATTCCAGTTGTGCCAGCTAACATGGAAAGTGTTATTAATGATGAACTTGCTGTCTGGTTGGCCAAAAATGGTTATTACTATGTAATGCATCGCTTTCAGCCTGAAAAGCGCCTTGACTTCATTAAAATGATGCACGAAAAAGGGCTATTTGCATCAATTTCAGTAGGAATTAAACAGGGTGAATACGACTTTATCGATCAACTAGCCAAAGAAAACATTGTTCCAGAATACATCACGATTGACGTTGCACATGGTCATTCGGTTTATGTCATCGACATGATTAAGTACATCAAAGAAAAATTGCCTGACACTTTTTTAACTGCTGGAAACATTGCTACCCCAGAAGCAGTTCGCGAATTAGAGAATGCAGGAGCAGATGCCACTAAAGTCGGTGTTGGCCCTGGCCGTGCCTGCATTACCAAACTAAAGACTGGCTTTGGTACAGGTGGCTGGCAATTAGCCGCTTTAAGAATGTGTAGTAAAGTTGCAAGTAAACCTGTAATTGCTGACGGTGGTATTCGTTATAACGGCGATATTGCTAAATCTGTTCGATTTGGTGCAACAATGGTAATGATTGGCTCAATGCTTGCTGGTCATGAAGAATCTCCTGGTAATGTCATCAAAATCAATGGCAAAACATATAAGCAATACTGGGGATCTGCTTCAGAAGTCCAAAAGGGCGCTTATCGTAACGTTGAAGGTAAGCAAATGCTAGTGCCATACCGTGGTTCAATTGCTGATACGTTGACAGAAATGGAAGAAGATTTACAGTCTTCTATCTCCTACGCAGGTGGAAAAGACCTCAGTTCTATTAAATTAGTTGATTACGTTATTGTTAAAAACACTATTATGAGTGGTGACAAATAATTATAATAATTTTTTATTGTTATTATTAATTTGCAGTGGCATTAAATAAGTATTTCCGTTAAAATGGTATTTATCTCAGTATTGTTAGGTAGTCAGTACTGGGATTTTTTTGTGCACATTTTTCCAATAAAAAGACATCTTAGAAAAGAGGAAATTTATTGCACAAGTTAGGAAGGTACCGAAAGATCACCAAATAACAGAGCAATAGCAGAAAAAGTAGAAAAACATTTTTAGCAGGTAGTTTACTGAAAAATGGAAAAGATTGTTTCAACATCCTAGCAAGTGTTATTTCTATCAATGACACATCCTAACAAGCACATTGATGAGCGGAAGATTTTATATAATTATGCATAAGGTTGTCCAATTATCTCGGAACACATACCATGAGAAGACAGGAGTCTATATGTTATATCAGCAGTCTAACTATAATATTGCACTAGCTTCAGACCTATTGAATCATTTTTCAAAAAAACGAACGTTTCGTTATCTGGGCTTAAACCAGATAACAGGGAAAATATATTAGATACAATTGATTTTGGATAGGTGGAAGAATGAGAGAATACAAAGGCAAAAGTAGTAGAATTACAGGAATAAATAGAATTGTAAGTAAAACAAGTGTAAGAGTGATATATTCTATACTAATTGTGGTTTTAACGGCTGTCACATTATTTTATAGAAGTTGGCCAGGTCATAAACAAGCAGTAATAATACTTAGCATTATGTGGTTTCCGATAATTTGGGTTCTTGGTAAAAAGCTTAATAATAAGTATGGACCAACATTAGTTCAACTTTTAGGGACCTATATATTAGGGATATTAGCAGTATCAGTTAAGTACTTTGACATGACCAAATTGAAGCAAGAGACAATTAGTAGTATTTTATTGACGCTGGGGGCCGTCCTTTTGGGAGTGACCATTTCCCAGATAGTTACCTACTGGGGAGAATCTGATCACTTAGAAAGAAAACCTGTGAGACTGACCATTTCATTAGTAGTTTATGAATTGGCAGCAGGGTTTTTGTTTTATACCAGTATGAAGTTGTGCATAGTTGAAAAGCAACCTAAATCTGCTGCGATTTATTTACTTTTATGTTTTATATTTAATTTAGTAATTTGGTTTTGCTATTTCAGCAATTGTGGCTGGATTCTTAAGACTAACCATTTATCATTAAATTACGAATTTTGGACACTACTAATTAAATCAGTTATTAAATCGTCTCTTGCATATGGAGCGATAGTAGTTCAACTAATAACCATAGCAGAAACAAAGAAGCTAGGCAGTTATTATACTATTATTCTTGGGATTTTAACCTGCTGTGCAACAAGTTTTTATCCAATGCTAGATATGTACCAATATTGTAGGACGTGTTTAGAACCTGAGCCAATAAGGGCCAGTAAAATATAAATAAAAGAGCTGTTACACCAAGTAACAGCTCTTCTTTTTTAGGCCCTAAGAAACATTTACGTGTTATTTACAACATTTCTAATATCAATAGAACATGCAATTAAAGAAGAGGTTTAAGTTTTATTAAAACGCATAATTTAATGAAATCTGAAAAGAGCTCCATAATAGCTAGCTTATTTGTCTAACTATCATGGAGCACTTTAATTTTTGTAAAATTTAATCACTCAAATTATAATTCTAAGTAACTACACTTATTTAACTTCTTCAAATAAAGGGCACTTTTGCTGACTTTTGACATCAAATAAACCCTTATCTGAAATTTTGAAGCTTGGTGAAACAAGCAGAGACAGCGTTGAGAGGGACATAATCTCGTTAGTATTTTTATATCCTAGTTCTTGCATTGTCTTGCGGATTTTACCAATTTCACTACCGAGCACTTGCATTGGTTGGTCACTAGCAACTCCACCAATTGGTAACTCCGCATTAGCAACTATTTCTTCACCTTTAGCAGCAATATAACCACCCTGCTGCTCAATTAATTGATGTTGAATTTTAAGCATTGCCTTTGTATTTGTTCCCATTACCATCAAGTTATGATGATCATGTGCCCAGGTGGTGCCTACTGCTCCGTCCTTGAGAATGCCGCGATCAACTAGGCCAACACTATAGTGATCTTTTTCACCGTTATAACGGTCTTGTACAAGAATCATAGCTAGGCCTGCTTTTTGCCATTGAACAATGTTATTTTCTACTTCTAGTTTAACTTGAATATGATTTGTGAAAGTACCAACTGGGTTAATTTGAATGACATTAGCCAATACGTCGCCATTACTTACCAAGTCTGTTTTGAGCACAAAGTCTTCACTCGTTAATTTAGGAGCATTGATTGAATGACGTAACGCTGGTAAAAACTGGTAATCAGTTTTTGTTTCAATATCTTCAGCATTTATCCCGTTTTTGTAAACTGCTTCAATTGACAAAGTCTTTGGATTATCCAAAATAACAAAGTCGGCTACTCTACCAGGGGCAATTGCACCGCGATCCCATAATCCCATATGACGAGCTGGTGTGTATGTTGAAATATAAATTGCTTCTTCTGGTGTCATCCCCATTTCGATTGCTTTTTTAACCAAATGGTTCAAATGACTGTGCAGTAAAGTGTCTGGCATTGAGTCATCTGTCACTAGGGCCACGTGCTCAAAATACTTATGCTCAATAATTGTGTCAATTACTTCTTGATGCATTGACTTCAGCTGTACTTCAACAAACATCCCGTTACGAATTTTTTCATTAACTAAATCTGCCGTTTGTTGAGTGTGATCAGTAGTGATACCTGCATACAAAACTTTAGCCAAATCTTCACCAGCATATGCTGGAACATGTCCTTCTAATGGTAATGTAGGCTTTTCTTGACGGCAAGTTTTGATAATATCTTTGATTAATGTTTCACGTGGTGATGTCATTCCTTTAAAGTTCATCACCTCACCCAAGCAAATAAACCGGGGATCTTTAAGTAGTTCCTGAACCTCTTTGACACCTATCTGGCCACCAGTTGTTTCCATATCTGGATTAGTCGAAGGAACAGACGAAGGAATACCAAAGAAAATATCAATTGGTGCTGGTTCATCAATAAAGTTCTTGAGCCCCTTAATACCAGCAACATTGGTTATTTCATGGTCATCCGCCACAATGGTCGTTGTGCCGTATTTTAAAATCGTTTGACCCATAATTGCTGGCGTAGTCATTGAAGAGTCAATGTGCATGTGGGCATCAACAAATCCCGGAATTAAGTACTTACCTTTTAAATCAAGTGTTTTCTTTGCTTCAATTCCTGGCAAATCTGTATTAATCCAATAGAACTTACCATCTTTGACCGTTACCTGTGTGTCAACAAATTTACGCAGAAACACATTAAAAATATGGCCGTTTTTAATCAACAGATCAACTTGTGTCATTTTACCTCCCATAAATAAAGAGCTGGTTTTAGCCAACTCTTTTATTTTTCCTTATTACTGATTCATTATCTTGTTCCACTGACTTATCCACGAAGACATGTGACTATTCACATAGAAGAAATCAATTGTCTTTGCTCTTTTAGCAATGTCACCATAAGTCTTATTTGCCGCCTCTGCAGGTGACAATTCAACTTGTGAGTTAACAGGTGCATTGTTAAGTGACTTAGCACCAGCAACTTTTTTCTGGTTTTCTTTACTTAGTCTGAAATCAATGTACTTGTAAGCAGCGTCTGCATTTTTGCTATTCTTTAAAATCGCAATATTGTTATAGTTTGCATAAGTACCTGAAGCTGGCACCATGTACTTCAAACTTGGATTTGTCGCTTTCAACATTCCAACGGCGTAGTCACCAACAACTGCAACAGTGATTTCCCCTGTCTTAAACATATTACTCAAATCTGAACTTTGTGCATAAGTTTTTACAACATTTGGCTTCAACTGTTTCATTGCCTGAAACGCTGCCTTACCATCATCCTTAGTCACATCAACATTAGCATGGTCACCTGCAACATAGAGCATTGCAGGACCAAAAGTTGTTGCAAAATCTGGTACGGCAATCTTACCCTTTAATTTCTTTGACCATAAGTCATTCCAATCTTTGATTTGAACTTTCTTTGGATTGTAAATGATCCCTAAACTATTAACAGTGTATGGCACAGTATTAGTCTGTTTAGCTAGCTTTTGTTGATCGCTCGATAAATACTTAAAGTTCTTAATTTTTGAAAAATCTAACTTTTTAAACAGTTTCTTTTTAGAACCTGTAATCGCATTATTTTGTGCTAACTCAATCACATCAACTGTTGAATTAGGGTTGTGTTCTATCTGCGTTAAACGAGTTGAACTATCACCAAATTGCGTAGAAACTTTCACATTATTTTTCTTAGCGTAAGGATCAAGGACATCTGAGCGCATTTGCTTTGTTGATAAACCAAAGGTTGATACAACCAATTTACCACTATTTGTACTAGATGAACAAGCCGTGGTTGCAATAGCAGTTCCGGCAACGATAAAGCTGGCAGCTGCCAAGCAAGCTTTTTTGAATTTCATAATAATAAAAAACCTTCCTGAATATTTACTCTGACAATGGATGAAGATGTTTAGCTGGGAGTGTAAGTTTGACCTCATCACCTGAACTTCGCATCTTCTGTCTTGCTTCCTCAACTTGGAAGTCACCCAATTCTGAATGAATAGTGTATTTAAAACTTTGTCCCAAATATTCACGACCAGTAATCGTACCAGTCAAAGTGTTTTCAGTACTATCTGCGTTCAATTGAATGTTTTCGGGGCGAATGGTAAGAACTTTTGCATTCTCATTATTTTCTTCAGTTGTTAATCTCGTGCCCTTGACTGCAATATGATAACTATCCTCACGGTTGTCTGCATTAACTGGAATAAAGTTGTCATAACCAATAAACCGAGCCACATACTCAGTACGTGGATGATGAAAAATATTTTCGGGACGGTCAAATTGTTCGATCCGTCCTTGATTCATAATTAAAACTTTGTCAGAAATTGCAAAACATTCTTGTTGATCATGTGTGACAAAAAGAACTGTCATCTTCATTTCTTGCTGTAATTTACGAATCTCTTCGCGCATTTTTAAACGTAATTTAGCATCAAGGTTACTTAATGGCTCATCCATCAATAGCATCTCTGGATTAGTAACTAGCGCCCTTGCCAAGGAAACTCGTTGTTGCTGTCCTCCAGAAAGTTGTGCTGGAAATTGACTTGCTAGGTCGCTTAAACCCGTCATTTCAAGTATTCCACTCACTTTTTCGTTGATTTCCTGCTTTGGTAGTTTATGCATTTTTAAGCCAAACGCCACATTATCGAAAACACTCAAAAGTGGAAATAAGGCATAACTTTGGAACACCATCCCAAAATTGCGTTTATACACAGGTGTTTTGGTAATATCTTTACCATTAACTAAAATTTGCCCTGCAGTTTCTTGAATTAGGCCTGCAATTATTCTTAAAGTGGTAGTTTTCCCACAACCCGAAGGCCCTAGAATTGAAACCAATTCACCATTTTCTATTGTAAAAGATATATCCTGCAAAACTTTAGTTTTACCATCATATGATTTTGCTAAATTTTTTACTTCTAAATTTGCCACACTCGAAACCCCTATTTAGTAATATTGCTAATGCCAATTACTTTTTCAACTAAAAACATCATTAGCGCTGTAAAGACCATTAAAACAACTGAAATTGCAGAAACAGTTGGATCATAATTGTTTTGCAAATAGTTTAGAATTGCTGGTGGCAGCATTGTAAGCGATGGCCCATTCATGAATAATGAAATTGGAATATTATTGAACGAATTGATGAAGCACATCATAAAGGCCGCAATGATACTAGACTTAATATTAGGTAAAACAATCAAAAAGAATGCTTTTTTAGGTGAACAGCCGCAGACCCAACTTGCTTCCTCAATATGACTGTCCATCATCAACATACTGGCTGTGATTAACCGAATGACATACGGTAAGCACAGGAGAAAGTGACCAATAATTAAGCTGATAAAAACTGGCAGTTTAAAGGTAATAACAGCCGTTTGATATAGTGCAAAGCCAATTACAATTTCAGGAATTAAAGTCGGACTTAGAAAAAATGATTGGAACCAAGCCGCATGTTGCAGATTATAACGTGTTAAAGCATAAACAGCAGGAATGCCAATAATTAAGGCTAAAAAGCTGGCGATTAGTGCCACCAATAGGCTTGACTCAAAGCCAGTAATAAAATCAGGTTGCTGAAAAATATTGCTATACCACGAAAGGGTAAAACCTGTGATTGGTAAGGAAATCGAGCTTTGATTATTAAATGAAGTTATAACCACTAGAATCAGTGGCAACATAATCAACGCCAGAATAATAAGTGAAATAATGGTTAACGTTTTATTTTTACGATTAAGCATTAGTCATCCTCCGGTCTAGGCGATAGCTTAACCGCTTCATGAGCCACATCGAAAGAGCTGAGATAACGATTAAGATCAAGGCAATTACACTGGCATTTTGCCAATTTCCTAGTGTCATGGCCTGCTGATAAATTAATGTGGCCATCACCAAATGACGATTACCACCAAGAATTTGTGGAGTAGTATATGCCGTCATTGTTCCAGCAAAAACCAGAATACATCCAGTTAAAATGCTTGTAGCAAGTTGAGGAATAATAACCTTGAATAAAGTGTGCCATGGGCTAGAGCCCAAAACAGCAGCAGCCTCTTCAATTTCGACGTTTAATTCTGCAACACTACCAATCAAAGTATTAATCATGATTGGCAAAAATAGGTAAACCGAGCCAATAATAATCGACGTATCGGTATATAGAATGTTTAGCGGTGCTTTTATTAAGTGGAGTGAGAGCAATAATTTGTTAATTATGCCATCACGACCCAAGATAATAATCCAAGCAAAGTTTCTAACAACAGCGTTAGTTAACATTGGAAAGAGAATTAGTAAGTTCAGCACCTGTCTAACGGTCTTTTTTTGTCTTCCAATCCATAACGAGATAGGTAATCCAAGAATCAAAACAATAATCACTGTTAAAACTGCTATCAAAAATGTTCTTCCAATTACTGTCCAGTTATAAGAGCTTTTTAGAAACTGTGTATAAAGCGCAAAAAAACCTGCTTTACTCTGAAACGTTGGAATTGCGATTTCAATTAATGGAAAAAAGGTAAAAACCAAGACGCCAAAGAATGCAGGTATTAGTAACCAAACTGCGGTTTTCCGATTCATATATTACCTCCGATTGATTCTAGATTATCTATTTTTCAGCATTCTGTCAAGGCGAAATACGAATATATTTATTTATATAGCTTTTAAAAGTTTGTCTTTTATTTCGGCAAGTTTTTATATAAAATAAAAATATATATGTATAACCATAAAAAACGAACAATAAAAAGCCACAGGTTTTTCTGTGGCTTTTTGATAAATATTTAATTTGCTTGATGTACTAGATCATCGCGTACAAGACACTCTGCAATTTCGACTGTGTTGCTAGCTGCACCACGCAATAGGTTGTCCGCAACAACCCACATCTGAAAGGCACCATCATTTTCTTGATCTTGGCGAATACGTCCAACAAAAGTTTCCCGTTTACCAGCTGCTAAAAGCGGCTGCGGGTAAACTTGTTTGCTAGGATCATCTTGCAAAACTAAACCGGATGTTTTAGCAATCTCTTCTTGTATTTCAGCAGTAGTTGCCGACGAATCGTTTACAACAAAATAAACTGTTTCACCGTGACCAATTTCAATTGGAACTCTCACACAAGTTGCGGTTACTTTGATTTCACCAGCATTTTGATCATTAAGCAAAATCTTTTTAGTTTCATGAATCATTTTCCATTCTTCATGCGTGTAACCATCGTCTTCAAACACATCAATCTGTGGCAGCAAATTAAATGCCATTGGATAATGGCGCTTATCCGCTGCAGTCGGCAAAATTTCAGCTTTCAAGTCTTGGTGATTCAGCCTTGCCTGAGCTTGGTTCAACATTTCATCCCACGCCGCTTTTCCAGCACCTGAAACTGCTTGATAGGTTGAAACAATAATCTGCTTAATTCCCCACCGCTGATAAATTGGATAAAGAGCTGCAACCATCTGAATGGTTGAACAGTTCGGATTGGCAATAATGCCACGATGATTAACTAGTTCCTTGTCATTAACTCTAGGAACAACTAGTGGCACGCCATCTTCCATTCTATAAGCACTCGTGTTATCAACGCAAACTGCACCACGTTTAACTGCCTCTGGTAGCAGCTTTTTTGAAACTGCGCCACCAGCAGACGATAAAACAAGATCTACACCATTAAATGAATCCGGTTGGGCTTCTTCAACTGTAATTTCTTGATTTTTGAATTTTAACTTTTTACCTGCTGAACGTTTTGACGCTAATAGTTTTAGTTTTTTAACCGGTATACTGGATTGTTCAAGCTCACTAATCAGCCGCTGACCAACTGCACCGGTTGCACCCAGTATTGCAACAACATATTCTCTCATTGATGATCATCCTTTTCTGCCAAAAATTGTTTTATTCGTGCCATTGCCTCATGCAAGTCCTCATCACTAGCAGCATATGAAAAGCGAATATAGCCCTGTCCACCATCACCAAAAGCACTTCCTGGTGTACCACCAACTTTCGCCTCATGCGCTAAATCTAATGCAAAGACTTCATCATCTGTTCCATATTCTTCAGGAATTTTGGCAAAAACGTAAAATGCCCCTTCACTAACCATCGTCTTTAATCCCATCTCGTTAAGTGCATCAACGATATAGTCACGCCTTTTATGATAAATTTGATGTGATTCAATTGGGTCTTCATCACCGTTTTCTAACGCTTCACAGGCAGCTGCCTGAGCTGGATTAGATGGTGCAGTAACCAAAAAGGCATGCATTTTGGCAATCAAGCTAATATATTCTGTTGGCCCTACAATATATCCAATTCGGTAGCCAGTCATTGCGTGTGACTTTGACAAACCATTGATTACTAGGGTCCGTTCAGGAATATAGCGCGCAATTGAGATGTGTTCAAAGTCATAAGTCAATTCGCCGTATATTTCATCAGAAATTACGTATAAGTGATGTTTTTCAATGATTTGTGCTAACTGCTTTAGCACTTCTTCTGAACATTCACGACCAGTTGGATTAGTCGGATAATTGAGAATAATTGCCTTTGCCTGCGGATGACTTTGTAAAGTCTGTTCTAAGGCCTCAGGCGTCAGGACAAAGTCCGTATCCGCTGTATTAATTGTAACTAAATCTGCTTTTACGTATTGAAGCAGTGGGAAATACAAGGCATATGAAGGCGTAGGAACAATAATTTGGTCTCCTGGCTGAATTAACGACAACATTGCTGCAGCAATTGCTTCAGTCGCCCCTACCGTCACAACGATCTCATTTTCCGGATCATATGAAATATTTTGCTTCCGCTTAAGAAAGTCACTAATCGCTTGGCGAAGTCTCAAAGTTCCTTTTTGTGCTGAATAATGAGAGTCATTGTCTAAAATGCTCTGAGCTGCCGCTTTTTTGACGTGCTCTGGCGTATTTAAATCTGGCTCTCCTAGTGTCAACTTAATTAAATCTGGTATATCATCAACCTTTTGCGCAAATGCACGGATACCTGAAGCTGGAATTTGAGTCAGCGGAACACTTGTAGTTGGGGTTAAATCTGAAGCTAAATGTGGCATTTTTTCCTCCTTATATTGATAGAATTTTTTCCAAACCAACAACCAGTTTGGCTAAGCTCATCACTTGATCGAGTGCAACTTTTACACCTTGCATAAAAGATGATCGATCAAATGAATCTTGTCTAATGGTCAAGGCCTCACCAGGTCCGCCAAAAAGAACCTGTTCGTGGGCAACATAACCTGGCAAGCGGACAGCATGGATGGGAACACCATCATAAAGATCTCCGCGAGCTCTTGCATCATTGTTAGTATCTATTGAACCTGATTTACTTCGACCTTCGGCAATCATCTTTGCGGTGTTAATCGCCGTTCCTGAAGGTGCATCAAGCTTATCGGCATGGTGCATTTCGATAATTTCTGCATCTGGAAAGTAACGTGCAGCCTCTTGGGCAAATTTCATTAGTAAGACAGCAGACAGCCCGAAGTTCGGCGCAATAACCCCGCCTAACTGTTGGTCTTCTGCAATTTTTTGCAGTTCTTCTGTTTGCTCAGTTGTCAGCCCACTTGTACCGACAATTGGTCTCATTTGGTGGTTTAAAGCAAACTTAACGTTTTCAAAAACAGCCTGAGGAGTTGTAAAGTCAATCCAAATGTCTGCACTAATGTCAATCTCATCAAGTTGGTCAAAGCACTGGACAGTATTAGCAAAATCCCCATCTTTCTTAGCATGAGGTGCTAATACACCAACCAGTTCACAATCTGCTTGTTTTTCAACTAGCTGCACAACTTGCTTTCCCATTGATCCAGTCGCGCCAGCAATAAAAACTCGTTTCATTAATCTACTCCTAGTTCTACTGGTAATTCATGCAGTAATGCCGTTTCACTTAAGCCCAACTGTAGTGCCAATTGCTTTTTCTCTTCTTCATTTAAAGTAATCATTGGCAAGCGGCATCCCCCTGCTGGTAAGTTTTGTGCATTTAAAACTGCCTTAACTGGAGATGGTGACGGGTACATAAATAATGCAGCCATTTTTGGTGTCAGTTTTCGCTGAAGTGCACCAGCTTTTTCAACGTTGCCAGCTTCCAGTTCATCATACATTTGGCGCATTGCTTTGCCATAAATATGTGAAGCAACAGAAATTACACCTCTTGCCCCTAAAGCTTTAGCGCTGAGTGCCTGTGCGTCCTCACCGGTATAAACTAAAAAGTCACTTGGTGCATGCTCAACGATATATTCCAAGTCTTCTATTTCTGTACATTGCTTCACGCCGGCAATATTAGGATTAGCAGCCAATTCAACAACAGTTTCCTTAGTGATTTTTACACCTGTACGACCTGGAATGTTATAAATCATTAGTGGAACCTTTGATTTTTTGGCAACAGCTTCAAAATGCGCTTTAATTCCACGTTGATTGGGCTTGTTGTAGTATGGCGTAACAACCAAAGCCATATCAATGCCTGGAATTTGACTAACTTCCTTTGTGAAATCCACCGTTTGAGCAGTGTTATTGCTACCTGTACCTGCAATCACTGGTACTCGACCTGCAACTATTTCTGCAAAGCGGGTATAAAGCTCGATTTTTTCATCATGGTTCATCGTAGCCGTTTCACCAGTCGTACCACCAATTACAAAACCGCGACTTCCTGTGGCAAGCAAAAGTTCTGTTAATTCTTTTAAACCGGGATAATCAACTTCGCCTTGTTCATTAAATGGTGTGATCAACGCAGTTAATAAATCAGCGTTAGTAAAATCTGTCATAGTTTTTCCTTTCATTATTAGTCATTTACATGTGCTCTTCGAAAAAGCCGACTATTGCTTTAATCCCTGCCTCAATTGCACTTTCTTGTGGACTGAAAGTAGCGGAATGAAGTTGAGAGTCGTCTTCCACGCCAAGCCAGCACATTGTTCCAGGAATTTTGGCAAGTAAATAACCAAAGTCTTCACCTGTCATTGCCGGCTCAGTTTCTTGATACTTAACTGCTGGGTTATTTTTCATGTAGTCAATAAATTCAGCGGTAATCTTAGGATCATTTTCGACCGGCCAATAGCCACCCTGATTAATTTCAATTTCTGCTCTAGCTGCAAAACTTTGATCGATACCAGCTGTTACTTCACGCAAACGCTTCTCAATTTGTTCAATCATCGTTTGCGTCAAACCTCGAAGCGTACCTTCTAGGTGCGCATGACCAGCAATTGCATTTCTAATTGTGCCCGCGCGAACCTTGCCAATTGTTATCACGCCGCTTTCAATTGGATCGATGCTGCGCGCCACAATTGTCTGAATCTGACTAATTAATGCAGCTGCTGCTACAACCATATCATTTGCACGCTGTGGATATGCAGCGTGACCATCTTGACCATACAGATCAATATTAATTTCTGCAGCGCCAGCAAATAGTGTTCCGTTGCGGCACCCAATTGTTCCTGCTGGTAAGTCAGGCGTAACATGTAATGCAAAAAATTCATCAGGACGCCGTTCACCAGTAAAAACGCCCTGTTCATATGCTAGTTTGCCACCGTTTTTGCTTTCTTCAGCAGGTTGGAAGAAGAAAAGCAAATTATCTTGTGGTTGATGCTCACTAAAGTAATTCAAAATTCCTAATGCCACTGTCATATGAATATCGTGACCACACGCATGCATTTTTCCCTCATTTTTTGAAGAAAATGCTAACCCAGTTTTTTCTTTTACTGGTAGTCCATCAATATCAGCTCGGTAACCAATCGTTTTTTTAGGTCGCTTTCCTTGCACTCTTACCAGTAAGGCAGTTGGTAATTCAGGAACAGTTTTAATCTGTAAAAATTGCTGATCAAATTGTTGAATAACCTTTAATAAATACTGCTTGGTGTTGTGCTCTTGCAATGCCACTTCGGGAATTTGATGTAAGTCACGACGAATTTGAATCAGTTGACTAGTAGTTAACATTAACTCACAGCTTTCTTAAATCTTGCTCAATCTTAGTTTTGTCAGTAGTTTGTTCGTCTCTTTTTTTAACAACTTTGGCTGGAACACCTGCAACAACAGTGTTAGCCGGAACATCTTTTGTCACGACCGCACCTGCGGCAATCACAGCATTATCACCAACTTGAACGCCTTCTAAAATCACTGCGTTAGCACCAACTAAAACATTTTGTCCAATTCTGACCGGTTCGGCGGAAGCAGGCTCAACTACACCCGCTACAACGGCACCAGCACCAATATGGCTGTTAGCCCCAATAATTGCACGCCCGCCCAAAACAGCGTTCATATCAATCATTGCCCCATCACCAATTTCAGCACCGATATTAATTACCGCTCCCATCATAATGACCGCGCTTTTACCGACACTTACTTGTTCACGAATCAAGGCACCAGGTTCAATTCTTGCTTGAATATTTTTCAGATCTAAGAGTGGCACTGCAGAGTTACGGCTGCAGTTTTCAACTTGATAGTCATTGATTTTTGCTGCATTAGTTCGTAAAAATGGTACTAGATCATCCCAGTCACCAAAAACAACACCACAATTACCCTCGATAAATGTTCTTACTTCTACAGGCCATTTCAAGTCCTCCAAGTCTCCCTTAACATAAATCTTAACTGGGGTTTTCTTAGGCGCATTGGCAATAAAATCAATAATTTCTGTCGCTGACATATTTTTCATTTGATATTCTCACTTTTCTTGATAAAACCGGTCATTCTTAATTAAATCGTCATAGGTTTCACGTGTAACAACTTCTTGTGCTCGTCCATTTTCTGCAAAAACAACTGCTGGTCTTGGAACACGGTTATAGTTAGAAGCCATGCTGTAGCCATATGCCCCAGTTGCAAGAACAGCAATTACATCCCCTGGCTTAGTTTTTGGTAAACATGCCTGATCAATCAAAATGTCACCAGATTCACAATAGCGTCCTGCTAAATGGATCTTTTCAACTGGTTCGGTTGCTGGTCGCTTGGCAACCAGTGCTTCATATTCTGCTTGATAAAGCGCAGGTCGAATGTTATCACCCATGCCGCCATCAACAGTCACATAAGGAGTTAAACCTGGCACATCCTTTCTGGAGCCAACGGTATAAAGGCTATAGCCTGCTTCACCAACAATTGAGCGTCCGGGTTCTACCCAGATGGCTGGTATGTTTAACTGATACTGCTCAGCTAGTGTACGAACACTGGCAATGATTTGTTCAACAAATGTACCTAGCCCAATCACACGATCTTTAGCGGTATATCTTATGCCAAAACCGCCGCCTAAATTTAGAACCTGTGGCTGATAATCATACTTTTGCTTCCATTCGTGAACTAGCTGCATCAATTTTTCCACTTCAAGATTAAAACCTTCAGTTTCAAGGATTTGTGAACCAATGTGAGCGTGAAGTCCAATCAACTCCATTTGCTCTTCCGCTTTAACTTGTAAAAAGGCTTTTTCTGCTTGACCCGAACGAACATCAAACCCAAATTTACTGTCTTCTTGACCGGTTTGATCATATTCGTGCGTATGTGCACTCACACCAGGAGTGATGCGGAGCATTACTTGCACTTTTTTGTTTGTTTCATGCAGTACTTGCTTCAGGAGTTCAATTTCATGAAAGTTATCTAAAATGATTACCCCAACATTATTTTCAACGGCCATTAAGAGTTCATCTTTTGTTTTATTATTACCGTGAAAACTGATTTTTTCCGTTGGAAAGCCGGCTTTCAATGCTGTATACAGTTCTCCACCTGAAACAACATCAATGTGGCCACCCAATTCGCTGATTACTTGATAGATTGCAATCGAGGTAAAAGCTTTACTAGCATAGCTGATGGCATAATCAACCTGTCCAGCAACAAAAGCTTGTTTAAGTGCATTGAACTGTTTTCTAATTTGGGCAACATCATAAACCACCAATGGCGTGCCAAAGTTTTCTGCTAGCTTAAGTGCATCTACACCTCCAATCATTAAGTGACCTTGATCATTCGTCTGGTAATAATCATTCGTTGACATCTAATAACCCCCGTTTTTTGGTAAAGAAAAAGACCCTTTAATACGCGCATAGCGTACAAAAGAGTCTTTCAGATTAAACCTTGATCTGATTCAGTTTTGGCGATAGCGCTCCGCAAATTTAAATTTGCGACAGTCCGTAATTTATTAGATTACGTCCCAGCCGATTAACTACCGCAATAATTAACGCTTCGGCAACCGCCCCTTTCGCTAGCTTCACCGTTTTTGCAGAAACTCCACTAGGTACTTTTGTTAGTTGCGACCTCTTCGTTTGATTTATAAAAATATTATTATTATTAATATTACTTGTCAACGGCTTTTTCATAATTAATTAACTTTATTTTTGAAAACATGATTGCAGTTATGTTTTAGTTGCAGATAAAAATTAAAATGTTAAAATGCGTTACTATCGAATTTAATTTTTTTAATCAAGTAGGTGTTGCAAAAATGAAAGTTGTTAAATTTGGTGGTAGTTCACTTGCAAGCGGTGAACAATTTCAAAAAGTGCTAAATATTATTAATGCTGACCCAACCAGAAAAGTAATTGTCACTTCCGCACCAGGAAAAAGATTTGCGGAAGATGTAAAAGTTACAGATCTGTTAATTGAATATGCCCAAAAAACACTGAAACAACAAGACACCGCTGAAATTATTCAGCAAATTTGGACGAGATATCAAGAAATTGCCGCTTTTTTTGCACTTGAGCCCCAAAAATTTGCGTTCTTGCACCAAGAGTTGGTTGACTTACCAATAGCTTTTAATGACGAGCCAGAATACCTAATGGCAGCTTTCAAAGCACACGGTGAAAAACTCTGTGCACAGTTACTAGCATTAATTTTACAAGAGCAAGGTTTGCCAACGCGCTTTCTAGACCCACAGGACGCTGGTTTTTTGGTAAGCAGTGTTGCCAGCGACGCTCAAGTCTTACCTGAAACTTATCAAAATTTACTTAGATGGCGTGAAGTGCCAGAAATACTAGTAGTTCCCGGTTTTTATGGTGTTACAACTCAGGGCAAAATTGCCACTTTCTCACGTGGTGGATCGGATATCACCGGTTCAATCTGGGCAAGAGGAATTAAAGCAGACTTGTACGAAAACTTTACTGACGTAAATGCAATTTATGCCGCGGATCCTAGAATTGTTGCTAACCCTCATCCAATTAAAATTATGACTTATAGGGAATTACGGGAACTATCTTATGCTGGTTTTTCAGTTTTCCATGACGAAGCGCTGATTCCGGCAATTCAAGGCCAAGTCTTCATCAATGTTAAAAATACTAATCACCCTGAATTACCAGGAACGATGATTGTACCTGAAAAAGATTTTCATCCTAAAAGTACGATTACAGGAGTTGCCAGCTCGAATCATTTTTCCGCTTTATATTTACATAAATATCTGCTTAATAAAGAAACTGGTTTTACCCTTAAGTTACTAGAAATATTTTACAAGTTTAATATTTCATACGAACACATGCCCTCAGGTATAGATGATCTAACGGTTATCTTTGACGAACGGCAGTTTACTGAAGAACTGCGCGCGCAAATGTGCAGTGAAATTCAAAAAGTGATTCATCCCGACCAATTAGAATGGATTGATGATTATGCTATCATTATGGTAGTTGGCGAAGGGATGCGGAATAAAATCGGTGCAATGAAGAACATCACTACCCCTTTAGCCAAAGAGCATATTGCCATTCACATGATCAATCAGGGTGCATCACGTATTTCTATTATGTTAGGCACCAAAAAAGAAGACGCAGCAAATGCTGTTAGCCAAATTTATCAACAATTTTTTAAAGGAGTAGCAAAATCATGATTCAAATGCAAAAAGTGCATGGTTCACAAAATCAATTTTTCTTATTAGACCAGACTCAATTAGAAAAGCCACTTACCGACCCCGAATTAGTTAACTTAGCACGTCAATTAACGGATAGACGAACTAACTTTTTGGACGGAGCAGATGGTTTACTTGTCATTAGCGAATCCAGCCATCCCGATGTTCTAGGGAGGATGCAGGTAATTAATGCAGACGGTTCGTTTGCATCAATGTGTGGTAATGGCTTGCGCACTGTTGGTCGTTATTTAGCGGAAAAATACCACAAAACATCTTTTAAAGTGGAAACAGATCAAGCCGATCTTGCTGTAACATGTCAGCCAGATTGGGCAGAAAATGTTAAGGCAGTCGGGGTAGAAATTAGTCCTATCAGTTTTAAAGCAAAAGACTTACCATTTAACAATTTAGGTACTGATGAATTAATCGACCAAAATGTTCCTGCCTTTGATGATGATTTGACTTTTACAGCGGTCGCTGTGCCTAATCCTCACCTTATCAGCTTAGTTTCAGCTGATGTGTTACACAGTGATTTTCTAAAAACTTTGGGTGCAGCGTTAAACCGACCTAACCCCTACTTTCCTGACGGTGTTAATGTTAGTCTGGCACAAGTAATAGACTCTGAGCATCTTTTTGTCCGTACTTATGAGCGCGGCGTCGGTTTTACTAATGCCTGTGGTACTGGAATGTCCGCGGCAAGTCTCGTATTTGCCCTAACTCAACCGCAAGAACACGCTTTTGAGCGCTTGCTTACTGTTACTAATCCTGGTGGCTTTGTTCAAACTAAGGTTCATCAAACAGATGACAGCTATTGGGTTGAATTAATTGGTAATGCAACTGTAATGGCAGAAATTGAAGTAGACGAAGGTGAATTACATCAGCCTTTCCTTCGTTTTTCTGATTTTTCAGTTACTCCAACTAAAGAAGATGAAGCTTATCAAGCTTTTATTGCGAAAAAAGCTAACTAACCTTCCAAGTTATTTTGTATTTACTGTTGATATATAAACTTTTTAATAAAAAATTACGTTCTAACTAAATTTATGTTTGAAAGCACTTCAGCAAAAAGCCTTGTTTGCCAGTTTGAGGTGCTTTTTTGGTCTTTCTTTTTCCTTTCAATGAAGTACAATGTTTTTAATAAAGCGATTTCACAAAAAGGAGTCATTAAAATGGCAGAAGTAAATTATCAAAAATTAGTCGACGAGATGCGCAAAGCTTTTAAAGATGGTGATGATAAGCGTGATGAAGGCTTACCTACCAGCATCCCTGAAGTAGAGCGCTTTGATGACATTGCTTATGGTAAAGATCCTAAATATCAATTACTTGATGTCTATTTACCAAGCAAGCGCACAGACGCTAAACTACCAGTAATTGTTAACATTCACGGCGGTGGCTGGGTATACGGTACAAAAGAAACCTATCAATTTTACTGCATGGCACTTGCTAAAGAGGGTTTTGCAGTAGTAAATGCAAATTATCGCCTAGCACCAGATGTTGTTTATCCAGGTGAATTAGATGACGTCAACCGCGTCTTCCATTGGGTAGCAGATCCAACTAACGCAGCTAAATATCAATTAGACTTAGACAATGTCTTTATCGTTGGGGACAGTGCCGGTGGTCAAATGGGTGAGCAAATTTTAGCTGCTTATACTAACGCTGACTATCGTAAATACTTTGGTTACTCTGTTCCTGACCTAACAATTAAGGCTGCAGCATTAAATTGCGGTGCATATTTCTTAACTGAAAAAATTAGTTCAATTGTGGGCGCACCAGAAGCATATTTCCGTCCAGAAATTCGTTTAACAGAGCATGATCAATTAAACGCTGAACAGTTTTTAACTACAGATTTGCCACCACTTTTCTTAATGACTTGTACAGATGATTTCTTACGTGACAATGCATACATGCTTTCTGGTTACTTACACGCCAAAGGCATTTACCACGAAATTCATTTTTATGGTGATCCAGATAATCGTCGTGGACACGTCTTTAACGTTAATCAAAAAGATGATTTAGCTAAGCAATGTAATTTGGATGAACTTAACTTTTTCCGTAAGTACATCAATTAGTGCTCGGTTCATTGTAAAATAAAGGTTGAACTAAATAGTTCAACCTTTTTTTCTAGGAGGAACTTATGGCAGGCGACAAACACGAGCTAATTCAACTAGATGAATTACCGTTACACATTAAAATCCACCACCATCGCAATGATTCCGAGGTGCCGGCTCACTGGCATCAAAGCATTGAATTGAGTTTTACCATTCGGGGACAAATTGACCATTTTATAATTGGCGGTGTCGATCATCAAACACATCCTGGAGAGATTTTAATTGTTAATACTCAGATTGTGCATAGTGTACGTAATCGTATCCACACTAAGGACGATTTAATGTTGACGCTTCTCTTTCCCTATCCACTGGTCTTACAAGTGTTTCCTAAAATTGATCAATATTTTTTTGAACTTGGTTCACTAAGCAAGTTATCACTTCAGCAAGTAGCTCAATATCACTATTTACAAGATCTTCTTACGCAAATTACTGATATTAAGCTAGGTAAAGAGAGTGATTTTAAAAATATTGAGTTAACTATCCTTAGCTATCAAGTTCTTGAAACACTACTTAAGTACTTTTTGAAACCTCGTAAAAATAACAGCCAGTTGTCACACAATTTAGTCATCACTGGACATTTGCGTAACGCGCTTGACTATATCCAAGGGCACTATCAAGAACCCTTTTCTCTTCAAGAAATCGCGGATTCTTGTCATTTGGCACGTCAATATCTCCAACGAATTTTTCGCGAAAATATGGGGTGTACTCTAGGCGAATACATCAAAAATTATCGTGCACAAAAAGCTTACCAAGAACTTACTACGACCACAAATACCTTTACTGCAGTTGCCATGAATAATGGTTTCAGTGGTGTTAGATCGCTTAACCGTGCAATGGTTAACAATTACGGTCAAACCAGCAGACAAATACGCGAAGGTTCCTCAGCGCCAGATTAAGGTGACTGAAAGCGCTATTTAGCAATCGAAAAGCAAGTATAATATTAGCGAATACAATAAAAGTTAGAGAATAGAGGAACTTAACATGAAAAAAGTTAATCCAAAATCTGGGTTGTTCAAAGTCGCCTTATTATCAATATCCTTATTATTGATGATTGCGCCGCAAATTTCCTCAGTATTGCCCCTAATGTACTCGTCATTTCCTGGCGTTTCACGGGCTGCTGTTGAAACATTAAGTACAATTCCAAACATCGGAATAGTTATCGGACTAATCATAAGTCCATTTTTAATTAAGCTAATCGGTACTAAAAATACTGTTATCACTGGGTTAGTAATTGCGCTGTTAGCTGGAACATACCCAATGTATGCAACGGGATACACAACAATTTTAATCTCTCGTTTCTTATTGGGAGCTGGTATTGGTTTATTCAACTCATTAGCCGTTAGTTTATTATCGAAGTTTTACCAAGGCGATGAACTATCATCAATGCTTGGTTTCCAAAACTCAATGGGTAGTGTCGGTGCAGCAATCTTTTCATTCTGTGTTGGCTTATTAGCAGTTAACGGCTGGCATGCCACTTTTGCAATTTACTTGGCTGCTTTGCCAATTCTATTGCTATTTGGCTTCGTAGTTAAATTACCTAGTCAATCACAAACAGTCGATACAGAAGCACAACCTGCTACTAAAGAAGAAAACAAGATTAATGGTGCTGTAATTGAAATAGCAATTATCATGTTCTTTATGTATGTCTTCTTTATGCCAATGTCATTCAAGTTACCACAACTTGCTACAAGCCAAAAACTTGCTAGTGTTAGTCAAATTGCCTTTGTTTCAAGTGTAGTTACTTTAATCGGTATTCCTGTTGGAATGTGCTACGGTCTTTTAAAGAAGAAATTAAAGGATTTAATTTTACCAATTGGTTTATTCTTACAAGTTGCTGGTTTATTGGCAATTGCTTACGCAGTTAACCTACCAATGTTAGTTGTAGCCGTTATTGTTTTAGGTGCTGGCTTCGGTTTGTCCGTACCTTATATCTTTAACTGGCTTGATGAAGCAGCTCCAAAGAACTCCGTTAACTTCGCAACAACCATTACCTTAATCCTAGTTAATATTGGTTGTGCCGCTTCACCAACAATTGTTAACTGGTTAGGTACAACTTTTGGCGGTGGAACTCCTCGTTCTGACATGACAATGGCTGGAATTGGTATGGCAGTTCTGTTCTGCTACAGCATTGTTCATTACTTCCAATTAAAGAAAAAGCATAATTAATTAAATAAATAAAAAGCAGTTCCGTTACTAGAACTGCTTTTTTTATGTTCTTTAAAATTGTTGATAAAACTATTTTCTCTTTTTCTTTGTGAATAAAAACATCAAAAGTGGCAAGATGATAAAGCCAAAGACCATCATCAAAATCGCATACCAGTTAACACCAACCACTTGACCATTTTTAATAATGCCAAATTGTGCTTGCCAGTTATATTTAACTAATAAAAAGATAACGACAATAATTGATAATATTGGGATTACGATATCAGTCCAAACATTTTTGGGTGCTGGTAAAACCTGCTCTTTATTTTTGCCAAAATAGAAGCAAATGACTGCTAGTGGCACAATAATAAAGCCTAAGAATCTAACCATTGCACTTAATGTAATTAGGTTAACCATATTATATTGGAATGCCAGTGGTACCAAAATCGCTAACGCTTCAGAAATAAAGAATGTCCTAATTGGAAAATTGTTTTTCGTTCTCTTAGTTAATGATGACGGCAGCTGCTTTTCACGTGCCATTGCCTCTAAAATTCGCGGCGCATTGAAGCTGGAGGCAACATTAATGCCAAGCATCGATACCAAAGCACCAACTAAAATCACGTCCCGTAAGATCTCATTGTCAAAAATTGCACTAATTGCCACAACCTGCTTAGTTGTCATCAAAGCTTTTGGATTGAGAACAAGTCCAACTGCAACAACCCCTATATAAATTGCAGCAATAACAAAAATTGCTAATGGTATTGCTCTTGGTAGATTTTTTTCGGGCTCTTGCATATCATCTGAACCTGAAGGTACAGATTCAAAGCCTGTAAAAGCATAAAAAGCAGACACAATGGCCATTACAAAACCTGTAGTTGTCAATGTAGGAACAATCTTATGGCCATTCTGCGTAATTTGATCAACCATCGCCAAATTATGTGAAGCTCCTGTTGTAAGTAATAGAACAACCCCAGCAACAATAATTAAAACCAAGGCGAATAACTTACCTGCAGTAGCAATATTCATTACAAACTTAACAAATTTTTGTCCAAACAAGTTAATAATTGTTATTAGCAGCATCAAAACTAGAAACCCAATTGTAACGTTCATAACGCTATCGGGATTGCCGCCAAAAATCGAAATGGTTGACTTAATTACACCAACAGCCATTACGCCCCACGCCACGCTGGCAGAAAAGTAACGCAAGATGCCGACATAAAAGCCAACGTTATCACCAAAAGCAGCCTTGGAATAGGCATACGAAGCACCTGATTTTGTCACATATTTAGCCGCTGCTGAAAAAGAAATCGCCAGAATTGCGGCAAAAATTGCAGCAATTAAATAAACAACTAGAGATTTACTACCAGCTTGGCTGACTACGCTTCCCGGTGTTAAGAAAATGCCTGAGCCAATAATAGAATTGATTGCTAAAAGAACAATTGACCAGAAGCCTAGTTTGTCATTTGCTCGTTCTGTATCCTTACTTGTATTCACGATAGTTAGCCTTTCTTACTTAGCATTTTCAACAACAAATTTAAATAGATTATTCATATAAGGCGTGTTAGGATTTTTATGCAGCATCTCAGGGTGCCACTGAACTGCCAAAATATTGCCCTGATCGTTTTCTAAGCCCTCTGGGACACCATCAGTTGCAGTCGCAACTTCGCGCAAATCTGGTGCAACATCTTTAATCAACTGATGATGGAACGAATTAACTAAGAACTCAGTTTTACCTATTGTCCGTGCAAGTAAACTGCCTTCTTTAAGCTTAACGCCATGCGTTGGTAAATCAGGTGTATGGCCTTGATTATGCTTTAAAGTTTTTTCTTTGCGATAACCCATATCTTGATATAAGTTTCCACCATGAGCAACGTTAATTAGTTGAGCACCACGGCAAACCCCAAGAATTGGGAGACCTTTTTCTTCCGCAATTTTTAACAATAGCATGTCAAAATGGTCACGTGCTGGCCAAATTTCACCTATCTTTGGTTGCAGTTCTTCACCATATAAATGTGGATCAATGTCATGTCCACCAGATAAAATAAGTCCTTGAACATGTTCTATTTGGCCTATAGCAACCTCATCATTTGCAGTAAAGGGGATAATGTAAGGAATCCCACCATTTTGAACGACAGAATCAACATAGTCCTCATTAACGTAACTACGTCTATATCCATAAAATGGCCCTTCTGCATCTCTTATTTCTGAACCAGCAATGCCGATAATTGGTTTACTCATCTTTTTCCCCCAATCAAAAATCAACCTACTTTTAATATATTATACATGCACAAGGCTGAACTATGTTGTTATTTGATTGATATATTACTTTAATAGTTCGTAACGATTTCTTTGGGGATATTATTCCCTAGGAAATAATGTAGTTTTATTTAAAACAAAAACCACTGGTCTAATCGACTAGTGGTGTGTAAAAACAGCTGAATTGCAGTACATTAATTAAAGCTTGCTATAATTTAATCAACTTTTTCAAAGACCTCACAGATCATTGGTGCCTGAGGATAAAACTTCTGTCCACTTTCTGCAAATTCCGCTTCAAAAAATTGATCATGAACTTCACGCCAATACTGGTAGCTACGATCTCCTTCACCTTCATGATATGCATGCTCTGCAGATATCTGATTGTATGGAATAACTTCAACTACCTTGTCCTGAATCACGCAAACGGGATTACCATTCCAATCAAGGATAATATTCCAGTCGCCAACACTTGGCATCTCATTTTCTGGAAAAAATGCTGCAGTTGTTGCAGTCTTAATACCTCTTTTTACTAAGTCTGCTAATTCATTCGCTTCTTCCTTACTTGCTCCAAATGCCCACGCATCTACTTTAGTATCCTCTCCCAAGTTATGCTTCTTGCAAAAGGTACGCCAAAATTGTTCTACTTTTTTCTCCATTATCATACTCTCTTTTTAGCTAAATAAATTGAGAAAAGCTAAACGCTTTTAGTCATAATAATAAATTTGTAAATACCACCGTTGCTATGAACGTTTTCCGAACCAGTTTCTTGATAACCAGCTTTTTGATAAACCTTAATTGCACGCTTATTAAATTCCGCAACGGACAAAATATAAGTTTTAAAAGCAAAGTTTTGCTTCACATAGTCCTCAATAACCTTTATAAACTCTTTTCCTAAACCATGACCTGTTAAAGATGGCGCCAAACCAAGTCCTATCTCAGCTTTCATTGAATCTTGATCATCTGGTTCCAAACAAAAGAATGCAACTAATTTATTGTCACCGTCTAAAACCTGATAATAGTGATCGCTTCTTAATTCTTGAGACATTATTTCGTCATAATCTTCTTGATCATTTTCCATATCATAAAAAGAATATTCACCATCGTAATGCCAATCATTGGCAATTATTTCTGCATTAGCCTGCGATAATTGGTCAATTTTTTTAAAAATATTGTTTGTCATTTGAGTTTTCCTTATTAACTTATTACATTATATTATTACCCAATATACCAAAGGTAATTCAAAAAGCAAACAACACAAAAACGTTTCTACATAAGCACTAAGCTATGTAGAAACGTTTTTAGCTATATTTTTAATTAATTGGTTGTCCACCGGTTACGCCGTAAACTTGACCTGTAACATAACTAGCCAAATTAGAAGCTAGGAAAATGTAAACATGGGCTACTTCATCGGGTTGACCTGCACGCTTCAAAGGCTCTTCCTGACCAAAAGTTGAAAGCGCATCTGTTGGTTGACCGCCACATGTTTGTAACGGTGTCCAAATTGGACCAGGAGCTACACTATTAACGCGAATTCCTTTTGGCGCTAACTCTTGCGCCAAGTTAATTGAAAAGTTAGCAATCGCAGCCTTTGTAGAGGCATAGTCAAGTAAAATAGGTGTTGGACTAAAGCCCTGTACAGAGGTAGAAGTTAAGATTACACTGCCCGGTTTCATATGAGGCACTGCAGCTTTAGCCATTTCAAACATTGAAATAATATTAACTTCAAAAGTGTCATGGACTTGATCCATCGTCAATTCATCCAAACTTGAGACATGCTGTTGAATTGCGGAATTCATCACCAATAGCTCTAAGCTACCGAATTCATCGACAGCTTTTTGAACTACTTGCTCTGCTTCACCTCGCTTACGGAAGTCAGCTGGTAAAAGAACTGCCTTTTGGCCCGCTTTTTCAATTAGTTCTGCCACTTCCTTGGCATCTGCTTCTTCTTCAGGCAAATACTGGATTGCGACATCGGCTCCTTCTTTAGCAAAGCCAATTGCAACAGCACGACCAATTCCCGAGTCACCACCAGTGACAATGGCGTGGCGTCCTTCAAGTAGGCCATGTCCTTCGTAATCAGCCATGTCACCAGCAGGTACTGGATCCATTTTGCTTTGTACACCTGGATATTCCTGTGATTGTTTAGAAAAATCACCAGTGTGATAACGTTTTAGCGGATCAGATAAACTATTGTCCATTGTAAAGATCTCCCTTCTTTAGAATCCACCTTCAATTTACAGCGATTCATTTTTTAAAACAAAACATATGCTTATAAAGTATAAACAAATCATATTCTTTGCTACGGAGATTGGTTTGGTTTTACAATGATGGTGTAAAGTACTGTAATCAAGGAGGCTGAGCTTAATGATTAAAGCTTACAAAAAATTCTGGAGTAACATTTTTAACTTTTCTGGCGTTGCTAGTCGCGGCGAATATTGGATTCCAGTTATTATTAACTATATTTTAGGGTTTATTTTGATGGCAGTGGTACAACAGATTTTGGGCCACTCCATTGAAGATATCTATACTTGGGGTGACTGGAGTGCCAAAACTGGTTCTCTAATCATTTCATTTATTGTCTGGCTAGCCACACTTTCACTACGCTTCAGACGTTTACACGACTCTAACCACTCCGGTTGGTGGATTTTGATTAATATCCTTCCTTTCATCGGTCAACTATGGTTTGTCATCTTAATGCTTCTACCTTCAAAAGCTAATAACTATGAATAATTAGCATTTCATTTTGCAATGACGAGATAAAAAGTGCAGAACTGCTTTTAACACATTACTGCACTTTTTCTTTGCTTACTAGTTATTCTTCAAGCACTTTTACCAAAGCATATAAATCCATTCCACCTTCTTCCCTTGCTATAATTAGAAAAAGGAAGCGATTTTTATGCATCTAAAAACTCAACTAGTAAACTGGTCACAAAATTTATTGCAGACAAAAACAACACAGCAATTGTTTAAACTGTTTGATCAATCGACTGATCAACTTTCGCAGTTTTGGCATACTTTGCGTTCTACTAAGTATTCATGGAACCTTTCTGGACTTGAGCAGGTTCAAAGCTTTTTACAATTCTGTGCTAAACATAATGAAAAAATTGCAATCCAGCTAAAGAAGCTTGGTCAAGTATCCAGTAAAAGATTAATTCCAATATTTAAAGATCCAACTTTTTTAAAGCTACTTGCTAGTAAAATGCAGCTTTCACCTCAAGCAACTCAAAAAATTCATACTTTATTAGATCGATTTGCTGGCAATAACAGTAAGATTGACCCAACCAAATTATTGATAATTGTTTTGTTTATTGCGTTAGGTGTTAAGGTGCCACTAGTTTTGGAAGATTCCGTCAACTTTAAGAGCATAGCGTTAGCAGTAACTACTGTGTTAGATTACGTTACATCTGCCATTCAGCTTGCTCAAGCATTTTCACACAATAAGTAAAAAAACTAATACTAGATTATTCAGTCTTATTAGCAATTCGATATTTAACAGTGATTCCGTGTTTCACATGAAACAACATGTTTTTCAAAAGCTTTTAATCACACTAAAAGACTTGTTGTACTCCCGAGAATATATTAAGACCTACCAAAAAGACGACTACAGCCAACACTATAGTCGCCTTTTTATGCTTCGTTAGAATAATTCACTATTCCCTCTTTTAGTCTCCCTAAACCATCTTTAACCATGGCTAAAGGATAAGCGAGATTCATGCGTAGAAAATCATTACCATTGCCACGATAAATACTTCCTGGCGATAAAACTAGTCCTGTTTCCTTATCTAAGTATTCTGCTAGCTTTTGCGAATTCGAAGTAATTTGACGCACATCAAGCCAAATTAAATATGTTGCATTACCTGATACCACCTTAATTTCTGGAATATTTTCACTAATAAATTTCTCAGTATAAGCAAAATTAGTGTTTATTTGCTTCAGTAATGCTTGTAACCAATCATGACCATGCTCATATGCAGCAATTGTCCCTGGAATAGCCAGTAAATTAGGCTCTGCAAGTTCTTCACTGTTCAGACCACGATTAACAGTCTCACGTAAGTTGTCATTTGGCACCACTACAGTTGCCGCATGTAAAGCTGCAACATTAAAGGGCTTACTTGGTGAGACTAGCGAAATAACACCGTCACGTGAAGCACCCTCAACCGAAAAAGCAGGCGTATACCCTGGTCCCTTGCGTACCAAGTCACCATGAATTTCATCAGATAGGAGCACTACGTGATGTTTAAAACATAAGTCTGCAATCTTCTGAACTTCTTTTTGGCTCCATACTTTACCAACTGGATTATGAGGATTACAAAAAATCATTAAAGTGGTAAGTGGTAAAGCTAATTTGTGTTCAAGGTCTTCCCAGTTAATTTCATAGTTTTCATCATCAAATTCCAAGTCACTGGACAAAACATGTCGCCCATTATTTTCAATTGAATTGTAAAAAATATTATAAACGGGTGCTTGAACTAAAACGTTATCACCGATATGTGAAACTCGCCGAACAATCGATGAAATTGCTGGCACTACACCAGTAGTGAAAATCATCCAGTCTTGTTGTGGACGGTGTCCGTGCTCTTCTGCATACCAATTGGCCACAGCATTAAAATAATCATCTTTAGGCCATTCATAACCGAATACACCTAATTCAATTTTCTTCTTCATTGCATCAATAATTTCTGGTGCTGTTTTAAAATCCATGTCAGCAATTGACATTGGTAGTTCATTTGATGCAACGTCCCACTTAACAGAGTCTGTTTTTCTTCTATCTGGCACATTAACAAAATCGTAATTAGCTTTCATTATTAATCCTTTGGTTCCTGATTTCGATCTGACTGATTTGTGTTCAATTCAATCTTATCACAATCTATCTTTGTATCATCGGGATCTATTTTTGACTTATCCATAATTAATTCGCCGATTACAGGAGCAGAAATTTTTCCAGAAATTGGGTTTTTAACACTATCAATTTTCGAAGTCACTTCAGCATCTATATTTGAAACATATTCAAAAGCTAAATCTGTATGTAGTAGCTGAGTATCTCTTAACTTTAAATTTTTAATATAATTAAGACCCTGACTGCTAATGATTTTGCAGTTAATAAACTCAATATTCTCGCTGTTCCATGCTAAGTACTCTCCATCAATAGTTGAATCATAAACTTTTACATTTTTACAGTTCCAAAAAGCGTCTTTAGCAACAAAAGTTGAATTATATACTTCAATGTTTTCTGCACCATCAAAAGCGTAATTGCCAATTATACTGACATGATCTAAGTAAATGTTTTTGCTGTCTTTGCCAAAATAATCGCCGCTAATTTGACTATTAGTAATTTTAAGATCTTCACAGGACCACATAGTCTCTTCCGCATTAGCAAAATGAACATTGTCCAACGTAATTTTTTGTGCACGTCTAAATAATTTAGGAGCTTGTAAAGAAGAGTTCTTAATAGAAATGTTTTTTGTGTACCAAATGCCACTGCGAGCCATCGTTTCAAAGACAGAATCTTCCACCTCAACATTTTGATCGTACCAGAGTGGATACTTCCATTTAAAAACTGAATCTTTCACTTTAATATTGTTTGCTTCTTTGAGTGGAGACTCCCCTTGACCAAAAGTGACTCCGTCTAATTCTGCATCATTAAGTCCAAAAAGGGGCCGTTCGCCTTCAAAAAAATGATTTTTAATACTTTTCATTTATTTTCTTTCTCTAAATCACAATATCTATATCTTTTATACACTCAATTATTTAACAAAAAGTATGAAATTAAAAATACCTATTATTAAGCTTACTTAATTACTATTAGTTATTTTGCTAATACGCGTATATAAAAAGTGGGCCTCAGAAATTATGTCATCTCTAAAGTCCACTTTTTCAATACTTAATCCTCAGTCGTCATTTCTAAGAACTTAGTAAAGCCACCTTTATAATCACGCTTTGTTGCAATTAGTTTTAAAAATTCTTCCTGACTGACGCCTTTAAATTTCAAATATGCTGTTAAGACTTCATAGACATCACCTAATTCTTCAATCAGATTGTCTTCTGTCTTAGCTTCAACAACTTCCTGCGTCTCTTCAATCAACTTATTTTTAAGGGCTAGTTCAATTTCTTCTTTAGGCAGCTCTCGATATGTAGCCTCTGTGGCAAATTCCGGTATCTTATCTCTAACTAATTTTTTCATTTTGCACTCTTTTCAAAATAAATCATTCTTAGTTTCATTAATCTAACCCTATTATATTACTTTTAAAAAAAGTGCTAACAAAAATTAGCTATTTCCCAGGAAATATTTTTGCTAAGTAACCCCACCATTAGCAATTTTTATTTTGCGCTTTTATAGTAAAGACTTAGCACCTAACAATATTAATAACACTCCAGTAGTTGGCTTCATATACTTTGTGATCTTTGTTTTTGCCAGTAGTTGTGCCAATTTGGGGGCAATAATTGCTCCTACTAATGCACCAATCATTAACGGTAGTCCGGCTGCCCAATCCACTTGCCCTCCTGCAATGTGGAACAGTGCACCTGTAGCGGTCATAAATACTAAAACATAGGTTGAAGTAGCTGTTGCCTGAAAGTCCTTTAAGCCAAGCAAAAACAGTCCAGCAATAATTACAGCTCCTCCGCTCATTCCTGCAACACCGACCATTAGTCCACCAAAAATTCCGAATAAGCTTGCCTGCAATCTGGCATGGCTTTGCTTATGCATTGAATCCGAAGCCTTATTTTTCTTTTGAATAAGCATGTTGATGCCTAGTAAAATTAAAACCACACCTATCAGCCATTTGTACAAATTAGCTGGAATATACTTTGATAAGAGTGCACCAACTATTACGGCAGGAATTGCTGCCAATAACATTTGATTACCAATTTTAGTATTAATTTTTCCTTGACGATAATAGCTCCATGCGCCAATAATTAATGAAGGTAAAGCGGTCATTAATGAAGTTGCAGAAGCACTTGCAGCCTTTAAGCCAAATAAGCCTGTTAATATTCCTAAATAGATTGCAGCACCACCGCCACCAAACAGGATAACAAGAGTGCCTATCACCAAACCGATTAGCAATAATAGAAAAATTTTCATTATATTTGCCTTCTTAAATATTAAACACTAAACTATATTTACAATATGTAATTATAGTTTACATATTGTAACAGTTAAGTCTATTCGAGGTTAATAATGCCACGTCAAATTTTATCCAAACAAAAAATCATTGAAACTAGTGTTTCTTTAATCGAATCAGGTAGTGAACTAAGTTTTTCGCTAATTGCCCAACAATTAGGTACACGCTCACAAGCACTTTATAGTTATTTCTCTAATCAACAAGAATTAAGCTATTGTGTCGTTGCTTGGGCTATCAACCAAGTAAGTCAGCAACTTCAACAAAAAATCTTTGGGCAAACAGGAATCAAGGGTATTATCGCTTTGGCTACAGAGTTCCGCTCACTTGCACTTAAGCATTTCAAACTAACTCAGCTAGCTCTAAAAATGCCTCGGTCTAATGCTTATCCCGAAGTAACTGCAGCCTTTGAGCAACTACGCTCTTTGATAAATCAACTATTGGCTACTGAATATTCAGAACCAAAGCAGCAGTTGCTTGCTAGTCGCTATCTTCGTGATTTAACTATCGGCGATATTGTAAATGTTGGAACTGGTTGGTTTGCGGATAAATCACTACCTGCTGATAAGAGTTTTCCAAAAATGTTAGAACAGGTTCTAAAGAACATTGCCAATTAAAAAGGTGCCGAGATTTTATATCTCGGCACCTTTTCTATTTTAATTAATCAATTGTTTGGACCCAGCCCTCTGGACCTTCTTGCTTTCCATATTGAATGTCAACTAGCTCATTATAGAGTTTAGTTGTCACTGGACCTGTTTCTGTTTCACTGTAAATGACATGTTTTTTACCTTCATAAGTGATCGAACCCACTGGTGAAATAACTGCCGCAGTGCCCATAGCTCCAGCTTCTTTCATGTTAAATGCTTCTTCTAAAGTGATTTGTCTTTCCACTGGATTTAAGCCCTGCTTTTTAGCTAGTTCCAGCAGTGACCTCTTGGTAATTGAGATCAAGATTGATTTAGATTTTGGTGTAACAAATTGACCTTCTTGGGTAATACCGTAAAAATTAGCGCCACCAAATTCATCAACATATTTGTGCTCTCGTGGGTCAAGGTATAAACAATCCGCAAAGCCATTTTTATGAGCTTCAACTGATGGCAGCAAACTGCTGGCATAGTTACCAGAGGTCTTTGCTTGACCCGTACCAGCATAAGCAGCACGGTCATATTCACTAACAATATAATCTGCTGGGTTAAGCCCCTTAATATAAGCGCCAACCGGAACAGCAAAAATGCGGAAGGTATATTCATTGGCTGCCTGAACACCCAAAACATTGGATGTCCCAATCATAAAGGGACGTAAATAAAGTGTTGCGCCACTATCATAAGGTGGCACATACTCCTTGTTTGCCAAAACTACTTGCTTAACCGCTTCAACAAAGCGATCTTCTGGAAATGGTGGCATTGCCAAACGCTCAGCAGATAACGCAAATCGATGCGCATTTTGATCAGGACGAAACAAGTTAATCTTACCGTCTTTTCTACGATAAGCTTTTAGTCCTTCAAAAATTTCTTGACCGTAGTGCAAAATTTCTGCACCCTCGGAAAGAACAAGAGTAGAATCTTCAATCAATTTTCCCTCTTGCCACTCGCCGTCTTTATATTTAGCTTCATAACGATATGGTAAATCGCGATAAACAAAGCCTAAATTTTTCCAGTCAAGGTCTTCTACTTTTTGTTTCATAGCAATGCTCCTACTTTTTCCTTAAAAACTTCAGTTAAAAATCTCTTTTTAACTTTTAATTATTATTTAATTGTTAACTAATGTAAACCATAATTTTACTACTGTCAACAGCTTTCCAAAGATTAATTCTAAGAGTCTCTCCGTCAAAAATGTCACACGTGAAACACCACCTTATTTACTCGTAAAAAAGTTTATAAAGCAAAAAAGCCATTCCTTTCGGAATGCCTTTTAAGCAACGATTATTCTTTTGTTTCTTCAGCTTCAGTTTGCTCATCATTTGAATCAGCTTTTAGCTCAATATCTAAAATTACTTCACCATTGAGATAAACATGCTTATCATCAGCAGTAAATTTAACTTCTTTGGTATCAGGTTCTTTTAACAATAATTTAGCAATTGGCGTCTCCATGTCCTGTTCAACTACTCGACGAAGAGGACGTGCACCAAATTTCTTGTCATAGCCTTTTTCAGCAAAGTAAGCTTTAGCATCATCAGAAACTTCAACTTTGACATCTTTCTTTGCCAAAACATGTGACATCTTCTTTAGGTAAATGTCGATAATCTCAGTCATGTCGGCTTCAGTCAATGAATTAAATGGCACAATTGCGTCTAATCTGTTCAAAAATTCTGGTCTGAAGTATGCTTCTAGGGCCTTAATCATCTTATCGTGGTCCACTTTACCATCTTTTAACAAGTTGTCAGAGTAACCAGCGTTTGAGGTCATGATGAGAATTGTGTCTTTGAAGGAAACAGTTCTGCCTTGAGCATCTGTTAAACGTCCATCATCCATAATCTGCAATAATGCGTTGAAGACTTGTGGGTTAGCTTTCTCTATTTCATCGAACAGAATTAAGCTGTATGGCTGGTGGCGAACTTTTTCAGTTAATTGACCGCCTTCACCGTAACCAACGTAGCCAGGTGCAGAACCAATTAACTTGTTAACTGCCATTTGATCTTGATATTCTGACATATCGAGCCGAATTAGATGATCTTCACCACCAAATAATTGAATAGCAAGTTGTTTAGCCAATTCTGTCTTGCCCACACCAGTTGGTCCAGTTAGCAAGAACGAACCAGTAGGACGATTATTATCTTTGAAAACCTGCTTACGAGCAATTGCATCAGTAATAACATCAACAGCGTTGTCCTGATCAATAACAGCTTTCTTCAATTTTTCTGCTAAGTTGAGATTCTTTTGACTTTCGTTAGCATGTAATTCGCTCATTGGAATCTTGGTCTTAGCTTCAATTAAAGCGTAGATATCTTGATCAGTTACCTTTGGTGTTGCAGTTTCATCAATATGCTCGGCCTGTTCTTGAAGTTTTTCAATTCTCTTCTTCAAGTCGCTTGCCTTTGCATAGTCTTCATTTTTAGCTGCTTCTGCTTTTTCTCTTTCAAGGCTGCTAATTCTCTTTTTCAGAGTGGCTTCATCACTTGGAACGCTGTCGAGACCTTTTTTAGCACCAGCTTCATCCATTAAATCGATTGCTTTATCAGGTAAATAGCGTCCCTGAATATACCGTTGTGACAATTCAACTGCTAAACGCAAAGCACTGTCACTATATTTAACGTGGTGATAGTCTTCGTATTTCTTCTTTAACCCTTCCAGAATTTTAACAGTTACATCAGTTGAAGGTTCTGGAACTTGGACTGGTTGGAAACGACGTGCTAGAGCAGCATCATTTTCAATTCTACGGTATTCCCCTGTTGTAGTTGCACCGATTAAGTTTAAGTCGCCACTTGCCAAAGCAGGTTTCAAAATGTTTGCGGCATCACCACTATTGGTTTCAGAATCTGTTGAACCAGCACCAACAATGTTATGAATTTCATCAATAAACAAGATGATGTTAGGATTCTTCTTTGCTTCGTCAATGACTTTCTTCAGGCGCTCTTCAAAACTACCACGTAGACTTGAACCTGCAACCATGTCATTAATATTTATTGCAATAATGTGCTTGTCCTTCATCTTGTCAGGAACATCACCTTGAGCAATCTTTTGAGCTAGACCTTCAACAATTGCAGTTTTACCAACTCCCGCAGGACCTACCAAAACTGGATTGTTCTTCTTACGTCTACTCAAAATTTCTATTACTTCTTGGATTTGCTCATCACGACCGATTACCGGATCATATTTATTGTTTTTAGCTTGTTCAACCAAGTCAACACCAATTGGTTTCTCCTTTTTTGGTTGACCAGGCATTTGTTCGCTCTGATTAATTCCTTGTGGAGAAATGTTCATGCTTGAATAGTGAACTGGGATAGAGCCATTATTATCATCGTTAAAGAAAGAGTTGTTAAGTTCGTTAAATAAATTATCAAATTCGTTGTCAAAATATGCCATAAATATGCACCCCTTTATAGGATAAAATTTGTAATTAGCACTCGACACCTTCGACTGCTAATCGCTTACATATAATATTCTAGCAGGTTATCCACAGAATGCAACCTTTTTACAAAACTTTTCCACATTTTATTTGTGAAATTTATTTTGTAGCAAAAAACCTTGCAGTAATCGCGTTTACGACTGCTACAAGGCCTAGATTTTGGGTTATTTTTGATATAAATTTATGTGCTCACGCAAATATTTTGCCGTTAAACTATCTTTCTGGTGTGAAATATCCACAGGTGTCCCACAGGCAATTATTTTTCCACCGTTCAATCCGCCACGCGGACCCATGTCAATCATATAATCACTATTGGCCATAATATCGAGGTCATGTGTAATTGTAATGATTGTTGCATGCTGATCTAACAATTTTTGAAAAACCTGCAGCAACGTTCTAACGTCACTTGGGTGCAAGCCCACGGTTGGCTCATCGAAAACAAAGAGGCTGCCCTTTTGTTGGCGGTGAATATGGCTGGTTAATTTCAATCGTTGTGCTTCTCCACCTGATAATGCTGGCGTTGATTCTCCTAAGTGAAGGTAACCTAACCCCATATCATGCAGAGTTTCAATCGTCTTAGCAATTTTTAGTTCATCCCCAAAAAGATTTTCCTTCAATGCATCATCAACTGAATAATCCAGCACGTCCGCAATACTTAAATCATGCCATTTAACCCTTAAAACATCCTGATTAAAACGGTGGCCACCACATACAGAACATGTTTCCACCATGTCCGGTAAATACTGAATATCAAGCGAAATTACCCCAGTTCCACCACATGCCGGACATGCTCCTTCTTTATTATTATATGAAAAATGGGAGGCACGATATTTCAACTTTTTAGCGAGCGGCTGCTGGGCAAATAACTTACGTAAGTTATCCATAATGTCTGTGTATGTTGCTACCGTGGAACGTTGATTTTTACCAACGGGTGACGAGTCGACACTGATTACATTTTTGATGCCATTGCTTGTAAGACTAGTCACCCACTCAGGCTTAGCACTACCTTCTTTTTCAGCCTTTAGAGCTGGTAAAAGTGAGCCTAGAATCAAAGTCGTTTTTCCAGCACCGGAAAAACCTGTAACAGAAGTAAGGCGTCCAACTGGTATCTCAGCATGGACATCTTTCAAGTTGAAGCACTTATTAACAGTTAAAGCAATTGTGCCATCTTTAAAAAGAGCATCAGGTTTAGCACTTTTTCTTACATATAACGGTGCATCCCCAGTTAAATATTGCCCTATTAATGAAGCATTAGTTTGCTCAATTTCTTTCGGGGTTCCTTGCGCAATTATTTGACCACCTTCTGAACCCGAACCAGGACCAATTTCAATTATCCAATCAGCTGCCTCAATAATAGAAGTTTCATGGTCAACAACAACAAGCGAATTACCTTGGTTGACGAGCTCATGGAAGACCTCAATTAAGCCAGCAACATTATCTGGATGCAGTCCGACAGATGGCTCGTCCAAAACATAGAGCACTCCCGTCGTCTCTGTCCTCAAGGTCCGACCAAGCTGAATCCGTTGCAATTCACCAGTAGATAAGCTATTAGCTTGACGATCTAAACTTAAGTAGTCTAGACCCAATTTTAGTAATGGTTTAACCTGATGCATCAGTTCACCAGTTAAGTTTTCAGCTAAATCATGCATGTCTGCTGGAAGCCATGCCATAATTTTCTTTAAATAGTCTGCTAGTTCACCTAGCGTAAGTTGTTCGGCCTCGATAATGTTCTTCCCTGCCACCAACTGATTCCAGCGACTTGGATCAATCCGATAGCCGTGACAGCGTGGACAAGGTTTGAAACGATAAAAAGAGTTGATTCTTTCTAAACCGCGTTCAGACTTAGTCGTTTTGCGTGAATTTGCGACAGCGTTATAGGCATTTTCATAAAGTGCGTCAAGGTGATAAACTCGCCCGGTCGAAGTTGGAATATCAACTGGTATTTTCCGTTCCTCACCGTGTAAAACAATTTCTTTTTCATCCTCGGACAATTCTTTATATGGAACATCTGTCCGAACACCTAGTTCACGGGCAATGCGCCACATCCAATTTCTTCCGGGGATTTGCCATGTGGCAACTGCGCCATTTTCCAATGATAGATTTTCATCTGCAATAATCTTATCATCGTCAATTTGTTCAACGTTTCCTAACCCCTGACACTTTTGACATGCACCATCTGAGTTAAAAGCAAAGTCTTCAGCACTAAAAGCATAAAACTGAACACCGCAGGTTGGACAAGTAACACGTCCCATTGCCTCTCCAGTTAAGTCCATCGCTTCAGCAATTTTAATGGTTGGCGCTAATCTATGCCCATTAGGACATACAGGTGAGCCCAAGCGTGAAAAAATCAAACGTAGGACGTTAAAAACCTCTGTTACTGTGCCCACGGTTGACCGAACACCAGGAACAGTTGGACGCTGGCGCAAAGCAAGGGCAGAAGGAATATGCCGTACTTCATCAACCTGTGCCCTACCGACCTGACTAATCCGCCTTTTAGTATAAGCTGCAAGTGAATCGAGATAACGTCGTGCCCCCTCTGAATAAAGAATCCCCATTGCGAGACTCGATTTCCCTGAACCGCTCAAGCCTGAGATTGCCACGAATTTATGTAGTGGGATATCAACATTAATATTCTTTAAGTTATTAACTTTGCCACCGATAACTTCAATCTTAGTTGGCTGTTCATGATATTTCATCGATTACTTCTCCTTCTTCTTGGCTTTAAATCTTTTTCTGGTCTCCCAGGTCGATCAGGCTTTTTTAGCAAGTACTCCCGAATGGCTTGTATTACCTGTTTATTTTGTGGTAAATCCGAGTGGTCTGCCTTTTCGCCAGTGACCGTCATTGCCGTGTAAGATTTGACCTGTTTTTGAAAAATAAACTTACCTGCGGCAACACTAGTTTCTGGCACAATTCCATCTGATTCATAACTTTTACCACCAGATAACGAGTAGACTTTCAAGTTTTCTGGAAGTGCTGTACGGTTTTTAATAAAATCGGCTAGCATCTGTGTACGATTATTGATGTTATTTTCGGTAAAATTGTAAGGTGTTCCCAACGTCATCAACCGCTTAATCCTTACATCATCAGAATACTGCGCATAGTAGTGTTCTAACCAGTATGTCCAAATAAGACCACCATTTGAATGCCCAAACGCCTTAAAGTTATTAAATTTATAATTTTGCATCAAAGACGTAAAGGCAACGTCTAGCCAAAAAGCCTGTTTTTTGATATTGGCATAACCGTCTTTATTATTGGCAAAGCCAATAATGATTATCGGTTCCTGATCATTTTTATTAATCGAACCACTATACGATAAATTTGCTTCACGTGAAACAGTAACTTTAAGAACGCTATGCTCATTCATTGTCGTTTTGTTCAGCTGATCAATTAGTTCATTAAAGCGCTCAGTTGTGGCACTCGAGCCAGGTACCATGATGACTGGTGAAAGCAGCGAGCGACTACGCTCTGCGTGCGCATTATTCTCCTTTTCCATCCAATAATAACTGGGAATGGCAATCGCTACTAACAACGCTACTAGCATCAGCAGCCATTTAAAATTAGGGTTCTTTCGTACCTGCATTAGAACTGTCTTCCTTTCCCAGCTTTTAACATTTCCTCAACCTGTTCATTAATTTTCATAATCGACCACATGATACAAACATCAAGTACAAAAAGCGCAATAGTAAACCATAAAGTCCCCCAATTGCCATTAGTGCCAAAAAAGGAAAGTAGCACTCCAGGTGTTCCTTTCAATATTGGATAAACACACACTGGAATCATGTGTAAACTAATCGCTAATCCGGCCAATGCCATATTAACCAACGGAATAATGACACTAGGTAGAACAAAGAGCGGATTAAGAATTACCGGTAAGCCTGCCGAAAAACCCAAGCTTGAGCCAAACGCTACCGGTAACAAATTGATTTTTGCAATGGCAACATTGGTTTGGTTGTTTTCTTGCATGCGCCGCATAAGCAAAATAACTATAATAGCTAAAATCACACTGGCACCGCCCATCGTGCCATATGTTTTGATTAGAGAACTACCTAGAAATTTGTAAGGCACATTCCAAGAGCTACCGTTCTGAAAAGCATAGGTCAAGTTTTCGGCTGTATATGCATTGCTCGTCGTACCGGAAAGTGCGTGAAGTGGATAGCCGATTCCCATCCAGTTCAAGAGTGTCGTTATTGCCGACAAAAACAAAACTTCTGCCAAATTATTAGTTGTTTGCATTCGACCAACTAATTCACTAAAGCTTGCCGTATCAAGCACCTTTATTTGTAGCTCATAGCGAGCAATCCCGAGCAAAATTCCAAAAGCAAGAGATATCATAAATGGCAAGGTAGCGTTCCAAACGCGGCGCCGCAACCACTTCGTATCCTCATTTTCCACTTGCTGATAATTTTTACCGAATAAATGAAAAATTTGCCCTACACCAAATCCAACAAGCAATGCAATAAAAAGTGCATTTATTTGTAAAAAACCACCTGTAAAAGAGCCATGTCTTGGCCGACTATTGCTTGTTGCATATGAGCAAAAAAGCATAATTAAAACCGCAGCGATTCCCGACATTGTGGAATCTTTGTGGTAGATTCGCGCTGTGTATCGCGCCATAAAAAAGCTGGCGTAAATACCAAAAACGCCAAAGGTAACTTCAATCATGCCACGACAAACAAACGAGCCTGCATACCAAAAATGATCTGTCATAATCTTATCTAGGCCAAAGATATTATAAATTAGGCCATCTGGTGAGAAAATCAAATCATTAAAAAGATTAAAATATGTTCCAATCACAGCAATTGGCATTAACATCACTAGAGTTCTTTGCGCGGCGCGGAAAAATGACAATTGCCTGATTTTTAATATAGTTTTAGTAGATAAGTTAATCATTGAGCAAGTCCTACTTTGTTGTATCTCTTTGAATTAAAATATTACTCCAATTGTCTAAGGGCTTCAATTTTTTAAGTGTGGCAGCAAATGATTAATTTGCCGTCTTGTAACCTAGCGAAAATGTTATAATAGAAACGATTACTAGAAGGTGGAAAAATGAGTAGGAAAAAATTGAATTAAATGGAAAAGTAGAAAAACTGGCAGAAAAGTATCTTCAGATTACCGGAACTGACTTAGATGACCTGACCAACGCTGCTTTAAAGGCTTATCTCATTGATCATTTAAATTCCAATCAAATTCAAGGAAGCACTAAAAGATTCTGATGATATCAGTTCAGAATATGCGGGAAAATTGTTTAATCTTGACGATTTAAACAGATTCTAATTAATATCTATAAAATGAAAACGACAGGTATAATACCTGTTGCTTTTGTTTATTTACTAATTTTTAGCCTTAATTACTGAATTGATCCCCTGCTAAATTACGATAAAAATTGGCTTTAGTCGTTGAAATATAGGGAACTAACCAGAGATAGCCAATTCCAAGCGTAATGATGCCGAGCAGGTACCAAGGAATGAAGCTTAAGTCTAAGACAAACAGTTCCCACTTATGGCCTTTCATCAACTGGCGACTTGCAGTAATGGCAGTAGTAGCGTGTACTTCTTTCCCACTGGCTACCATATCATTAACAATGTATGGTGTTAATGCGTAAGAGTATGATTTAACAATCCCAGGGATGATTAACAACAGCGTCCAAAGCCATTGAAAAATGTAGCTTAAAAAGTAATTAAGAAACTCAGGAATAAAGCGGCCATCAGTGAAAACAGCGAAAAGTCCCTTAATATAGCCCATTTTTTCGCCATGAATGAAGTGGAGAAACACAAGTGGAAAACTAACAAAAAAGAAACCACTTAAAATGTCTAGGACATCTTCACCAAGCGCACGAGCCCAGCCATTAGGAGCAAGAATAGAAACAATGGATGCGCCTCCCATAACATCATTAACGCCATTGGTAGTTTGAAGCGACCGGTTAACACTAGGCACTAAAAAGATGGTATAAACGACGGTAAAAATAAGCGTCACTAAAACAGCCCAACCCCAATTGTGTCGAAGCTGATTTTTGGCCTCCGTTTTTAGTTCTGCTCTAGTCATTATCTTATCCCCTTTATGATTTACTGTTATTGACATATTTAATTATATTCTACTCTTTTTTTCATCTGTTAGCAAAGGGCATCAAAAAAGCCTAGTTCCACCAACATCGGAACTAAGCTCACACAGTGTTTGTGCCGCCATTACTGACCACATATAGAAATATTATATTTTCGCTACCGGAGAAAACTCGTACTTCTTCTCTGGCGACACAACAAAATTTTAGCATGCAATTAACTAAAAAACAAGATACGGCAGATTATATTTTCACAGCCTTACTGGCTTTCAAGCAGTTGGCGCATGACTTGATTGACTGACTTTTTCAACTTATCGAACTCGTTTTTGCGTGTGCGATTCGACTGAATAATGATCATTGTTTTGGCATCATTTGTGGTACGCATAAAAGTATAATAGCCTTCACCTGCACCATTGGCCAGTTTGGTCTTCTGCTTGTCATTGTGATATAAGCCACCATTATAGTAACTTGGCGGTTGTGCATCATAGAGAAGCTTACGACTCCTCTTAGTTAACAAATTACCTGTTAAGACGTAGCGAATTGCCTTTGCCAAATCCTGATTTGACATTACAACTGAGCCTGCACCAAGTTCATTATGCGCATCCCGCAGAGCTGCTTCGTGCTTGATAATATCATAATGCCCATTACGATAAAAGAACCCGGGCACTAGTCCGCTTTTCAAAATACGATGTGGCTTTGACCACAAGAATTCTGTATGCTTCAGCTTTAGCGGCTCAACGTAAGTTTCATGGAATAACTGTTCATAACTCTTATTGGTCACCTTAGTTATAATTCCGCATAGATAGACATAATTAAGTGAGCTATAATGCCATTTTCCTAACAACTTAGGGTCAAAAACAGTCTTTTTCACATCGCAGGCAATATTATCTTGGTCTGAAACAAAGTGTTTTCTACCAAGTTTGGCACCCGGCTTGAGGTTCAAACCTGCTCGCATTGCCAACAAGTGCTCAATTTTGATTTTTTTCGCACCTGGAATCTCCGGATAAAACTTGCTCAATCGGTCTTGTAAGCTTAGCTTACCATCTTGAACCAATCTCATCACCATGGCCGCAGTTAGCGACTTTTGTGCTGAATTAATTAAGTAACTAGTGTCAGTAGTATTGCTATCAGCATAATTGAGTAAAATCTTACCCTTTCTGATGATCAAAACTGAACCCTTGATGCCTAAAGCATCAATTTGCTGGCGCACTATTTTCCTTTTAAGCTGTAGTTTACTGGACTCTTATCCGTTGAACCAATCTTGTGCGGTTCCTTTTGCCACTTTTTAGTGTAGAAATAATCATGAATGTTGTAGTTATAACGGCCATTAGGGCGTTGCATGAACGGCTTCACTGCTTGATCAACTGCAACCCAACCGCGCCAGCCAAGGTGAATGGTATCTTCCATGAAGTACTTTTCACCACCATGTCTTGAGAGGTCTTCTACATTATTGAAGCCTTGGCTTGCCAATTGATACTTAATTTTTGATACAGATTTTTGGTACATCTCTTCTGATAAACCAGTATATTCTGACCACTTTTGATTAATTGGCGGAATGATAAATAGCACATTAGTATGCTGCTTGGCAAATTGCTGCAGCATCAACTCAAAGTCACTGTATTCAACTGACTTGGTATAGTCAAAGTCACGCTGACTATCCTTCAACTTCATTAAGTTTCGCTTGTTTAAGCGCGTTTTAAAGAAACGATTATTGATTCCAAACGAATTTGAATTAGTATTTTTAGCAGCCTCTTGTTCTGCTACCTCATTCAAGCCCTTAACTGAATATGTGTCTGGTAATAATTTGGCCCGCGTATTAATCTTTTTAATCCGGTCACGTAACTGGAATGTACTGAAAAATTTATCTTCGTTATTAAGCATACGCCTCTGATTTTCAAGAATAAAACGTTGCGCATCAGTCAATTCTTCACCAGCTGCTATTCGCTTCATCCCCCGCTTAACGGTGCCTTTAACTTCAGGCATTGCCAAAAAGCGCTTGGCAGCGTAACGGTTCGAAACACTATCTTTCTTAATTCCTAGTAAAAAATTGCAAGCTTGTAAAGGCGAATAGTAAAGCGCAAAGGCATCGGGGTCTTGCCCCATTTTGGTAAACCATTGCGGTGAAATAATCACTACCGCTTTTTTGTCCTTGAGCTCGTCAGCTGTTCCTTGCATCCCTAAAAATTGGGCGAGTGACTGACTACCAGGTCCCCCTAATAGGAAAGGGCGATAGTTTCGCTGGTATTTTTGGGCAATTACACTAGGGTGAAGCGAATCAAGACGCGATAATTCACTAGAACCATAAAATGGTACATAGCCATTTTCAAATGCGTCCTGCTTCATCAACGAGCCCTTAAAAACCGTCGTTGTTTGTGAATTAGCGGCTTGATAGATCGAATCCCGTGAAAAAGTACGTTCCCAAGGTAATAGGAAGATAACCAGTAACAAGATAAAAGCGCAAAGAACTGGGCCAAAAATCTGCCACAGTCGGCGTTTGTTACTCATTTTCTAAACTTTCCACCTTTGCGACAATTTTGCTTGGTGTATCCCATTCTTCACGATCAAATTCAGAAACAGGTACATCAATTTCAAATTTTTCCTGTAAGTTTAACAGCATTTGTACGCTAGCCATTGAATCCATTAGGCCGTTGGCAAAAATGTTTTCGTCCATTTTATCTGATAAGTCTTCACCAGTTAAATCTTGTAAAATTGCTAAAACTTCTTCTTTGGTATTCATAATTAAATCTCCTTAAATAACTTTTTTCTACATCCAGCCAAACCATAACTGGCTAAGGAAGCCGGAAAAGATCAAAAAGCTGAAACAAACAACGTTAAATGTAACAAAAATTGACAAGCACTTGGTAAATTTGTTTGATGGCAGTTTATCTCTATGCTTCTTTTTATATCTAATCCAGTAATCATTAATAATGATTGCAATCGCATGGAACAAGCCATAAACAATGTAGTACCACGTCAGGCCATGCCAGAAGCCCATTACTAAGAATAGAAGTAAGTAGGCTACTTGCGAAAGTCTAACTGGATTTTTGAACAGTTTTTTCTTCATTGCAAAGAAAGTGAAGCGCATGTAAATGTAGTCACGGAACCAAAATGATAGCGTCATGTGCCAACGGTTCCAGAACTCTTTAATGTTCTGTGACAGAAATGGCTTATTAAAGTTCATTGGTGTGTGAATACCCATAAAATAGGAAATTGACACAGCAAATAGTGAATAGCCCGCAAAGTCAAAGAACAAGTACATGCTGTAGCAGTACATGTAAGCTAGTACCCACCATGACAGCTTCAGCCCGCCGTTCGCGGTACCCGCAATTAACGCCATCCGCGAAATGCGCGGTAACCAGTAAGTGCCAAAGAACCAGCCTAAGACAAACTTATATAAGAATCCTTGGAACAGGTACCGGGTTGCCAAGCCCAAATCATTCACATATTGGTCACGCTTAGGGGCAACATCACATTCTTTAGCAAAGCGCCGGTAACGGTCAATCGGACCTGATGAAAACGTTGGAAAGAATAGTAGAAAACGTAGATAGGTGCCTAAATTTACTTCTTTGATGGCACCGTCACGTATTTCCATAATTACCTGAACGGTTTTAAACGTAATGTACGAAATCCCTAAAAATGCTAATACACCCGGTATTTTCGCTTTTGGAAAAGCCGTTTGCACTTTTACCATTATTAAGGGAACAATTGATAGGAAAACAGCTAGGTAAAAAGCCCACGTTTTATTTTTACCCTTTTTACGATAATAGAGATAACAATATGTAATTACTAGCTCAATTAACAGGTAAATGATTAGACTAACACCTTGTTGCCATTTATCTGCGTCAAAGACAAGAAATAAGAAAACGAGTGAAAAGATGCATTCGTAAATCTTAAAACGGTGTCCATAATATAGGCCTAAAATAATTGGAATTAGTCCAATCATTAGGTAAATAAAATAGTGGGGATTTCCGTAAGGCTGTAAATTAATGAAGTTAAAATTCACTACTTATTAACCTCCTCAATCACAGCTTTAATATCAACTTTACCGTTTTGTGATACCGGCAGTTTTTCCCGATAAACATAGCGCTGCGGAATCATGTAAGGCATCAAGTTCTCAGCTAAATCAGCGCGAATCATTTTGGTGATTTCTTCTTCTGAATACTGCTCTTTGACGCCATCTTTTAGTTCAACTTCAGCCACAATTTGTTTAACAGTGTGATCTTTGCTATATTTCGGTGCGGCAACACCATGGCTTACTAACTTGTTTTTACCCAAATAAAAGTTAATTTCCTCAAGCTCAATTCGGTAACCGTTAAATTTGATTTGAAAATCAATTCTGCCACGGTAAAATAACATTTCGCCGTCAAAGAAACCCTCATCACCTGAACGGTGACTTGCATATTGATCAGCAGGATCTTTAAAGAATGCCTTTGCCGTTTTTTCAGGGTTATTTAGATACCCCTTTGATGTGCTTGGCCCTTCGATGACAATTTCGCCTTGGTTAGGCTGATCGCCTTTTGATTTGTCAATGGTAATTCTAGTATCTTCCTTGACTTTACCAATTGGCAAACGATCATATTTAGCCAAAATTTCATCGGTAATTTCCACTTGCGTTACTGCAACTGTTGTTTCAGTTGGGCCGTAGGTGTTGAAAACTTTTGCATTTGGAAACTTCTGTTTTAGCATCTTGGCTTCTGTATGTGGCAATTCTTCCCCACAGAACAGAAAATGCGTAAGATCTGGATGATGTTCACCATCAAATGTTTTGTCCAAAAAGCACATCTGGGCAAATGAAGGCGTTGAGACCCAAACGTTAAATTGCAATTTAGGCATTGTCGCAAATAGTTGGGCAAAGTTTTCTGTAACATCATGCGGCAGAACCACTAACTTACCAGCACCAACTAGTGCTGGGTAGAGGCTCATGACAGAAAGATCAAAGGAATATGGTGCCTGTGATAAGAAACTTGGATGGTCCGGCAAAGCAAAGTCAGTCATTTCCCAGTTGATAAAACTGAGTAAGTTATTATGACTAATTTGAACACCCTTTGGCTTCCCACTGGTTCCCGATGTAAAGATGATATAAAAATTATCGTCTCCCTCAACAAATTGCTCAGCATCAAGGGTAAAGTCACCGTTTTCGACTTCATCTGGCTTGATAACTTGCATTGGCGGAAGAGTGATATCAGGAAGCTGATCAATTGCAATAATTGCTTCAGCTTCAGAGACTTCTTGGATTGTTAAGATTCTATCTGCATTAGAATAGCTTGCAATTGGAATATAAGCATGCCCTGCTTTAACGCAGCCTAAAAAGCTAGCAATCATCTCAAATGTTTGGCCACCCCAGATCATTATTGGACTACCCGGAGAAAGACCTAGTTGGTTAATTTGATATGCCCATGCATCCGAGCGTTTTTTTAGATCACCGTAAGTATTGGTTTGACCAAGATAGTCATACGCAATACGATTCGGTTCGTTTAAGGCAATTTCATCAATCTTTTTTATTACATCTTTAATCATTGTTTACCACCTTAAAATTCGTTGTAAATAAAGTGAACCGAAGTTAGGCCGCTATATTGATATAAATAAATTAATACCATTAAGATAGCACAATAAATGATTGTCGTTAAAACAAATTTGCCAATTTGTTGCGCCCGCGAAGTTTTTCTTTCTTTTTTAACCATATATCTTCATTCTCTTTCAACAGTTATTATTTCAGCATTACAATACTATATCAAATATAGTACTACTGTTTTAAAAGGATAATACACCATTAAGAAGTTTTTTACAAAATTTAAATAAATTTTACAGATGCTAGTGCTTATTCAGTTTTCGACTAGCATTGTATGCAAACCATAAAGTAAAAAAGTCAATTACACTGACAAAAATAATTGCAAACATCATTAATTTGAAAATGTTATCTGGATTCTGCCAGAGCTCGCTATCAGCAGTAGTTAAAATATAAACTGCAAAGATGACGATTAAAAAGACTTCTATTAAAAAGAGATACTGGTGGCCGATCATTATTCTAAATAGATAAAGCCATGCAGCTGCTGGTAATAGGCAAAGCCAGCCTGATACACGAAGCCAAAAAGTGATTTTTTTACGAGCTGATTGTTCTTTCATATTTCCTCTTTAATTCTATTTAAATCTGACTAATTAATAAAACTTTTTCTAATTATAGCAATGCGTCCTTTGACAAACAATTTTTAGCAAGTCAGAGATTTTATGCTATTTTTTGCTTTCGTCATACTTTTTTCACATTTACTAGCTATACTAAAGCTGTGATATGAGATGGAAGAGATTCCATCTCATATCATACTCAACTTTTTGTTTTTCATTCATACTCCTCCAAGTATAAATAATGAAAAAACTTGAAATGACCTTTACGGTCGTTTTCATATCTATCCCTTTCGACTCACGTGCATTACGTGAGTTTTTCTATGCCTTTAAAACTTCTAAAGGAATTCTTTACTATTTCATAAGATATTTTGTAACTTTACTTCATATTTATGGGTTAGTATTCTAAATGTAGTAAGTAATAGCAGCTTACTACATACTCCCACTTTTTTATTTCATTCATTCTTACTCCTTCAAAGTAGATGAAAACTAACAGGCTCGCATAATTTGCGGGCCTTTTTCCTTTGCTGTAGGATGGTTTTATTGAGACAATTATTCACTAACGAAAGGCATATTACATGTTTTCACCATCTATTCAACGTTTATTAGAAGATAAGTCCGGCTCATTTATTATTCCTGCATCGCGTATTGCATTCGTGGAAGATGATAACCCTCTGTACCACGCGTTTATGGTTTTGACCCGTGTCAAATATTCCAAAATCCCGGTGCTTGACAGTAAGAATCAGGTTGTCGGTCTATTAAGTCTCGCCATGATTACCGATAAAATGATGGTAACTGACAAAATTACGCTTGATCCGTTAACAGAATTAAAGGTAAAAGACGTCATGCAAACAAATTTTGATAAAATCAATTTTGCTCAAACGACACTTGAAACTCAGTTACATCTACTGGTCGATAATGCCTTCTTGCCAGTAGTAGACGACTATGGCGTTTTCCAAGGCTTATTGACACGCCGTGAGTGGATTAAGGCATTTAATTACGTTGCTCATAATTTTGAAAATAAATATCAAGTCAAACAAATTTAGGACAAAATAAAGTTACTCATACCAATTTGTTTATTGAAATTATTTTAGGCTTTTTTACCATTTTTATTTAAACTGTAATATAATTAATATATTGAAAATATATTGTTATTACTGCTTATCTATATGCTATAAAAATAGTACAGTTTATGTTACTTATATATACGTATATGTGTATTTGTATATATATTTATTAACTATAGTTGTTGCTTTCTTTGGTTATTTCATTTAATAACAGTTAATTTGTTATATAGACAAACTCAGCACAATTATTCTTTAATTAATCAGAATGGAAGATACTAAAATGACAAATAAAACTATTTCTGAGCAATTAGCATTTTTAGTCAAGGCTATTATCGAAAATGGTACTTACCCAGGGGGTTTAGAACTCTCAGAAAAGCAACGACATGACCTAGCCGAACAATTGAAAAAAATGGTGCGAAATTCAAACGATTTAAAAGATGCTGGAGTTATTACCGATGCCTTCTATAAAGATCGTGTAGTTAAACACTTTAAATCAATGGACACTAATTTCTCTTGGCTTTTAGAAATTTTGGAACATGAGCTTGTCTCTGCAAGCCGCTTACAAAAATTACTACTTGATTTAGCACAAGAAGAGCATTTTTCAGAAAAAAGTATCAAGAAAATAAATCAATACTTTGAGGAATCAACTGATCACGGCGATAACGATAATTTCGTTACTCTCTCATCAGCAGATATAATCGATTCGATTGAGCGTACAGAATCTTTTAAGCTTGACGAAAAGCCAAAAAAGAAGAAAGCTCACAAACCAGATCAAGATGATAAAACGGAAGATCCTAATGACAATATCATTAATTTAAAGGACTATTAATTTAAAGCTAAACTATTTCACTTTAATGAATTGGCTTAAGTAGATTGCTCTGCAATTTGCCATGAGTTACGAAATAGATTTAGCTTTTTTCTTTGCCAAATAAAAATTTTTAAGCAAAGTTGTTTAGACTTATTCTAATTTAAATAATTTAGTGTTAAAATTTAAAGACGTAAAGTTATATTCTTATATTGAGAGGAAGAAACTATGAGTTTTAAGCAACAATGGAAATTTATCCTTGTCCTTTTTATCGGTTTAATTGGGCTTGTTTGTCAATTTGGTATTCATACTAAGAGCCTTTTTCAAATCGGTAATTTACAATTTCCCTTCGAAGCCATCCTGATAGATGTGATTGGAATAGCAATGGCACTTTCCTTACTCCTTGAAATCATTAATGATTTTAGGTCTGGACGATATGGTGTCGATATTTTAGCTGTTATTGCCGTTGTTTCAACCATTTTAATTGGTGATATCTGGGCAGAATGGATGATTCTAGTAATGATGACTGGTGGTGAAACACTTGAAAATTACGCTACCGGCCAAGCAGACAAAGAGCTTCGTTCATTACTAAGTAATTCTCCAACCACGGCCAACAAAATTGTCGGGAATGAATTGGTTTCAGTTGACGTTGATCAGTTGGAAATCAATGATCAAGTTTTAATCAAACCCGGTGAACAGGTTCCTGTTGATGGTAAAGTGATTGACGGTGCATCAAGCTTTGATCAATCATCACTTACAGGTGAGTCAGTCCCAGTTCAAAAAAATATTGGGGATGAATTAATGTCTGGCTCAATCAACGGTGATGTTGCAGTTAAAATGGTTGTTACTAAAAAGGCGAGTGACTCAGAATACCAAACGATTGTTTCACTTGTGGAGTCTTCACAAGCAAAGCCAGCTAAATTCGTTAAAATGGCTGACCGTTACGCTGTTCCATTTACAGTTATTTCTTTAGCTATCGGTATTGCTGCATGGATTCATTCTGGTAACCCAATTAACTTTGCGGAAGTAATGGTTGTTGCCTCCCCTTGCCCACTTTTAATTTCCGCTCCCGTTGCACTCGTTTCAGGAATGAGTTCAATGTCAAAGCACCATATTATTGTTAAATCTGGTCCGACAATCGAAAAGCTTGCAACTGCAAAAACTTTTGCTTTTGACAAAACTGGTACATTAACAGAAAACAGGCTTGTAATCGACCAAATTGTGCCCGCAGAGAATAGTGATTTTTCAGCTGAAACTTTACAAAGCTACGCTACAAGTGTTGAACAGCAATCCAGTCATATTATTGCTGATTCACTTGTTAGTGTAACAGACAAGAAGATGCTAAAACCGGCTACTAATATTAAAGAAACAACAAGTCAAGGGGTTAGCGGAACAGTTGATGGTCATGAAGTCAAAGTTGGTAAATTAGGTTTTGTCACTTCTGAAAAGCACGCAAAATCGGTTAACTCTACTGCGATTTATATCTCAATTGATGAACAATACGCTGGCTACATTACTTTTAAAGATCAGGTACGTCCAGAAAGTGCTGAAACAGTTGCTCGTTTAAGACGTCAAAGTGATGCACATATGATTATGCTAACTGGTGACCATGAAGATGTTGCCAATCAAATTGGTCAAACAGTTGGTATTAAAGATATTCGCTCTAATTTGTTGCCAGCACAAAAAATAGAAGCAATTAAAGATGTAACTAAGGATAATCGCCCCGTAGTTATGACCGGTGATGGAATTAACGACGCTCCTAGTCTAACAGCTGCTGATGTTGGGATTGCGATGGGTGCCAAAGGTGCATCTGCAGCAAGTGAAAGTGCAGACGCCATTATTATGGTTAATGATTTATCCAAAATTAATGACGCCGTTGCAATTTCGAAACACACAATGAAGGTAGCAAACGTTGATGTTTTGACTGCTATCACGATTGTTATTCTTATCGAGTTAATTGCATTCACTGGTGTTATTCCAGCATTCTGGGGCGCCATCTTACAAGAAGTCGTTGACATGATTTCAATCAGTTTAGCTCTTTTAGCCAAAACTAAGCCTAAAAACCCTAAACAAACAGGTCTTCTTGCTAAAGAATAATTCCACCAAAACCAATACGTACTTACTACTAAAGCAAAAAAGAAAGGTTTTTAACCTTTCTTTTTTATTTCTTCCATTATTTAGAGAAAACCGAGGGAGTTATACAGCATATGGGCAATAATTGAGTAACGCAAATCCTTTGTCTGGGTATAAACCCATGCAAGTACACACCCAAGCGCCCAATAAACAAAAATATACCTCGTAAAGCCCGAATCGTGAAGGACGGCAAATAGAAAACCACTAAATACTATTCCTACCCACCTATTTAAATGAGTTTCTTTTGCAAAAAAAGTGTTGAACACCATACCCCGAAAAATAATTTCTTCAAAAATTGGTGCAATCAAAACAATCATTGGCTTATAAAAATTACCTGCCTGTCGCGCCAATGCATCTAGCGCTGACTGATTAGCTGATGTTGTCTTAGTGCTAAGTCCCAATGCAACCTGAACAACTATGCTAACCAATACCAGCAAGATGGCACCGATAAAAGAAAGCAAAAGGCGATGCCAATCCCAATGAGGTTTCCTATTAAACCGCCAATCGTTTTCGTTTTTTAATTGTCTGCGATACATTCTATAAACAATTAATATGCCAATAATAGTGAATAAGATAGTTAGGACAATAAAGAGCTTACTATCTAAATGATATTTTCGTTGTAGTTTAAATGGATAAAAATAAAGCAGTTGAATGAGTGAATAGATGAAAAATGACACAATAATTGTCACAATATTACCCAGGAAATAAAAAAATCTCTTCATTAGTATTTTCTTCTTTCATACATTAAGTGGTGGTGATTTTCAGACTTTAACTAATAATATTATCATATACTGACGTTAATATCTTATCATTAGGTCACCTTAGATAGATTCCATGCAGTTTTTTTGTATACCAGAATATTTCCTAGGGAATATTTTTTCAAAGTGAACACAACGTGTATTTTGCTCTAGTCAATTACTATGACTTTTAACCTAGCTAATCTATAATAAGGTTAGAATATCTCTTGTAGGAGGAAAATATGTCTAACTTTGTTCAATTTTTTACTCAAAACAAGCCATTTATTTATTTGTCGCTAATTGTTTTGGCTTCTTTAGCCCTTTTTTTACTTTCATGGCTTAAAGAACCACGCCGTTTACTTAATGGCATATTATTCACAATTTTTCTTCTCTTGCTTGGTGTCTGGTTAACTGTTGCCGTTCTTTCAACCAGTTTGCGGCCGTTGATTCTAACCTACGAAGTCATTATCGTGTTGATAATTGCCATAATTACGTTAGTAACCACCTTTTCCTGGCTTTTCTTTTTGTGGAATGCTTACTTTGTCTGGAAAAGAGAAGCACATACGCTATCAAATTTATTGACGCTCTTCATTGGTATTGCACTACTTGTTTCTTGGTTAATTATTTTTATTGCACCATTTAGCAAACTGCCTTCCTGGCAAAAGACTTTAATATATACACCTTCTGCAGTAGTAAACTACCTATTATTAGTCGCTTATAACTTTCTTATTAACCTAGCACTTTACCAATTTGTACCACGTCAATATAATCAAGACTACCTCATTGTTTTAGGGGCTGGCTTAGCAAAAGGTGAGACTGTTACCCCGCTTCTTGCTAGTCGCATTAATCGAGCAATTCAATATGCGCAAAAACAGGTCGACAAAGGAAGGAAAATGCCAAAATTAATTATGTCTGGTGGTCAAGGAGGAGATGAAAAGATTCCGGAAGCCAAAGCAATGGCCGAATACGCAATCGGTCGTGGTATTAGTCCTGAATCTATCTTATTAGAAGATAAATCAAAAAATACTTACCAAAATATGCAATTTTCAGCCAAAGTAGCAGCAAAAGACTTTGGCGGCGAAAAATATCGTGCCAAATTTTTCAGTAATAACTACCATATTTTTCGTGCCGCTTTATTTGCTAAAGCGGCTGGGCTGAATGCAAACGGAGTTGGTTCATACACAAGATTTTATTTCTTGCCCAATGCAATCGTTCGCGAATTTGCAGCTATTTTGGTTACCAATAAAAAGCGTCATATCATAGTGATTAGCTTAATAATTCTTTTCTTCCTAGTATATGCACTATTGCAATATACTAAAATCGCACAATAACTCAGATAAAAAGTCTCTAATTTGTTTAAGAGACTTTTTTAATTGCTAAATTAAAAATTTTCAAAATGAGGATGGCTTTTTTTAACTAATTGGCTTAATATAATAAGAATTTTAGTGTTACTTATTTATAAGTGCCAATTTATTTTTATGAATTAATAAAAAGGAAAAGAGAAATAACTCATGCTTCAATTAAAAAACTTGCGTAAGTCTTACCACGTTGGTGATACTACGACTAAGGCGTTGGACGATGTCTCAATTTCGTTTCGCAATCAAGAATTTGTCGCAATTCTAGGTCCCAGCGGTTCTGGTAAAACGACAATGTTAAACGTTATTGGTGGACTCGATCGTTACGATAGCGGCGATTTGATTATTAATGGTAAATCCACTAAGAATTTCAAAGAAACTGATTGGGACGCATATCGTAATAACTCGGTTGGTTTTGTTTTTCAAAATTACAATCTAATCTCACATCTATCAATCATTGCCAACGTTGAATTAGGAATGAACTTATCTGGTGTTCCTGCTTCAGAAAGACACCAACGTGCAGTTGATGCTTTAACACAAGTCGGCTTAAAAGATCACATTTCGAAGAATCCTAACCAACTATCTGGTGGGCAAATGCAGCGTGTAGCAATTGCTCGTGCCTTAGCAAATGATCCTGATATTTTACTTTGTGACGAGCCAACTGGTGCTCTCGATACTGAGACTTCTGAACAAATCATGAAGCTAATTCAGAACTTGTCAAAAGATCGGTTAGTAGTCATGGTCACACACAACCCAGAACTAGCAAAGGAGTACGCAACTAGAATTGTTAACTTCCAAGACGGTAAAATTTTAGATGATTCAAATCCATTCACACCAGAAGATGAAAAAGATACTTTCAACTTGAAGCGTACAAAGATGTCTTATTGGAATGCTATCAAGTTAAGTTTTACCAATATTATGACCAAAAAAGGTCGTACAACTTTAACAGCTTTTGCTTCAAGTATCGGTATCATTTCCATTGCCATCGTTTTATCGCTATCCAATGGCTTTCAGAAGCAAATTGATACTACGATGAGTAAGGCACTTGCCAAATATCCTGTTACAATCTCGCAAACGGCCACGGACGTTAATAGTATCAGTGACCGTGATGATTCAGAAAAGAACGTTAAAAATCGTGGCTATTTAACTGCTAAAAAGGACAAGTTACAGCAATCGGCACATAAAAATAAAATTACGCAAAAATACGTTGATTACGTAAAGAAGATTAATCCTGAATATGCTAACAATATTTCTTATCAAGTTGGTGTTAACCTCAATCTGATTGGTAAGGAAAATGGTAAAGTTAAGCCTGTTCAATTTTCACCACTACCTGCTGGTACGGCTGCTTCTCAAGCGTACGAGCAAATGCAGTCTCAAGCAGCAAGCATGTCCTTTATGGGTTCAACCGTCTTTCCAACCTCATTAGATAAGAAAAAAGGTAACTTCTTAAAGGATAACTACCAATTACTATCTGGAGCTTGGCCGTCCAAACCAACTGATTTAGTTATGGTCGTTGATAACAAGAACTCCCTTAACATTAATATTCTGAAAAATCTGGGCATTAAAGCTAAGGCAGATGAGAAACTTAATTTTAATAAGTTAATTGGTAAAGAATTCAAAGTGGTCGACAATAATGACTACTACCAAGAACTACCTACTGGTATGTTTGTCCCACAAAAGCCTGACCAGGCAATGTACAACAACAGCAAAATTAAGTTACGCATCGTTAGTGTAATAAGACCAAAGAATAAGGATTCAATGGCTCTATTATCAAGCGGAATTGCATATAGTGATCGTTTGGCTGTTAAGGTTATCAAGCAGAACCAAAATTCTGCTATTGTAAAGGCACAAAAGAAATCTGACCGTAATGTAATGACTGGTCAAAACATGAATGGCAATGCTAAAAAGCTGATGATGCAATCGATTGGTGGTTCTTCTCTTCCTGCCGGTATTATGATTTATCCAAATGATTTTGATTCAAAAGATAAAGTCTTAGATTACCTTGATCAATGGAATAAGGGTAAAAAGAAACAAGATAAAATCATCTACACTGACATGTCAAGTGCCGTTACCTCTATGACAGGTGGTTTGTTAAGTGGTATCACAGCTGTGTTAATTGCCTTTGCAGCCATTTCACTTGTCACTTCAATGATTATGATTGGTATTTTAACTTACACTTCAGTTTTGGAGCGAACAAAAGAAATTGGTATTTTAAAGGCTTTAGGTGCACGTAAAAAAGACATCACGCGCGTCTTTGATGCAGAAACATTTATCCTTGGTATATTCTCAGGTGTCTTGGGTGTAGTGATTGCTCAATTACTCGTCTTCCCTATCAACAGCATTTTATATTCAATGACTGACTTGGCAAATGTTGCTCAATTAAATCCTGTACACGCCTTGATTTTAATTGTCATTTCTACTATTTTAACGATGCTAGGCGGACACCTTCCTGCAAGAATGGCAGCTAAGAAAGATGCTGCAATTGCACTAAGAAGTGAATAATCGCTGATTCCCTTTAATTAGTCTCAAATAATGTTACATGTGAAACAAACATTATTTGGGACTTTTTTGTTATCAAAATTAGCCTTAGTTAAAAATGCGTCCAGAGTGAAACCTATTTTAGTTGGAAAATATTTAACAAAGCTAATTGACAAATTGGCATATACCAATTTATAATGAATTTAACTTAATTGGAGGCTCAACTATGAAAATTATCATTACAAACAACAAAGAAAAAGGTAGTACTGAAGGCTTTAAGCTATTTAAAAAAAGCATTGAAAATGGTGCTAAGGTAATCGGCTTAGCAACCGGCTCTACCCCTGTAGCTCTATACAACGAATGGACTCAAAGTGATCTTGATAATAGCAATCTTATTAGTATCAACCTTGATGAATATACTGGTTTAACTCCTGATAATGATCAAAGTTACCACTACTTTATGCAAAAAAATCTTTTTGACAAGAAGCCATTCAAGAAATCATATATTCCAGACGGTATTAAAGCCATTAACGACCCTCAAGGTGCTTCTGATGACTACAACAAAATTATTGAAGAAAACCCAATTGATATTCAATTATTAGGTCTTGGTCAAAATGGTCATATTGCTTTTAATGAACCAGGCACTTCTTTTGATTCTGTCACTCACGAAGTCAAGTTAACTGAGAGTACTATTCAAGCTAATTCACGCTTTTTCCGCAATATTGATGATGTGCCAAAATCAGCAATTTGTATGGGAGTTGCTAACATCATGAGTGCAAAAGAAATCGTTATTATGGCTTTTGGCGAAAATAAAGCTGATGCCGTTAAGAAAATGGTCGAAGGTCCTGTAACTGAAGACGTTCCTGCTTCCGTTTTACAAAATCACTCTAATGTCACATTAATTATTGACGATGCTGCTGCAAGTAAGCTCAGTGAAGAATCAAAGAACTAATTAGACAACTTAACTAACAGATTAAAAAGCGATGCAAACTTGCATCGCTTTTTTGTGCCACTAACATTTCGTGTTAGCGCTGTATATAAACAGGTGCATATCACTAACGCTAACAAAATAATCCGTATTATGATTAGGTTAGAGCATGAGAGGATGTGATAAATTGAAACGAAGTAAAAAATGGTTACTGGTAGTTTTTCTGCTTTTACTACTGCCTCTGCCAATTTATCTCTTATGGGAAACTAGCGGTTTTTGGCAAAAGTATTTAAGGCTTAGCATCCCCAAAATGGGTACATTAAATCCCATTTTCGAATGGTATCTAATCGGTGCTAGTGCCATTGTTCTTTTGGCTTTAATCATTAGTTTATTAATCATTCTATTCTGGCCAATTCAGCGCTACTTCACCTTAATTCATAAGCGCGATGGACAAGTCAGAGTTAATAGTAAGGCGATTAACGGTTACGTCATGAATTCTTTATCTGAATTACCTTTTATCAATAAGGCAAAAGTTGATTCTAAGCTTACTAATCATAAAATCAAAATCAGGATTAGTGGCAATTTAGGACATGGCGACAACGTTAACGCTGTTCTTGAGCAATACCTTGAAGAGCTTAAAGGTAATCTTAGTCAACTTTTGGGAATCGAGCAGAAACCAAAAATCAAAATTAAGTTTGTTAACTATCAAAACTCTGATAAGCCCGAGACACGCGTTCAATAAAGGAGGCAAAAATGAATAAATTTTTGCAGGAACACCTCCCAGAAATATGCGGTGCAGTAATCGGCTTGTTACTAGCATTTTGTTTTTTGGGATTAGGCTTTTTTAAAACTATTTTTGTCATTATATTACTAGCATTAGGCTTTCTAGCTGGGCATTATTGGCCCCTGTTAAAAAGCTTGGTAAATAAACAGCAACATTAAATGAAAGGAATTTAATCATTATGGTACAAAATAACAACAACTCAAAACAAGAAGTTAAAGGCGACTTAACATATGACTCTAAAGTAATCCAAAAGATTGTCGGCATTGCTTTGGCAGACGTTAAAGGACTATTAACTGTTAATGGCGGCTTCTTCTCTAACTTAGCTGATAAGATTGTTAACAGTGATGACGTAACTAATGGTGTTAACGTCGAAGTCGGTAAAAAGCAAGTTGCCGTCGACATTGAAATCGTTGCAGAATATGGCACTAACATTCCTAAACTTTATGACGAAATTAGACAAAAGATTTATGACAAGGTTAAAGAAATGACAGGCTTGGATACTGTTGAAGTTAACGTTACAGTAGTCGATATCAAGACTAAGGAAGAACATGAAAAGGACTCTGTCAGCTTGCAAGATCGTCTAACCGGTGCCACTCAAGACGCCAAAGAAAAGATTGACGAACAAAAAGATAAGGCTGAAGATAAAAAAGAAGAAAAGAAAGAAGATCGCGTTAAGTAGCGCATCTTAACCAACCTATTCAAAAAGTGAAGTGTTTCAAACTATGCACTTCACTTTTTGTTTTACTTTAGTTTCACGTGTAACACTCCTTAAATCTTTTTATCTTGAAAATATATATTTACATATCTTTATCAAACTATAAGCAAATTTTTTATTCTGCACTATGCAAAATCACTTGACATTTTTGCCCCAATGCAAATTAAATTTCTTCTTGTTTACCACTATATCTCGTATTAAACTAGATATTAATCTATATATTGTATTTAAGAAAGAGCGTGATTCAAGTTATTGTTTTAAGCGGGCCTATTGGAGCCGGTAAATCCAGTTTAACCAGTATTTTAGCTGAACATTTAGGAACTCAAGCCTTTTATGAAGGCGTTGATAGTAATCCGGTTCTTCCTTTATATTACCAGGACATGAAACGGTACACTTTTTTACTTAACATCTATCTACTTAACCACCGGTTAGCGCAAATCAATCAAGCAGTTAAAGAGAAAAACAGTGTTTCTGACCGTTCTATTTACGAAGATGCCCTCTTTTTCCAAATGAATGCGGAAAGCAACGTCGCTGATCCTACTGAATTTAAGATTTACGACAGTTTACTTGAAAACATGATGGAAGATACCCCAGGAAATCCTAGTAAAAAACCTGATCTCTTGATTTATATCCGTGTGTCACTAGATACCATGCTAAAACGAATCGAGAAGCGTGGTCGGTCTTATGAGCAAATCTCGACTGATCCCAGTTTAAAAGATTACTATGCGCGCTTAATTCGCTATTATGAGCCTTGGTACGAAAAGTATGATGCCTCACCTAAGATTGTAATTGACGGTGACAAGTATGACTTTATCGGTGATGAAGACGCTAAAAAGGAAGTTTTAAGCCAGATAGATAGCAAGCTGCGTGAAATTGGCAGTCTAGAATAAGAAGGAACGTGATGACAGTTATTGTTTTAAGTGGCCCTATTGGAGCCGGTAAATCCAGTTTAACCAGTATTTTAGCCAAATATTTAGGAACTAAGCCATTTTACGAAAGTGTTGACGATAATCCAGTCTTACCACTTTTTTACGCTGATCCTAAAAAGTATGCGTTTCTGCTTCAGGTGTTTTTCCTTAATACACGTTTTCGCAGCATTAAGGACGCATTAACCGACGATAATAACGTGCTTGATCGTTCTATCTATGAAGATGCACTCTTCTTCCAAATGAATGCCGATATTGGACGTGCAACTAAAGAAGAAGTTGACACTTACTATGAGCTTTTAAACAATATGATGAATGAGCTCAAAAATATGCCAAAAAAGAACCCTGATTTGCTCGTCCATATCAATGTTTCATACGAGACGATGCTTAAACGTATTCAAAAGCGTGGTCGCCCGTACGAACAGCTTAGTTATGATTCAACGCTTGAAGATTATTACAAACGACTATTACGTTATTATAAGCCTTGGTATGAAAAATATGATTATTCACCTAAAATGGAAATTAATGGTGATGAGCTTGATTTTATGACCAATGAACATGATCGTGAGATTGTTTTAAATCAAATTGTCGATAAATTAAAAGAGATTGGTAAATTACCTGAATCATGGGATAAACCACCTAAGGTCGAACTTGATGCATAATCAGTAAAGCAATCAACTTGCATATAGTAGTGAAAAGCCGCTTTTAGATATTTAGTCTAAAAAACGGCTTTTTGTTTTGTTAAATTTCTTGCTGAGCAGTCTAAAATAACTTTTTACACTATTCCCATTTTATTATTAAAAAAATATGTGCTATTCTGTCATAAATGTAATTTTTTGCTCATTATTTTAGTTTACGCTTTAAAGGAGAATAAGATGAATTATATTATCTCAATCATGCCTTCTCTACTTTCTGGAGCTAAAATGACCCTGATTCTATTCTTATGGACCTTGATCATTTCTATCCCACTTGGAATCATTGTTAGTTTGGGTTTAATCTCACATTTTAAAATTATACGTGCTATTTTAAAATTTTATATCTGGATTATGCGTGGTACGCCATTGTTACTACAACTAATCTTTATTTTTTATGGACTGCCAATCATTGGCATCATTTTTCAACGATACAATGCTGCCTTATTTGCTTTTATTCTAAATTATACTGCTTATTTTGCAGAAATTTTCCGTGGTGGTTTTCAGTCTGTGCCAGTCGGCCAATATGAAAGTGCGCACGTTCTGCAGCTTACAAAATGGCAAACTTTGCGACATATTATTATCCCCCAAGTAAGCAAAATTGTTATACCGTCAATTGGCAATGAAGTGATCAACTTAGTCAAGGACACTTCCCTTGTTTATGTTATTGGCTTAGGTGAACTCCTACGTGCAGGAAACGTTGCAACTGCGCGAGACGTTACGCTTGTGCCATTAGTTCTAGTTGGTATTATTTATCTACTAATGACCGGTATTGCATCATTTATTTTAAAGAAAATCGAACACAGTTATTCTAAGTGGAAATAATAAGGGGAATGATTCATGCTTGAATTAAAGAATATCACTAAAAAATTTGGCTCTCGAACAATTTTAAATAAACTAAACTTAACAATTCCCGATCAAGAGATATTAGCAATAGTCGGGCCTTCGGGTGCCGGCAAAACCACTCTTCTACGTTGCCTTAGTGGCTTAGAAAAAGTCGATTCTGGTCAATTTCTCTGGAACAATCAAGAATTTGACCCAACTCAGCCAAGTAAAGATAATCAAATTACTGGAGTTGTTTTTCAAAGCTACGAATTGTTTCCCAATTTGACCATCATTGACAATATCACACTCGCACCAAAATTGGTTTTAAAAGAGGATAATAGCCAGGCTCTACAGACAGCCAAGCAATTGCTTCACGACCTAGACTTAACGGGCAAAGAAGAACTGTATCCATATCAGCTGTCTGGTGGACAAAAGCAAAGAGTTGCGATTGCGCGAGCATTAGCAATGAAGCCACAAATTCTATGCTATGATGAGCCAACCTCTGCACTCGATCCTGCATTACGTACCAAAGTCGGTGAAATTATTTTACAACTGAAAAACAATAATAAGATGACACAAATTATTGTTACACACGATATGGATTTTGCTCATCAAGTAGCTGATCAAATTTTCACGGTTAAAGCGTTAGATTTTAAGAAGGTGGATTAAGTGAAATGCAAACGTCTAACGGCACTATTTGCCACCATCTTTTTTACTCTTACTCTGTCCGCTTGTAGCGGTATTTCCGTTAACAGACAAGCTAACAAAGTTGACAATTGGACTCATATTAAGGATCGAGGCTACGTGGTTGTCGGTGTTGACGACACATTTGTCCCAATGGATTTTCAACAAAAAGATGGAAAACTAGTCGGCTATGACGTTGACTTAGCAAATGCAGTTTTCAAATTATACGGCATCAAGGTCAGCTTCCAAACAATTGATTGGTCAATGAATACAACTGAATTAAGAAATGGAACAATTGATGTAATTTGGAATGGTTTCAGTAAAACTCCCGCTAGAGAGGCAAAAGTCAATTTTAGTAAAACCTATTTGGATACAACACAGGTCATAGTTGCATTGAAGAAAAATCACATTAACAGCGTTAAAGACATGCAAAATAAAGCACTAGGCACCCAATCTGGTTCATCAGGTTACAATGACATCATAGATTATCCAAAGGTACTTGCTAACCGAATTAAAGACCACTATCCAATTCTCTACGATTCCTTTACTAACGCCTTTATCGACTTAAACGCAGGTCGAATTGATGGCTTGTTGATTGATAGTTCGTATGCTAATTACTATATTTCTCGTCAAAAGCATCCTGAACGATTCACTGAAATCGATAGTTCTTTTCCAAAGGAACAATTTGGCGTTGGCATGCGCAAGAGTGATATAACTTTACAGCGGAAAATCGACCATGGATTAGACATTCTTGCTAAAAATGGGACATTAAATCGAATTAATCTTAAGTGGTTTGGAGATAAAGCACAGTCCCCACTTCTTAAAAAATAATTAGCTAAGCTTCTCAAGAACTTGCGCAATGCCATCATGGTTGTTATCAGCTGTCACATTTACAAATTGCTTTTTCAATTCTGCTGGAGCGTTACCCATCAAAAATGGATGCCCAACTATTTCTAGCATTGAAACATCATTGTAGTTGTCACCAAATGCCCAACAATCAGTCAGCTTCACATTAAATTCTTCTGCCAGTTCTTTAATTCCCTCGCCTTTAGATACACCATTAACAACTATTTCTAATAAATTGGAAGCCGATTTGACTAAGACCAAGTCTGGATATTCGGCAGTCAGATCTTTTTGCTCTTGATCAAGTTGTTCTGGATTGCCCATAATAAGGACCTTGTGAACACCTTTAAGTTTTTTAACTTCAGCAATTGAGCTTGGTGTCGCTTTAACTTGAACAATCTGCTCCTCTTTTTTTACCAATTCAACATTATTTCCTGGGAAATAAAACCAGTCATAGCCACTATAAACATTCCAAGTAGTCTGATTATTTTTCTTTTCGATATATGAACAAATCTCAGCTGCTTCGGCTGCTTTCATGAAGCGCGAAGATACTGGCCTTCCCATTTCATCTAAGACTAAAGCGCCATTGTATGCAATCATTGGACAGTTCTTAGTTATCTGGCCAGCCGCAGTCATCACTGCTTGCGGCATTCTTGCAGAAACTGGGATAAAAACATTGCCATTAATGATTTGCCGTCTAATCGCCTCTCTTGTTTTAGGTGTTACTTCTAAATCTGTATTTATTAATGTTCCATCAATATCTGAAAACAACAATTTAGCCATTTTTTCTCCAACCTTCTTATGCTCATTAGCTTACTAAGATAGTTTATTTTAAAAACTATTTCATCTTGCGGTCAATCTGTTAGAGAACTTGTTCATTCTTAAATCCCACTCAGATGTAAGGCTTTTCATTGCATAATTCGTATTTGATTTTATATATCAGCATGCTACACTAAAATAGTCGTTAGATGTAAATAAAACACGAACATTATTATAGTGGGAGAGATTAAATGAATTTTATTAAGAGCTACTTTCAGCTCGATAAAAATAAAACCAGTATTAAAGTTGAGTTTCTCGCTGGACTGACTACTTTTATTAGTATGTCTTACATCCTATTCGTTAATCCAAGCGTTTTGGGTGCCAGTGGAATGGACAAAGGTGCTGTCTTTACTGCAACAGCACTGGCAAGTGCATTAGGTACAGCTTTAATGGGGATTGTTGCTAACTATCCCATTGGTGAAGCACCAGCACTTGGTATCAATGCTTTCTTTGCCTATACAGTTTGTGTAGGTATGCATGTTTCATGGGAAACAGCATTAGCTGCCGTTTTCGTTGCCTCAATCATTTTTATTTTAATTACTATGTTCAAGTTGCGTGAAAAGATCATTAACGCAATCCCAGCTGATTTGAAATTTGCCATTTCATCTGGTATCGGTCTTTTCATTGCATTCTTAGGAATGCAAGACGGTGGCCTTATTGTTGCTAATAAATCTACATTGGTTGGCCTTGGCTCACTTCATGATCCAGCTGTTTGGATCACAATTTTTGGGCTTTTAGTAACTGTTGTTCTAATGATCTTGAATGTCCCTGGTGCTATTTTCATTGGTATGATTTTGGCCGCACTTTTTGGTGTTGTTACTGGTCAAATTGCTCTACCAACCAAAATTGTTTCAGTTGCACCTAGTATCGCGCCAACCTTTGGTCAAGCAATTTTCCATGTTAAAGATATCAATACTCTGCAAATGTGGGTTGTTGTTTTAACCTTTTTACTTGTTACTTTCTTTGACACAGCGGGAACATTAATTGGCTTGGCCCAACAAGCCGGCTTTATGAAGGATAATAAGATGCCTCGCGTAGGTAAGGCCTTAGCATCTGACTCAACCGCTATGATGGTCGGATCAGTCTTGGGTACATCTCCTGTTGGCGCCTTTGTTGAATCAAGTGCAGGTATTGCTGTTGGTGGACGGACTGGTTTAACTGCAGTTTTCGTTGCTATTTTCTTCTTAATTTCAATGATTTTCAGTCCATTGCTTGGCCTGTTCACTACACATGTTACGGCACCTGCTTTAATAATCGTTGGGGTGCTAATGGCACAAAACACAGCGCACATTCATTGGGATAAAATGGAAATTGCTGTGCCAGCATTCTTGATTTTAACTGGTATGCCACTTACCTACTCAATTTCAGATGGCTTGGCTCTTGGCCTTATTACTTACCCAATCTGTATGCTTGCAGCAAAACGTGGTAAGGAAGTTACTCCTATGATGTGGGTGCTCTTTGTAGTATTCATCATTTTCCTATGGGTGCTGAACTTCTAAAATAAATTATGATAAGATGAATGTGTTAAACAATCATCTTATTTTTTTAACTTTTTGAAAAGAGGAGTCATGAAGACACTAGAAAAAATAGACTATAAAAAATTTATTTTTCCAGTTTTACTTGGATTAGTTTTCTGGTTTACTGCACCTATCAGACCTGCTGGGGTTACCGTCCAGGCCTGGCACATGCTCGCAATCTTTATCGCCACCATTGTTGGTTGTATTACATTACCAATTGCAATTAGTGGCGTTACACTAATCGGTTTTACATTAACAATCTGCCTTGGCCTCGTACCATTGGCCGATAAAGTAGTTAATGGTAAATTAATTGAAAAAGGTGCCATTAACGCTTTTGCCAACAGTTCGGCCTGGTTAATTGTAATGGCATTTATGATTTCACGTGGAATCGTAAAAACTGGTTTAGGACGCAGGATTTCATTATATTTTATTAAATGGTTTGGGCAAAAATCATTGGGTCTTGGCTATGCAATCGGTGCAATTGATTTAATTGTTTCGCCCGCAACGCCTTCTAATGGTGCCAGAGCAGGTGGTGTGGTTTATCCTTTAATTGAATCATTAGCTGAAACTTACGACTCTAAGCCAAATGATCCCTCAAGAAAGAAAATGGGAGCCTATCTAATCTTCACGGAATTTCAGGTTAACATTATTACTTCGTCTCTCTTTATGACAGCTTGTGCACCTAACTTAATTGCTGTAGCACTTGCTGGTAAAGCAGGCGTTACACTCACATGGATGCAGTGGTTTATGGCTGCACTTGTGCCTGCCGCAATCTGTCTGCTTGTAATTCCATATTTTGTTTACAAGATCTACCCACCAGAAGTAAAGGAAACTCCTAATGCTAAGGAATGGGCAAATAAGCAACTTGAGGAACTAGGTAAAGCAACACTACCTGAAAAAATGATGGCGATTATTTTTGTGATTACCTTAGCACTCTGGATGCTTTCAAGCACACTTGGAATAGATGCAACTTTGATTGCATTCATCTCTGTTGTGCTGCTTCTGCTTACAGGTGTTCTTACTCCTAAAGATATTTTAGGTGAAACTGGTGCCTGGAACATTCTAATCTGGCTTTCAATTCTAGTTTTTATGGCTGAAAAATTAACTCAGTTTGGCTTCATCGGCTGGCTTTCAACTACTATTTCAAGTAGCATGAAAGGCGGCAACTGGTTAATCACTTTGATTATCTTAGCCCTTGTATTGTTCTACACCCACTACTTATTTGCCAGTGCAACAGCACATAACTCTGCAATGTTCTTGCCACTTTTAACTGTAGCAATTGCTGCTGGAGCACCTAAAGTTATGGCTGCACAATTCTTAGCACTGTTTTCTGCAATCATGGGTTCAACTACTCATTATTCTAGTACCGCATCTTCGGTGCTTTCTTCAACTGGTTATGTTAAACAAAGTGAATGGTGGAAGATGAGTTTTATTTTCGGGATTTTCTACATCTTAGTTTATGGTGTAATCGGACTAGGATGGATGAAAGTTATCGGCATGTGGTAATTTTAAAAGCGAGCTTGAAAGGGCTTGCTTTTTTATTTCCCAGGAAATATTATTCCAAGCCCGTTTGCTTATGCTAAACTAGTTTTATTGGTTCTTTTATAAGATAATTTTTTGGAGGAAAAAATGACGACACTAGATAACGTCTTTCATTTAAACGATGCTCATACCACTATCAAACGTGAGTTAATTGCTGCTTTAACCACTTTTGTTAGTCTCTCCTACATCCTTTTTGTTAACCCTAATATTTTACACGCAGCTGGGATAGATAAAGGTGCTGCTTTCACAGTTACTGCAGTCTCAATCGCAATTGGTTGTTTTATCATGGGCTTTGTGGCTAACTACCCCATAGCTCTTGCGCCAACACTAGGTAGTGCTGCGTTCTTCGCTTACAATGTTTGTGGCGAAATGAAAATCAACTGGCAAACCGCATTAGCAGCTGTCTTAGTTGCATCTGTCTTGTTCATCTTAATCACAGTTTTAAAACTACGTGAGAAAGTAGTCGATGCAATTCCGCAAGACTTAAAGTATGCTATTTCCGCCGGAATCGGTTTATTCATTGCTTTTATTGGCTTGCAAAACGGCAAACTCATCGTTAACAGCGATTCTAGCTTAGTAACTTTGGGTAAGTTTAACTCACCAGCTGTTTGGATTACACTTTTTGGGTTAACCTTAACTGTCATTTTAATGACAATGAATGTTCCAGGTTCAATTTTTATCGGGATGGTTGTGACGGCTATCTTTGGTATTCTTATTGGTCAAGTCGAAGTGCCAAAAGCAATCATTTCAACTGCTCCAAGCATTGCCCCAACCTTTGGCCAAGCTGTTTTTCATCTAAAAGATATTAATACACCTCAGCTGTTCATGGTCGTCCTAACATTTTTACTAGTTACTTTCTTTGATACTGCAGGTACCTTGATCGGTATGACTGAACAAGCTGGAATGGTCGATCAAGATGGCAAAATTCCACGTATTGGTAAAGCCTTCGTTTCTGACTCCCTAGCAATGGTTGAAGGGGCTGTTTTGGGAACTGCCCCTCTTGGTACATCAGTCGAATCCAGTGCCGGTATTGCAATGGGTGGACGAACAGGATTAACCGCAGTTTTTGTTGGTATTTTCTTCTTAATCTCAATGATTTTTAGTCCTTTATTAGCAGTTATTCCAACTACTGTTACTGCACCCGCCTTAATAATCGTAGGTGTTTTAATGGCTGGTAACCTTAAGAAAATTAACTGGGATAAGTTTGAAATTGCTTTTCCTGCATTTTTAACAGTTATTGGCATGCCACTTACCTACAGCATTTCAGACGGTTTAGCACTTGGAATGATTGCATACCCAATCACCATGATTGCCTCTAAGCAAGCTAAAAAGGTCTCACCGATGATGTACGTGCTGTTAGTAGTATTTGTCATCTTTTTCTTGATTACAAACATGTAGCTCAATTAGACTAGCCAAAAAGCCACTTCATAATGAAGTGGCTTTTTTCTTTACGGTATTCTAGAATTTATAAAAGATGATTATTATATATTTTTCCTAGCAAAAAGACCAGTCAAAGTCGAAACTTAACTGGTCTTTTTTGTTACACGTGTAACACAGCTTATTTTTCTTCATACCATTCAGTGTGATATACACCGTCGCGGTCATTTCTGAAGTAAGTGTGAGCACCAAAGTAATCTCGCTGTCCTTGAATCAGGTTAGCTGGAAGACTTGGGTTAAAAATGGATTCCAAATAATTAAGAGATGCACTTAACGTTGGAGTAGGAATACCAGCCTTAGTTGCTAATTCAAGTACCTTACGCAATGCAGGTAAATTTTTCTCCATTAAATCTTTAAAGTAAGGATCTTGGAACATATTATCAAGTTGTCTACCTTCGGCAAAAGCTTTTTCAATATCCTTTAGCATAGATGAACGAATGATACAGCCAGCTTCCCAAGATTGGGCAATAGCTGGATAACGCAACTCCCAATTATACGCATCAGCTGCCATCTTTAATTGCTGGAAACCTTGAGCATAGGCAACGGCCTGACTTAGTTGCAAAGCTTTTCCAAGATTATCAATTAAGTCTTCAGGAACTTCGCCTTCCCACTTAATTTCCTTGCCTTCACGCGTTGTTGCCTTAGACATAAATCTACTGATAACAGCTTCTGCAATCACACTAATTGGTACACCCAAGTGTACACCGTCTTCAAGCATCCAGTTACCTGTACCCTTGTAGGAAGCTACGTTCAAGATATGATCAATGACATGATCTGGAGTCAAATCGTCTTCTTGCTTCAAAACTTCTGAGGTGATTTCACTCAGATAGGCTTGAACCAGACCCTGATTCCAATCGGCAAAAATTTCTGACATTTCATCGTTAGTTTTTCCGGCAACCTTACGCAAGATATCATAGACTTCGGAAAATTCTTGCATAATTCCATATTCGATACCGTTATGAACCATTTTGACATAGTGTCCACTACCCTCAGGTCCAATAAAACTAACACAAGGATGACCATCATCGTTCTTAGCAGCGATTGCTTCTAAGATTGGTGCAACTTCCTTGTATGCTTTTTCATCGCCACCAGGCATTAAAGCAGGGCCATTTAGAGCACCTTCTTCACCACCGGAAACACCCATTCCAATAAAGTGAATCCCATGTTCTTCCATTTCATGGAAACGACGATTAGTATCGTGGAAGTTTGAATTACCACCATCAAGTAAAATGTCACCTTTATCAAGCAAAGGTAACAGCTTGTGCAAGGTTTCATCTACTGGCTTACCAGCCATAATTTGAATCAAAATTTTGCGTGGTTTTTCAAGTGAATTAACAAATTCTTCCCAAGAATAAGTTGGTTTTAGCTTATCATCCTGATATTCTGCAAAAGCATCAACTTCTTTTTTATCGATACTAAAGCCTGAAACGGAGAAGCCACTATTTCTAACATTTAAAGCTAGGTTTTTACCCATGACGGATAAACCAATAATCCCGAACTGTTGCATATATATTCCTCCATCGTTCAAGTTCATACTCTATTATTATACTTGTATGAAAGCAAAAAAGCGAAACTTTCAAGAGTCTCGCTTTTTTGAGTTCTAATATTAAATATTAGTGTGCTGAAGCACCTGAAGTTGTATCAGGTTCTTCTTCTGGTTCAGGTTCTTCCTCTTCAGCTTCGGAAGCGCCTGAAGCAGCATCTTCAACCAAACCATACTTATCAGCAAAGTAACTAAATGGTTTCAATGCTTCTGCTTGATACTTCTTAACGAATTCAGGATCGTCAAGTGTGTTCAATTCAGTTGAGTAAGGCATGTCATGAGTGAACTTAATGTCAATTAACATTGGTCCATCCATTTGCTTGAATTCCTTAACTGCGTCTTCGAATTCCTTCTTAGTACGTACAGTTACACCCTTAACGTTCATACCTTCAGCAACTTGTGCCCATTCGTTGTTTGGTAAGATAACACCTGATAATGGTTGGTGTGATTCATCAACTTGTTCAGCTTCGATGTATCCTAAAGTGTCATTAGTGAAGACAACGTTTAAGATATGCATGTTGTAACGAGCTTCAGTCAATAACTCTTGACTCATCATTGCAAAACCACCGTCACCGCCTAAGTTCCAAACTTCACGTTCTGGGTGAACAGTTGCAGCAGCGATTGCAGCTGGAGAGCCAAAGCCCATAGTTGCGTACAAACCTGAGGTTGCCCAAGTTTGTTCATCGTGCAAGTTTACCAAACGTTGGAAGTCAATGTTGATGTTACCAACATCAATAGCAAATTGTGCGTTGTCGTCAGCATATTTGTTGATGATGTCAAAGATTGGCTCACGACGAATTGGCATTTCGTCTGAGTCATCAAAGCTGTGCTCCCAGTCTTCCCAGTTCTTGCGGTCAGCAATTGCAGCCTTGTAAAGTGGTGATTCTTCACGAGCTTCACCAGCATCAATCATAGCTTGCAAAGTCTTAGCACCGTCAGCCAAAACTGGAACATCTACTGCATGACGCTTACCCAATTTTTCTGGGTCAACATCAATTTGAACAACCTTAGCCTTTGGATCAAAGAAAAATACTGAGAATGGCGAGTCGTTACCTACCCAAATAACCGCATCTGCGTGCGTTTGAATATCGTCACTTGGCTTAGGAGCAACACGACCAATTGAACCCATGTATGCTGGACATCTGTCTTCAACAACACCCTTAGCCATAACTGAAGACATCAAAGGAGTCTTGAATTTTTCAGCGAACTTCTCTAAAACATCACCGTGACCCTTCATACCTAAACCGAAGTAAACAACTGGGTTCTTAGCTTCTTCAAGAATCTTAACAGCTGCGTCAATTTCTTCTTTCTTAGGAGCTGCGTAGTTAGGAATAGCTTGCAATGAATTGTAAGTTACACGGAAGTTATCGTTAATCTTTTCCCAACCAAAGTCTTTAGGAAGGATTAATACAGCTGGACCCTTCTTAGCATAAGCTTGACGAAGAGCTTCATCCATCATTGATGGAATTTGATCTGCGCGCTTTATTTGGTGATTCCAAACTGCAACGGGATCAAACCAAGGCTTTTCATCGAAAGCTTGGAAGAAATCCATGTCTTGACGACTGGTGGGAACGTTAGCAATGATGGCTACCATTGGAACCTTGTCGTACTTAGCGTCGTATAAACCGTTCATTAAGTGAACGGCACCTGGGCCAGCTGAACCAAAACATACACCAGCTTGACCAGTGAATTTATATTCAGCTGCAGCAGCTAAAGCGCCAGCTTCTTCGTGCCGTACTTCAATATACTTTAATTTTCCCTTAAAGTCGTGAATAGCATTCATAGTTGAGTCGAATGAACCACCCGGGAAACCATAGATATGATCAATATGCCAGTCCAATAAAACTTGGAGCATAGCATTTGCGCCATTAATTTTTGCCATTTTTAAAGTGCATCTCCTTAAATACATTTACTTACATATTGTATTAAAACATATAATTTCACAATTTCAAGTGAGGAAAACCAACGTGGTAATTGAGATGTAAGCGCTATGCAAAAATATCAATTTCACAAAGATGCAACTGTAAAATGTCATTTTTGGATAACAGCAATAATTAAATTTGTGATTCTTTGATCATTCGACCATTTTTTGTGAATTTTTTTGATTTATTCTCTTTCGAAAAAATATTTTTGCTTTTTGAATTTTTTTACAAAATTTAATTTTTAATTTTTGAATAGCGACCATTTTGCACGTAAACGCTTAAAATGGCAAGATCAGCTGGGTTTACACCTGAAATTCGCTCAGCTTGTGCGAGAGTCTCTGGTCGAATTTTCTCAAATTTTTCTCTTGCTTCCGTTGCTAAACCTTCAATTGCTTGGTAGTCAATATCAACCGGAATCTTCTTAGCTTCTTGCCGGTGTAACCGATTAATTTGTTGCTGTTCCTTTTTAATGTAGCCTTCGTATTTAACGTTAATTTCAATTTGTTCCTTGACATAGCGCTCATTAGAAATGTGCTCATGGGTTAATTTTTCAATGTCGTCAATCTTGACTTTTGGTCTACGCAAAAAGACATCAGCTTTGACCCCAGCCTTTAGCTTCTCCTCGCCAATACTTGCAAGATAATTTTGCACTTCTTCATTTGGATGAACGGTTATTGATTTAACTGCGTGCTCCGCTTGAATAATCTGCTCTTTTTTAGCTAAAAACTTGGAGTATCGTTCTTCAGAAATTAGTCCTAATTGGTAACCGTAATCGGTTAGGCGCAAATCGGCGTTATCATGACGCAAAATTAAGCGATATTCAGCTCGAGAAGTTAATAGCCTGTATGGCTCCTCGGTCCCTTTTGTAACTAAATCATCGATTAAAACACCAATATATGCTTCATCCCTGCCTAAGGTAAAGCCAGACTGGCCAGATGCTCGTAAAGCAGCATTGATTCCAGCAATAAGTCCCTGACCAGCTGCTTCTTCATAGCCAGAGGTACCGTTCATTTGTCCAGCTGTAAAGAGATTTTTAATATTTTTAGTTTCTAGTGTGTGCTTCAGTTGCCATGGGTCAATTACATCATATTCAATTGCATAGCCTGGGCGCATCATTTCAGCATCTTCAAGTCCAGCTACAGTGTGTAACATCTCAAGCTGAACTTCTTCTGGCATTGAAGTTGAAAAGTCACCAACATAGACTTCTTCGGTGTTCTTTCCCTCTGGCTCCAAAAAGATTTGATGACGCTGCTTATCCGCAAAGCGAACCACTTTAGTTTCAATCGAAGGACAGTAACGTGGTCCCACACCCTTGATTTCGCCTGTAAACATTGGCGATCGAGTCAGATTATCATTAATAATTTTGTGCGTGTAGCGGTTGGTATAAGTCATCCAGCAGGATACCTGATCTTTGAGGTAATCTTCATCCCTACTTTCATATGAAAAATGACGCGGAACCTGATCTCCTGGCTCTTCTTCGGTCTTAGAATAATCAATTGTATTACTATTTACTCTAGGAGGAGTACCAGTCTTAAAACGGCGTAACTTAAAGCCTAATTTTTCCAAATTTTCAGATAATTTAATCGCTGGAATGGTGTTGTTAGGACCAGAAGAATAATTTAATTCACCAATATAAATTCGTCCACGTGCTGATGTTCCAGTTGTTAGAACCACACTTTTAGCATGATATCTAGCACCAGTATTTGTTACTACCCCTTGGCAGACACCATCTTCAACCAATAACTCATCAACTGTTGTCTGACGCAAAGTTAAATTAGGTGTTTCTTCAATCACACGCTTCATTTGTTCATGATATTGCCACTTGTCAGCTTGTGCACGTAAAGCCTGAACTGCAGGTCCCTTACCCGTATTTAACATTCTCATCTGAATATAAGTAGCATCGATATTTTTCCCCATTTGGCCGCCAAGTGCGTCAACTTCACGCACAACGGTTCCTTTTGCAGGGCCACCAACAGATGGATTACATGGCATAAAAGCCACCATATCTAAGCTGATTGTTAATAGTAATGTTTTTTGGCCCATTCTAGCACTTGCCAATGCAGCCTCGCAGCCGGCATGACCTGCACCAACAACAATTACATCGTAAGCATTCGAATCATAGCTTTTAATCATTTTTACACCTATTTTCCTAAACAAAATTGACTAAATAACTGGTTTACCAGCTCATCAGGGCTGCTCTCTCCAGTAATTTCACCTAAAGTATCCCAAGCACCATTAAAATCTATTTGTGCAATATCAATTGGAACATCAATTTCTAGTGCCTTAATTACTTCATTGAGTTGCGTTTTGGCTTTTTCCAGTAATCCTGACTGACGCTGATTAGTAACCAATACTTGGTCATTTGAATTTTCAATTCCATTGAAAAAGAGCTCTTTAATTGCTTGCTTCAATTGATCCAGATTCTCTTGCTGTAGAACTGAAATCGCAATTACTTTACTACCAGTCAATTGCTTGATTTCATCTACCGTTACCTTTTGGCCTAAATCGGTTTTATTCAAAAGGACAATTCGCTTCTTATCATTAGTTGCAGCAATCAAAGCATGATCTTCAGCAGTTAGAGGCTTACTTGAATCGAATAATAGTAATACCACATCTGCCTTAGTTAGTGCTTTTCTGGAACGTTCAACACCAATTTTTTCAACTTTATTATCGGTATCGCGAATACCAGCTGTATCGATTAATTTCAGTGGTACCCCTTCCACTGAAACATATTCTTCTAGAGTATCACGAGTCGTTCCCGCCACATCCGTTACAATGGCTGTATCGCTCTTAGTTAGATAATTGAGCAAAGAAGACTTACCAACATTAGGCTGACCAATAATTGCAGTTGCTAAGCCGTTACGTAACGCCGTTCCTTCTGCAGCAGTTTTAAGCAGGTCATCTATTTCTGATATTACAGTCTTTGACGTCGCAATCATTTGCTTAGCCGTTACAGTATCGGCATCATATTCAGGGTAATCAATGTTAACCTCAACGTTTGCTAAGACGTTTAAAATTTCTTGGCGCATCCCCTGGATTTTTTCTAACAATCCACCTTCAAGCTGTTTTTCCGCAACTTGGCGTGCTCGGTCTGTCTTAGCTCTGACAACATCCATGACACTTTCAGCTTGGGTTAAATCAATTCGTCCATTAACAAATGCACGCTTGGTAAATTCACCAGGATCAGCCATTCGTGCACCAGTTTTTAATAGTAACTGCAAAATCCGATTGGTAACGACAATACCTCCATGACAGTTGATCTCAACTATGTTTTCACGTGTAAAAGTTTTAGGTGCGAGCATAACTGAAACCATTACTTCATCAATAACTTCTTTATTTGTGGGATCAATGATGTGTCCATAATGAATGGTATGACTTGCCGCCTTAGTCAAATTGCCGCCCTTAAATACTTGATTGGCAATTTTTACAGCATCTTCACCAGACATTCTAACAATCGAAATTCCACCCTCACCAATTGGAGTTGAAATCGCTGCAATCGTATCAAATTCTGTTAAAGTTTGCGCCATGATATTTTCCCCTTTTCAATAAAAAAAGCGCATTATAACACCATGAATAAACCATGATGTATAAAGCACTTTGACTACTTTATCTAAATCACTTTAGATTGAATATTTACTTTTTATTACGCTTTAACCGTTTATATGTCTTACGCAGTTTACGCTTACGCTCGCGTTCAGCTTCAGCTTTTGCTTCCTGCTCACGACGATATTTAATTGGGTTTTGTAAAATAAACGTTTGTACTACTTGGAAGAGGTTAGAAACTACCCAGTATAAAACAATTGCTGATTGGAAGTAGATTCCCATCACACCAACCATAATTGCCATACCATAAGTCATAATCTTCGACGAGAAGTTTTGTGACTCCTTCGGAGTTGATAATTGACTGATATATGTCGACAAGAAAGTTAGAACCATCGATAAAATCGGCATAATAAAGTACTGATCCGGTTTACCTAAGTCCATCCACATAAAGTGACCAGTCATCAATTGTGGCGTTTGCGCAATCGCACCATACAATGCAAGCATAACCGGCATTTGAATTAGTAGTGGCAAGCAACCAGCATAAGGATTAATTCCTGCTTCTTTATAAAGCTTGTTGGTTTCTTGTGAAAGCAAAGTTCTCGATTCAGTATCGTTACCAGGATATTTTTTGCGCAATGCATCAATTTCTGGCTGAATACCTTGCATCTTAGTTGTACTCTTAATTGAAATAGCACTTAGTGGGTACACAATTATACGTACAATAATAGTAAAGATAATAATTGCCCAACCATAATTATTGCCAATAATCTTAGCAAGCCATAGTAAAAACGTTGACATGTAGTAAATGACCCAACGATTCCACCAATTGCCACTAGTATGCGAAACAGGTGCAGGCTTGCTACTTGTCGCACAGCCTGTTAAGACGACAGCGACCATCATTACTGTAAGTACAATAAGTATTCGCTTGACATTCTTTTTAGTTAAAATGTCTTTCACTCTAATCTTCCTCAACTTTATCTGGTATCTCTTCTATGACATTAGCCAAAATGAGTGCATGAAACAGGTTCTTCCGAATTTCAGTCATACTAAAATCACGGACATACGGGCGTGCAATCACCAAAAAATCGATTTGCGGTTCAATTCTTGCTTTGTTTTCAGTAAGCACTGCGCGAATATAACGCTTGAGTCGATTCCGGACTACAGCCGTATGACCGACCTTTTTACCGACAGAAATACCTACGCGAAAGTGGGCATTTTCTGGCTTCTCTATTTTATAGATAACAAAGGCCCGATTTGCTACTGAATTACCAGATTTAAAAACTCGTTGAAAATCATTTTCTGTTTTAACTCGATAAGACTTTCTCAAAACGCTTCATTCCACTCTTTGATATTAAAAAAACCACTGGGATTTCAGTGGTTTAAGCAGATAAGACTTTTCTACCCTTTGCACGGCGTCTAGCCAAAACCTTACGGCCGTTTGATGTGCTCATACGCTTCATAAAGCCATGAACGCGTGAACGGTGACGCTTTTTAGGTTGGTAAGTTCTTTTAGTTGTCATTAAACTACACCTCCATTTTTAATATGCTAACTGCACAATTTAGTATCTAGAATATCATGATTAAAGTAAAAAACCAAGGAAAAACTAAAAAAGATGTCGTAAATTACCAATTTAGGGATAATTTGCTACTTAGTTTCAGCTGTTAGCGGCAAATCTCTTATAAATAGCTCAAGTTTTTTATTTATTCAAATTAAAAATCTTATTTTCTTGATCTACGCGCTATAGCAAAAATAATCATCTCGATAATTAACACGAATGCAAAGAAACTTGCGAAAACTGCTAAAGCTACCCAACGCAAGCTTGTTGTTTGAGCAAATCCTGATCCATCAGTCTTTCGAAACCAAATTATTGCCGCAAACAAGATAAAAAGAATAGAAAGAACAATATTGGTATTACGATATTGATGCTTCGTGATTAAATCATTTCCTAAACTTTATCTGGTACCTCTTCTATAACCTAGACTCCAATATATGCTAGTTACCTATAATAATTAGCAAATTTTTATATAATACTTTAGCTCCTTTAAGTAATATATGTAAAATAAAAGAAAATTCCAAAAGATTAGGAGAAAATTGTATGTTAAATCGTAATAATAAAATACAGGCATATCACACATCTTCAGCCGCTGACCTATTAAAAGAAACTATGGCTGACTTTAAGATTACTGAAGATGATTTAGCAAAGCGACTTGGCATTAATCCAGAAAAAGTTTCTCAAATTTTAAATCGTAAAGCTTTTGTTGATGAGAAAACTGCAGTAAAAATACAAGAGGTTCTAGGAATATCAAGTAGTCTGCTACTTAATTTGGATATTAATTTCAATTCTGAAAAGGTACCTAACAATTAAAGTTTGAAAAACTCACTAAAAGTGAAAATCTACTTTTTCTAAAACCATATAGTTTTGTTTCGAGTTATGTTCGTGTCAGTACACGTGACCAAAATTATATTTTCGCGGCATCCTAAGTCAATTCACTCTCATTTGGGATGCTCTTTTTATACGCACTTTTTGCTGCAAATAATATGTCATGACAAAAGCGAAAATGTTTCACTGCTCAGAGGTAAAGTTTTCTCATAACACGAACTTTACCTGTTTAAAATTTTGTTGTGTTTTTTATCCACAGAAAGGCAATCACAGAACTTTACACAGCTTTATGCACAGTCCCCAACCTGTTTAAAAACTTATTCACAGCATGTGGATATTTCGCCACTAAAATCGCTTGATTATCTGCTACTACAATAAAAAATATCCACATAATTTGTTGTATATTACTAAAATTTTTGCATCCATCATCTAAAATTTGTGTATTTTAATTAAAAAATAATCCACAGCTTGTGACTTTTGGATTATTATTATTCACTTGTGGAAAACATTTTTATTAGATGGTAAAATAGGTTTTGCTTAACGTTATCGGAGGGACTTATTTTGTTTGACATCAATAAATTTTGGCAACATTTTAATGAAGAAATGCGTGCACGCTTTAACGAGGTCGCATACAATGCTTGGTTTAAAAATACTAAGCCTATTTCTTATGACAAAAATACTCATGAATTAAAAATTGCCGTCCAAAATCCGGTAACAAAGGGTTATTGGGAAAAGAATCTAGCATCAGAGTTAATTCAATCTGCATACGGGTACGCTAATATTGAGGTAATTCCTGTTTTTCAAATTGAAGGCGACACTAGTAGTGAACGGATAGTAACCCCTAAGCCTCAAGCACAAATTACGCAAGATAGAATTCAACCCTCAAGCGATAATACATTTGTCCGTAACCTTAAGCTAAACGACAAATATACTTTTGATAATTTTGTTCAAGGTGAAGGAAACAAGTTGGCTGCCGGTGCTGCCTTAGCAGTTGCCGATAGTCCAGGTAGTTTTTACAATCCGTTATTTATCTTTGGTGGCGTTGGTCTTGGTAAAACGCACTTGATGCAAGCGATTGGTCATCAAATGTTAGCTGAGCGGCCAAATGCGAAAGTCGTTTATATTCAAAGTGAAACCTTCGTCAACGATTTCATTAATTCGATCAAAAATAAGTCGCAAGATCAATTTCGTGAGAAATATCGAACCTGCGACTTATTGCTAGTTGATGATATTCAGTTTTTTGCTAAAAAAGAAGGTATTCAGGAAGAATTCTTCCATACATTCGAAACCTTATATAATGATCAAAAGCAAATTGTCATGACTAGTGACCGGTTACCAACCGAAATTCCTGATTTATCAGAAAGGCTGGTTTCACGGTTTACCTGGGGCTTACAAGTTGAAATTACGCCACCTGATCTGGAGACGCGAATTGCAATTTTACGCAAAAAAGCTGAAGCCGAAAATCTGACAATCGATGACAGTACACTTGACTATATTGCCTCTCAGGTTGACACCAACATTAGAGAACTCGAAGGATCTCTAGTTAAAGTCCAGGCACACGCAACGATTGAACATGAAGACATCAATGTAAACTTAGCACGAGAAGCTTTAGCCGATTTGAAGTTAGTTCAAAAGAATCAGGGATTGCAAATTTCTAAAATTCAGGAAGTTGTTGCCAATTATTTTCAAACCTCAACTTATGAGTTGAAAGGAAAAAAGCGGGTCCGCCAAATAGTGGTACCGCGCCAAATTGCAATGTACCTTTCGCGAGAGCTAACCGATTCAAGTCTACCTAAAATAGGTCAAGAATTTGGTGGTAAAGATCATACGACTGTGATGCATGCCTGCGAAAAGATCAGTCGCGAAATTAAAACTGATTCTGATATTAAGACTGCAGTGTTCGATTTGAAGCAAATGCTTGACCACTAATTCAATAGTGAAATGTGGAAAACTTTTGCTCTTGTACACATTTTCTTAACCGTCACGATTACGTTATTTTAGGGATGTTAATGTTTTTCAACAGAAAACACAGGACCTACTAATACTACTTAATTATATATATAATTAATATAAATAAAACAGACACAAACTCAGGAGGTAACAAATGAAATTTACCGTAAATCGCAATCTCTTTGTCGACAATCTAAACAATGTAATGCATGCTATTTCTTCACGTGCAACAATTCCAATATTAAGCGGAATTAAACTTAACCTAACTGAAGATGAATTAATCCTAACTGGTAGTGATACTGAAATTTCAATTGAAATTCATATTCCTGTCAGTGAAGACTTAACAGTCGAATCTACTGGATCAGTGGTTTTACCTGCCCGTTTCTTCAGCGAAATTATTAGACGTTTACCTGGTAAGGAATTTTCTTTAGAAGTAAAAGAGAGTTTCCAAACCCAAATTATTTCTGAAAATAGTGAATTCATAATTAACGGTCTTGATGCAAACAACTATCCAAGATTACCGGAAATTGCTGACGAGTCCTCTTTTGTCATTTCTGGAAAAACATTCCGCGAAATTATTAATGAAACTCAGTTTGCTGTTGCTACTCAAGAAAGTCGCCTCGTCTTAACTGGAGTTCATTTCAATTTTAGTTCTGATAAAATTCATGCTGTTGCAACTGATTCGCACCGTCTCTCGAGTCGTGCCTTAACTTTGGAAAACGGTCCGCAAGTTAAGACAGATTTGATTATCCCAGGAAAAAGTTTGCTAGAACTAGCTCGTATTATTGGCGAAACAGATCCAGAAATTAAAGTTTGTCCTGGTGAAAATCAAGTACTGTTTGAAATTGGCAACATTTTATTCTATTCACGCTTACTTGAGGGCAGCTACCCTGACACTGAACGCTTAATTCCAACCGAGAGTACAACAACAGTTGAATTTGATTTGTCTGAATTATCCAGTGCGCTTGATCGAGCAAGTTTGCTGACACATGCTGGTCGGAATAACGTTGTTGATTTAACCCTAGACACTGAAAACCAAACTGCTAAATTGTCAGGTGAGTCCGCTGAAATTGGTAACGTTGAAGAAGATGTTAGCTTCAAAAAGCTTGAAGGTAATAACTTAAAGATCTCCTTCAACCCAGACTATTTACGTGACGCTTTGCGTGCATCTGTCACTGATGCAGTAGTAATGGACTTCACCCAACCATTACGTCCGTTTACTGTTAACCCAGATAAGGACGAAATTGATTTTGTCCAACTGATTACACCAGTTAGAACTTTCTAAGAAATTATTTAGACTAAATAAAAAGAAAAAGTCATCGGTCGATGGCTTTTTCTTTGCCCATTTTTTCAAAAACAAGCCAAAAAGGCTGTTCTTTTATTTTTGGTGTCAACTGCCGTGATGTGTTTATTTGAAAAAAAACGTTTCTAGGGCGTTATATTGCGTTTAAAGTTGTGTTTTGGGTCCCAAAAGCCTATACTAACTATAGTAATTAAAGTGATGAAGGTGGATATTATCAAGGAATTTAAGGTAAAGGGTGAGTATGTAACTCTTAGTCAATTTTTGAAGGAGGAAAGCATTATTTCCTCTGGTGGTCAGGCCAAATGGTATCTGCAAGATAATCCTGTGTTATTTAACGGGGCAAAAGAAAATCGACGTGGTAAAAAAATTAGACCCGGCGATCAGATTGAGGTTGACCACGAAACATATCAGTTTCGGTAATTTTAATGTATCTCAAGCATTTTATTGCGCAAAATTATCGCAATTTAGAACAGCTCGATGTTGATTTTGATCCTAATGTCAATATTTTTATTGGGCAAAATGCACAAGGAAAAACTAATCTACTTGAAGCAATCTATTTTTTAGCATTAACACGATCCCATAGGACGAGTAGTGATAAAGAGTTGATTGCTTTTGGCAAAGATTTTGCAAATATTTCTGGTCATGTATACAAGAGCCAGGTTGATGTCTCGTTGCGTGTTTTACTAAGCAAAAAAGGTAAAAAAGTCTGGATTAATCGAGTGGAACAGGCTAAGTTATCCAAATATGTCGGACAACTAAACGCCATTTTGTTTTCACCAGAAGATCTTGATTTAATCAAAGGTGCGCCTTCGTTAAGGCGCCGATTTATGGATCAAGAATTCGGTCAGATTAATGCGGAATATTTGTATTTTGCTGGTAAATATAAGCAAGTCTTACAGCAAAAAAACAATTACTTGAAGCAGTTAGCAAGTGGGGCTGCACATGACACCTTGTTTTTGGATGTTTTGTCAGATCAACTTGCAGGTGTTGCAGCAGAAGTGATTGTACGCAGATTCAAATTTCTGCATTTCTTAGATAATTATGCTCAAAACGCTTATACGAGCATTAGTTCTAGCAATGAAAAACTTAAAATTAGTTATCGACCTTCAGTTAAAGACATAACAGAAGACGATGATGTTGAAACTGTTTATCAAAAATTGCTTGCTAGTTTTCAGAAAAACAAGCAAATGGAACTGCTTAAAAAGACAACTTTAAGTGGGCCACATCGGGATGACATCGAATTTAAATTGGATGGTAAGGATGCCCATTTATATGGGTCTCAAGGGCAGCAGCGTACGATTGCTCTGAGTGTTAAACTCGCTGAGATCCAACTGGTTCACCATCTGACTAGTGAATATCCATTACTTTTACTTGACGATGTAATGAGCGAACTCGATCATAGCCGCCAAAGTGCCTTACTTAACTATATCCATGGTAAGACACAAACTTTTATTACAACAACAGATCTTGAGGGTATTTCCTGGGAAATAATCAAGAAGCCGAAGGTATACCGAATTAAATCTGGGAAGATTTATTTAGAAGAGGGGAAAATGAATGGCAGACAAGAGTAACGAAGACCTCAATCAAATAGAAAAATATGAAAAAGAAGCCGATAAGTATGATGCCAGTCAGATTCAAGTCTTAGGTGGACTTGAAGCTGTTCGTAAACGGCCCGGTATGTATATTGGCTCGACTAGCTCTCAAGGCCTTCATCACTTAGTTTGGGAAATAATTGATAACGGAATCGATGAAAGTTTAGCAGGTTTTGCGACAAAAATCGAAGTTACCATCAACGAAGATGGTAGTGTTACCGTTCAAGATGATGGACGTGGTATTCCAGTCGATATTGAAAAGAAGACTGGTCGTCCTGCGCTTGAAACTGTTTTTACAGTTCTTCATGCCGGTGGTAAATTCGGCGGTGGCGGATATAAGGTTTCTGGTGGTTTGCATGGTGTTGGTGCTTCAGTAGTTAACGCTTTATCTACAAAGCTTGATGTTACAACAATGCGTGATGGCAAAAAGTACTATATCGACTTTAATCATGGACGCGTAGACCATGAAATGAAAATGACTGGTTCGGTCCCACTTTCAGAGCATGGTACAATTGTTCATTTTTATCCAGATCCTGATATTTTCACCGAAACCACGTCTTTTGATGATCAAATCTTAAAGAATAGAATTCGTGAACTTGCCTTTTTAAACAAGGGTCTAAAATTAACCTTTACGGATAAACGTAAGGACAGTGCAGAAACAGATGTTTATCACTATGAAGGTGGTATTCAAGAATATGTTTCATTTTTGAATCGCGACACAGAGGTTTTGTTTGATAAACCGATATATGTTGAAGGTGACTTTAATGACATTAACGTCGAAGTTTCGTTGCAATATACACAAGGCTATAAAACAACCTTAATGACCTTTGCTAACAATATTCACACCTATGAAGGTGGGATGCATGAAGCGGGCTTTAAGACCGCTTTAACACGTGTAGTTAATGACTACGCGCACAAGACTAAGTTGTTAAAAGATAATGATGATAACTTGTCAGGTGAGGACATTCGTGAAGGGATGACAGCGATTGTTTCAGTTAAGCACCCGAATCCGCAATTTGAGGGGCAAACCAAGACCAAGCTTGGTAATTCTGATGCTAGAACAGCTGTAGACCGTGCTTTTTCAGAAACATTCACCTCGTTTTTGATGGAAAATCCGCAGGTAGGACGCAAGATCGTTGAAAAAGCGCAATTAGCTGAAAGAGCCAGAACTGCTGCCAAAAGGGCACGTGAAGTTACAAGAAAAAAATCCGGACTGGAAATTGCCAATTTACCAGGTAAGTTAGCAGATAACACCAGTAATGATCCAACAATTTCAGAATTATTTATCGTTGAGGGTAATTCAGCTGGTGGTTCTGCAAAGCAGGGACGTTCTCGTTTGACGCAAGCTATCTTGCCAATTCGTGGAAAAATATTAAACGTTGAAAAAGCTTCAATGGATCGGATTTTGGCTAACGAAGAAATTCGTTCACTGTTTACTGCTTTGGGAACAGGTTTTGGTGCTGATTTTGACGTTTCAAAGTCTCGTTATCACAAATTAATCATCATGACGGATGCCGATGTTGATGGCGCGCATATTAGAACTTTATTGTTAACGCTGATTTACAACTACATGCGTCCAATGATTGATAAAGGCTATGTTTATATTGCACGTCCACCTCTATATCAAGTTCGTCAGGGTAAGGTGATTAAGTACCTTGATACCGATGAAGAGCTACACGATTACTTAGGTAGTTTGCAACCTAGTCCAAAACCGAACGTTCAACGATACAAAGGATTGGGCGAAATGGATGCTGACCAGTTGTGGGATACAACAATGAATCCTGAAAATAGACGCCTTGATCGTGTTAGCCCAGAATATGCCAAAAACGTTGATGAAGTTTTTGAACTTTTGATGGGTAATGAAGTTGCACCAAGACGAAGCTTTATTGAAAATAATGCTAAATATGTTGAAAATTTGGATGCTTAGGAGGTTTAAATGGATAACGACAATCAAAGTCAAGATCACAGAATTAGAAATGTCGATTTGACCAATGTGATGAACAGTTCGTTTTTGGACTATGCGATGTCAGTTATTGTGGCTCGGGCCTTGCCTGATGTGCGCGATGGCTTGAAGCCAGTTCAACGTCGTATTCTTTATGGAATTAGCGAACTGGGCGTTACACCAGATAAACCATTTAAGAAATCTGCCAGAATTGTTGGAGAAGTTATGGGTAAGTTCCACCCGCACGGAGACTCCTCAATTTACTTGGCTATGGCACATATGGCACAGGACTTCAGTTACCGGTATATGTTGGTTGATGGCCATGGCAACTTTGGTTCTGTCGACGGTGATGAACCAGCCGCAATGCGTTATACCGAGGCGCGGATGAGTAAAATTGCCGTTGAAATGTTGCGCGATATCAACAAAAATACGATTGATTGGCAACGTAACTATGATGATGAAGAAAACGAGCCGGTTGTTTTACCAGCCAGAATTCCTAACCTTTTAGTCAACGGAACTAGCGGAATTGCTGTCGGAATGACGACAAACATTCCGCCACATAATCTTGCCGAAGTTATTCAAGGCATTCATATGCTGATGGATAATCCAGATGTGTCAACTAAGGAACTGATGAAGGCAATTCCAGGTCCGGATTTCCCAACTGGTGGGACAATTATGGGCCGTGGTGGAATTTACCGGGCCTATGAAACAGGACGCGGCAACATTGTTGTTCGAGCAAATACAACAATTGAAACTGAAAAAAGTGGTCGTGAACGAATTGTTGTAACCGAAATTCCTTACTTGGTAAATAAGGCTGAATTGGTTAAGAAAATTGCTGATCTAGCTCGCTCTAAGACAATAGACGGGATTACCGGTGTTCGTGATGAGTCCGACCAGTCTGGGATGAGAATCACAATCGACGTTCGTCGTGATGCTAGTGCAAGTGTTATTTTGAATAACTTATTTAAGCTGACTCAAATGCAGGCTAACTTCGGAATGAACATGGTAGCAATCGTTGATGGTGCGCCACATTTCCTTAGTCTTAAAGAGATGCTGCAATACTACTTGAAGCATCAAGAAGACGTTGTTACACGCAGAACTAAGTTTGACTTAGCTAAGGCTGAAGCAAGAGCACATATTCTAGAAGGTTTGAAGATTGCTCTTGACCATATTGATGAAATTGTTCATATTATTCGTCAAAGTGAATCAAGTGATATTGCTAAGGCTGCCTTAATTAGTCGTTTCGGCTTAGATGACAAGCAATCACAAGCTATTTTGGACATGCGTCTGGTTCGTTTGACTGGATTAGAACGTGACAAAGTTGAAGCTGAATACAACGAATTAAAGGTTAAGATTGACGATTACAAGGATATCTTAGCTAAGCCAGAGCGAATTAACGAAATCATCTATGAAGAACTGCTTGATATTGAAAAGCGGTTTGGTGATGAGCGCCGGACCAAGATTGGTGAAGGTGAAGTTATTTCAATTGAAGATGAAGATCTAATTGAAAAACAAGACGTTTTATTAACTTTGACACACAGCGGCTACATCAAACGGATGTTAATTAACGAATTTAAGACACAAAACCGTGGTGGTAAAGGCATTAAAGGAATGGGTGTTAAGGACGGCGACTTTATTGAAAAGCTGATCTACTCAAGTACTCACGATATGCTTTTATTCTTTACCAATAAGGGAAAGGTCTACTCGAAGAAAGCCTACGAAATTCCTGAATTTGGTCGAACAGCGAAGGGCTTACCAATCGTTAACTTACTTCAACTTGAAAAGGGTGAGAAGATTCAGACCATTATCAACGTTGAAGAAGATGCCAATGATCAATACCTCTTCTTCATTACCAAGATGGGAACAGTAAAGCGCACTAGTGTTAGTGAATTTGCTAATATTAGAAATAGCGGTTTAATTGCGTTAACCTTGCGTGATGGGGATGAATTGAGCAATGTTTTGACAACTGATGGCAAACAAGATGTCTTGATTGGAACTCATCTAGGCTATGCTGTTCGCTTCAACGAGTCAGCAGTTCGTTCAATGGGCCGAACTGCTGCTGGTGTACGCGGAATTAACTTACGTGAAAATGATTATGTTGTTGGTTCTGGTGTTGTTAAGGATAGCGATGAAGTTCTTGTTATTTCTGAAAAAGGTTATGGTAAACGCACCTCAGCTAGTGAATATCCAACTAAAGGGCGTGGTGGTAAAGGAATTAAGACCGCTAACGTTACGGAAAAGAATGGACCACTATCTGGTGTAACTGTAATCGATGGAACACAAGATATCATGGTCATTACGGATGATGGAATCATGATTCGTTTCAAGGTTGATAATGTTTCTCAAACTGGTCGTAGCACAATTGGTGTTCGCTTAATTAAGGTTGGCGATGACAGTAAAGTAGCTAGTCTTGCTGTTGTTCCAGCCGAAGCAGATCAAGAAGTTGGCGATGCAGAAGAAACTGAAACACCAACTGAAGAAAATGATTAATAAAAACAAATAAAAATTATCAGACTGTTTTACGTATTTACTGTTATGAGAATAGAAAATTCTCAGAGGATCACGTGAAGATAGTTTGGTAATTTTTTGTTTTTGTGCTAAAATTAGAGATTGCGAGTAATAAAAAAGAATTACTCCTTGTTCTTGATTTTTAGCAAGAACCATTTAGTCCAAAAGGAGGTGCACTAGTAATGACAACTACTAAGTATGAAATAACTTACATTATCAAGCCTGATATTGATGAAGAATCAAAGAAAGCTTTAGTTGAAAACTATGATAAGGTTATTGCCGATAACGGTGGTACGATGGTTGAGTCAAAAGACTGGGAAAAGCGTCATTTCGCATATGAAATCAATAAATATCGTGAGGGAATCTATCACATTATGACTTTCACTGCAGAAAACGCTGACGCAGTTAATGAGTTTGACCGTTTGTCTAAGATTGACTCTGCTGTTTTACGTTCAATGACTGTTAAAGTTGGATAATAAAACAAAAACTTTATCGTTTTCGTGATTTAGGAAAGGAAGGACCTGAAGTATGATTAATCGAGTTGTACTTGTTGGCCGTTTAACACGTGATCCTGAATTACGTACTACTGGGAGTGGAATCTCGGTTGCTACGTTTACTCTTGCCGTTGATCGTCAATATACTAACGCTCAAGGTGAGAGAGGTGCGGATTTTATCAGCTGTGTCATTTGGAGAAAATCAGCAGAAAACTTCTGTAATTTTACATCTAAAGGTTCACTTGTTGGTATTGATGGCCGAATTCAAACCAGAAGTTACGATAATAAAGATGGGCAAAGAGTATATGTAACAGAAGTTGTCGTAGACAACTTTGCATTGCTTGAATCACGCAAAGATCGTGAAGCCCGTGGTCAAAATGGTGGATTTGCACCAACTGACAACGGAAACTTTGGTAATCCAAATACCAATAATCCGCAAAATATGGGAACATCTAATCAGAACAACCCAGTAGGTAATCAACCAGATTCTATGCAGGATCCGTTTGCTGGCTCGGGTGATACAATTGATATCTCTGATGATGATCTTCCATTCTAATTTCTAAGAAAGGACCGAGGATATGGCTCAACAAAGAAGAGGTGGCGGCCACCGTCGTCGTAAGGTTGACTTTATCGCAGCCAACCACATTGATTACGTTGACTACAAGGACGTTGATCTGTTGAAACGTTTTATCTCTGAAAGAGGTAAAATCTTACCACGTCGTGTCACTGGCACCAGCGCTAAGAACCAACGTAAGGTAGCTAAGGCAATCGAAAGAGCTCGCATTATGGGCTTGTTGCCATTCGTTACTGAAGACTAAAACAAATAGTTTTGAACCCTTTAGCCGGATTAAGTTTTGGCTAGAGGTTTTTTTATGTTTAGGATTGCTAAGTTTATGATTATGTGAAAACTAGTGCGATATTTCTATCGTTTCTAAAAGTAAAATCAGTGCTTAATAAGGAAAATTCGCATAGGGTCTGAACATACATAGGTAAGAGTTATTAGTTACTTAACAGCAAAATATAAATGATATAATTGGTAAAAGTGATAGAGAAGCTACAATACTTGATTATTCTTAGCTTTTATTTACTATTACCAATTTACTAATGAACATGTAAATTATTAAGTATTTATAAGTTTACTGTTTTTAGATTGAGAGTTTGTATTATGACAAAAGATAAAGCAAGAACTAAGTACCAAAAGGTAATGCTAGACTTACGCGAAAAGATACTTACAGGTATATATCCAGTTGATACAAAATTGCCTAGTGAAGAGCAACTAAAAGAGATATATGGTGTAAGTAGAATTACTATTAGAGAAGCAGTCAATGGATTAGTTGCTGATGGAATCGTGGAAAAAGTTCAAGGAAAAGGAAGCTTTGTTAGAGAATTACATCATGTTAAACGTCTACTAAAAAGTAATTCCATTGAAAGTTTTTCAAAAACTGCAGTAAAAAATGGTTTCAAGCCTAAAATGAAAGTTTTGAAACTTGAAAAAGTAAAAACTGATGCAGAACTACGTAAGAGCTTAAAATGTGATAACGAGTACGCTATTCATTCAGTTCGGATTTGTTATTTAGATAATGATCCAACAGTTATAGAAAGTAACTATTACCCGCTTCCACGATTTGAGGGGCTAACAAATTATGATTTAAGTGAATCTTTATATAAGACTTTTAAAGATCATTATGAAATAGATAATCTAGAAGATTCAGAAAGTATTTTACGTGTTGTGTTGGCTAATAAAGAGCAAGCTAGGCTACTACAACGATCCGTAGGATTTCCATTATTCTATTTACGAAACCAAGTTTTTGATAAAAACAAACAGGTAGTTCAAGTGGGTACAGAGTACATAGCTACTGATCGTTATGAATTTATGGTTTAAGATTATTTAGTCGATTAGTCTAGGATAAAAAAAGCAGATAGGAGTAGAATTCCTATCTGCTTTTTTAATAGGTTTTTCTAGATATAAATAATTAATCTATAAAGTTATAACAAAAAAGCGTTGACATTTATTTATGAAAGCGTGTACAATCAAAATGTAAAAAATATAACAACATATGATGTTATAAGTTGATGATTGGAGAAAAAATGGAAAATAAAGCAATTGTAAAAAATATCATGAAGCACAACAATGGAAAAATTAGCAACATTTACTTTACAGCTTGCGGTGGTTCGTTGGTAGATATGTATCCTTCATACTATTTCCTACAATCTGAAGCAGAAAAGGTATCTACAGGCTGGTATACAGCAAATGAGTTCGTTCATGTTACACCAAAAAAGATAGGCCCACACTCGATTGTTTTTGTTTGTTCACATAGTGGGAACACTCCTGAAGCTGTTGAAGCAGCTAAAATTGCGCAAGAAAAGGGTGCATTTACAATTGGATTAACTTTTAACCCAAAAGCCGAATTATTGAAGTATTCAGATGAAAAGATAATTTATGAATGGGGAAATGAAGATGAAGTTGTAAATAATCCAATGGCTATAATGCTTGATATCACTTCTCAAACTCTAGCTGAATTAGAAGGCTATGGTAAATTGTCTGAATTTGCAGATGGATTTAAGAGAATAGATACAATAGTTACAAATGCGTTGGCTCAGGTACAAGATCGCACAAAAGAATTTGCAAAGAAATATCAAAATGAACCAATGTTTTACATTTTAGGCAGTGGGGCTTCATTTGGTCATACATATGGCTTTGCCATTTGCAGTTTAATGGAAATGCAATGGCTTGATGCTTCTCCAATTCATTCTGGTGAATACTTCCATGGACCTTTTGAAGTGACAGATAAGGATAAGCCTTATATTGTAATGGAAAGTATAGGAAGAACTCGTCCATTAGACGAAAGAGCAATCAAATTCTTGAAGAAGTATGGTAATAAGATAGAGATAGTCGATGCAAAAGAATTAGGTTTAGATCTTATTGATAGTAGTGTTGCTGAATACTTCAACCCTATTTTATTCTATTCAGTTTTGTGTGAGTATCGTGCAAAACTTGCTGATCTCCGCAATCATTCCTTAGATGTAAGAAGATATATGGGTAAGGTTGAATATTAAAAAAATAAAACGATCGCTTTAGAACCATTATAAATTGAGCAATTAATGATTGGTTTGTGTTATGTATCTAGTATTTTGAAATGTCAAATTAGCAAATAAGAATAAGATTTAGCGATCGCTGTAAATATGGAAGTTACCGATACGAAAGGAGTAACTGAAAATTATGATAAAACTTTTTCGAGTGGATCATCGACTACTTCATGGACAGGTTGCAGTTTCTTGGTATGGAGCAGTGAGTGCAGATTGTATCTTAATTGCTAATGATGATGTTCCCAAAGACCCTATTAGAAAAGCATCGATTAAAATGGCAAAACCTTCTGGTAGTAAGTTGGTAATGCAAAGTATTGAGCGTAGTATTGAATCTTTGAATAGTGGAATAACAGATAAATACAAATTAATGATTATAGTTGAAAGCATTAATGATGCATTTAGAATCATAAGTAAAATGAATCATAAACCTGAAACTCTTAATTTGGGAGGCACAAAAGAAACCAGTAAAACTAGGATTTTAGCTCCATCTATTAATGTAAGTGCAGAAGATGAAAAACAATTAAATAAACTTATTATGCAAGGCGTTAAAGTTGAAGTGCAACAAGTGTCGACTTCGCCTATAAAAGTAGTTAAAGAAAATGATCTTTCTACGGAATAGAGGGAGAAAAAATGCTTGTAAAAACACTTTTAATTGGATTAGTAGCTTTGATTGGTTATAGTGAATACTTTCTAACTGGAGCATCCATGATATTTCGGCCAATTGCTTTAGCACCATTAGTAGGTGTAGTTTTAGGTAATGTGCCAGAGGCAATTAAAATTGGCGCAGCAATGGAACTAGCATATATTGGTGTTGTTGAAGTTGGTATTTCTACCCCGCAAGATATGGTGTCTGCTTCTGTTTTAGGGACGACTTTTGCATTATCTACAGGAAAAGGAATCTCAGCAGCTCTAACGTTTGGATTACCATTATCTATGTTAGTGTTGATTGTACAAAATGTTATGTATATTTTTGTAGCACCGATGTATGTTAACAAAATGGATGAATATGCTGAAAAAGCTGAAGATCGAAAATTAAGTTTAATGGCCTTTTGGGGTGGTACTGCTGTTAACTTTCTGCCATCAGTTCTGTTTATTATGTTGGCCTATTACTTTGGAACAGGATTTTCTAAGGAGATAATTAGTATTATTCCCGAATTTGTTCAAGAAGGTTTGGTTGTTGCTAGTGGATTGTTACCTGCTTTTGGATTTGCCCTACTAATTCAACAGATGCTCCGTAAAGATATTGTTCCATACATGATTCTTGGATTTGCTTTAACTGCTTATTTGAAAATTCCGATTATCGGAATTGCAATTTTTGGCTTAGTCATCGTTATGGTTTTGTACTATAACGAAAAGAATATAAACCAACAAATGGAATTAGTTAAGAAGGGAGTAGTGGAAGATGATGAAAACTTCTAATAAAGAGATGCGTAAGGCTCTATGGTCAACATTTTGGCGATCATTTGCAGCTAATGCTCCTTGGGAATTAACACGTCAAGAAGCTACTGGATATGCTTTTAGTATGGTTCCGTCGCTACGGGTAATTTATAAAGACGATAAAAATGGTAAAGCACAAGCTCTACAAAGACATATGCAATTTTTTAATATTACTAATGTCTTGTTACCGTTAGTTCTTGGAACATCTATTGCTATGGAGGAAGAGAATAAAGCAAATCCTGATTTTGATCCTGATATTATTAACAACGTTAAGGTAAGTCTCATGGGGCCTTTATCGGCAATTGGAGACTCAATGTTTTTAACAACATGGAGAGTCATTTGTATGGGTATTGCTTTGGCTCTGTGTCAAGCAGGAAATATTTTGGGACCTATTTTATTTATGGCCTCATATAACATCGTAACTATTGCTGTAAGATGGTTTGGTTTGAAAATTGGTTATGAACAAGGCACCAAATTTATTCAACGAGTGAGTGATTCAAATATAATTCAAAATATTTCTAATAAAGCAGCTATTTTGGGAATGATGGTTGTAGGTGCAATGATTCCAAGCTATGTGGTTGTTAATTCACCAATAAAAATTGGTACAGGAAAATCAGCAGTTTCTTTAGTCAGTACGTTAAACCAAATTGTGCCATCAATGCTGCCTTTAGTGGCTACTTTGATAGTTTTATGGATGATTAGAAAGAAATGGAAGGTTTCCTGGATTTTAGTTGCTATAGTTGCTTTCAGTATCTTTGGTACATGGTTACATATTTTATCAGCATAAATGAAATTGGGAGGTTGTATTTGACGGATTTAGTTTTACTTAGTCATGGTTCATTTTGTAAGGGTATTAAAGAAAGTGCTGAGATGATTCTTGGCCCACAAAAAAATATACATACAATTGACCTAAAAGAGGGTGAGAGTCCCGAACATTTTCAAAAACGTTTTTTAAATTTAGTTAGTAGTCTAGAAAGTTTTGTTGTATTTACTGATATTCTTGGGGGAACTCCATATAATGTTGCTTATAAATCACTGCTTTCTGCAAAAAATAAATTTGCACTTTACACTGGAATGAATTTACCAATGATAATTAGTTATGTTAATGGAGAGCTTGTTTCAACTACACCTAATCTTACTCAAGATGCTAAAGAAGGTATAAAGTTTGTTGAAGCAAAGTATGAAAATTCTTCAGATGATGAGTTTTAATTAAAAAGTGAAAAGTCCCAAGAGCATGGATGCTTTTGGGACTTTTTTATTTATGTTTGTGAAAAATTAGCTACCTTTCCTAATATTTTGCTATATGCAATCATCTAGAAGAATGAGGCAAAGGTTTCTTATTAAGTAAAACCAAGGTATAATAATACTGATGTACTATACATTAATTTAGGAAGGATCTTACATGAAAGATTTTTTACGTAAGCTTGAATTTCCTGCTTTTATTAAAGATTCGCGCTTAACGGCCGCGGTTGTGATTATCCTCGCCTTGTCTTTTTTGGGCAGTATCGTGGCAATGATCATGAATCCGCTGTTTGGACTGGCGATGGTAGTGATTTTTATCCTAACTGTTGTCTGCATCGTTTATGGCGCTTATATCCTTGCTGGTAATGCTAATAACTTTGCTGTCAGTTTGTCCTATCGAATTAAGCGTAGTGAACAAGAGGCAATGATTAAAATGCCGCTTGGAATTTTGCTTTATGACAAAGACAGGCAGATTCAGTGGGTAAATCCCTATTTACAGCTTTATTTAAAAGATGATGACTTAATTGGACATACGATTAAGTCGGTTGATCCAGATTTAGACAAATTAATCGATGATTCTTTAAAAGCCAAAACTGCAGAAAACCAAGTTGTTAATTGGGATAATCACCAATTTGAAATGGTTGTTCAAGACAATCTTGGGGTTATTTATTTATTAGACATAACACGCTACGCCAAAATTGAGCAAAAATATAATAACGAATTGCTGGCAGTTGGACAGATTTTTATTGATAACTACGATGAATTAAGTGAAACGATGCATGATCAAGAGCTGACAACCACAAGCTCTTATGTGCAAAATACACTAAGTGATTATGCTAAAAAATATCATGCCTACCTCAAGCGAATTGATGAAGATCATTTCTTGCTTTTACTACATACGCAGGATTTGACGCAAATGGAACAAGACAAGTTTTCAGTTCTTGACAAATTGCGCTTAGAAACTAGTCGTAACAATACCCCGTTGACCTTATCAATCGGGATTGCTTATGGTAGTAGCTTAATAACCGAGCTAGCCGATCAGGCACAGTCAAACCTTGATTTAGCTCTTGGCCGTGGTGGTGACCAGGTAGTTTTGAGTCAGCCAGGTAGTGCCGCTAAATTCTATGGTGGCAAGTCAAATCCAATGGAGAAGCGGACTAGGGTCAGAGCACGGATGGTTTCCCAGGCAATTAGTGAGCTTTTCAAGGAGGCTGATCGGGTTTTCGTTGTGGGACATGCTAACCCAGATATGGACTCTGTTGGTAGTGGAATCGGCGTTGTTAAAATTGCGCGTCTACATGATGTCAAAGCTAATTTTGTTCTAGATGTTAATAAAACTAATTATGATGTGGGTCGGCTAGTTGCCAAAATGCAACAAACCCAAGATGATCAAGAAATGTTTATTTCACCAGAAACAGCCTTAGAAAGCCTGACCGACAAATCTATGCTAGTTATGGTTGATCACTCAAAATACTCAATTACATATTCAAAAGAGCTATATGATCGCTTAAGGAACCGGATTATTGTTATTGATCACCACCGTCGCGGCGAAGAATTTCCTGAAAATCCAATGTTAACTTATGTTGAGCCGTATGCTTCATCTGCCTGTGAACTGGTCACTGAAATGGTAGAATACCAACAGCCTAATTCCGGCCAGCGAGTATTGACTGATATTGAAGCAACTGCAATGCTTGCGGGAATTACGGTTGATTCACGTGAATTTTCGCTACGTACAGGTACAAGAACCTTTGATGCTGCGAGTTATTTACGCTCAATTGGAGCTAGTTCAGTTGGTGTAAGTGAATTATTGAAAGAAGACATTGATAGTTTCTTGCAGCGGACACGGCTAGTCAGCAGTCTAAAAATGATTGGACCAAAAATGGCTGTTTTGTGCGGGGATGATAACAAAATTGTTGATCCAATCATTACGGCACAAGCAGCTGATACTGCATTAGACTTAGAAAATGTTGAAGCTAGTTTTGCGATAACTCGCCGTGCCAAAGACATGATTGGTATTTCTGCACGTTCAATGGGCGACATTAATGTACAAGTAATCATGGAAAAATTAGGTGGCGGGGGACACTTGTCCAATGCGGCAACACAAATTAAAAATGTCACTGTACAAGAAGCACTTGAAAAGTTACTCGGTGCAGTTGATACTTATGAGAAAGAAAATGAATAAAGGAGAGCAGAAAAATGAAAGTTATTTTTACTAAAGACGTCAAAGGCCGTGGAAAACGCGGAGAAGTTAAAGATGTTCCAGATGGCTATGCTCAAAACTTTTTATTAAAGCGCGGCTTAGCTAAGGCAGCTAATAAAGCCAATATGCATACTTTAGAACGCGTTGAAGCCAATGAAAAAGCTGCTTACGAAAGTGAAAAGGCTGAAGCTGAAAAGGTTAAGGCTGTTCTTGATAAAGACGAAACTGTCGTTAATTTTAAGTCAAAAGCTGGTGCTGATTCACGTTTATTCGGTTCAATTTCTAGCAAGAAAATTGTTGAAGGCTTAGAACAACAATTTGGTGTTAAGGTCGACAAACGCAAATTAGTCCTTCCTGAGCCGATTAAAACTTTAGGCTACACAAATGTACCCGTTAAACTTTTTAAAGGCGTAGAAGGCAAAATTCGCGTTCACATCACAGAACAAGACTAAAGCACTCGTTAAATTAATTAAAGAAGTGGTCATGATTAATGGATAATATTGTCTCACAACAAATACCGCATGATGATGAAGCTGAAAAAGCTGTTTTAGGTGCAATTTTTATTGATCCTGATGCAATTGCGGATGCAAGCTCTGAAGTTCAGCCGAATGATTTTTATAAAAAAGCAAATCAGCTAATCTTTCAGGCAATGCTGGATCTTTCGGATCGCGGTGATGCAATTGATCCGTTAACCTTGCAGGATGAATTAACAAAGAAAAATCAACTAGATGATATTGGTGGGATTGCTTATGTTTCAGAACTAGCAATTGCAACCCCAACAGCAGCACACGTTAGCTACTATGCCAAAATTGTGCATCGAAAGGCCCTCTTGCGGCGCTTGATTTCTGCCAGTCAAAAGATTATTTCTAACGCAATGCAGGATTCGGATGATGTCACTGATATTTTAGATGACGCTGAAAGCGAGATTATGAATGTCTCTTCCGAAAACAACGCAAATGGTTTTCGGGAAATCAAGGACATTGTTAATGCTGCAATTGAGGAAATTAATAATATTCCTGAAGATGGGTCGATGGTTACGGGCTTGCCCACAGGCTTTATTGAGCTAGATAAAATGACAACAGGTTTTCACGCTGATGAGCTAATTATTCTTGCCGCTCGGCCGGGTGTTGGTAAAACTGCTTTTGCAATGAACGTGGCACAATACGTCGGCCTTCATACTGATAAAACGGTTGCCGTCTTTTCACTAGAAATGAGCGGCGAACAGCTGGTACAGAGAATGCTTGCTTCAGAAGGATTGATTAATTCGCAGCACCTGAGAACGGGGCAGCTTGATGAAGAAGAATGGCGCAAGTTAATTGTTGCTTCTGGTTCACTGGCTAATGCCAGCATCTACATTGACGATACACCCGGAATTAAGATGAGTGAAATTAGGGCACAAGCACGCCGTCTTGCCAAAGAAAAAGGAAATCTTGGCTTAATTGTAATTGACTACTTACAGTTAATTGAAGGACCGCGTAGTGAATCGCGTCAACAAGAAGTTTCTGCAATTTCACGTCAATTGAAAAAATTGGCTAAAGAATTGCACGTTCCTGTAATTGCACTATCGCAATTATCACGTTCTGTTGAACAGCGTCAGGATAAAAGGCCTGTTTTATCAGATATTCGTGAATCTGGATCTATTGAGCAGGATGCCGATATTGTTTCATTTTTATACCGGGATGATTATTACCGAGAAGAAAATGAGGAAGGCAGTAGTGAAGATCATGAAGAAGTCGGAGCCGAGGATGACAATGGTGAAGTTGAAGTAATCATTGAGAAAAACCGGTCAGGTAGTCGTGGCACGATTAAATTGATGTTCTCCAAGCCTTATAATCGCTTTTCCAACTTGGATTATAGTCATGATCAACCGGGATAGTATTGAATAATATAAGCCATGAACTATTCATCAATAGTTCATGGCTTTTTTGTTAGCAAAAAATAAAGCTTATTGTGTGACTTTAAACAGCGAAGCTTGTACTATGAAGGTGTAAATAGTTAATTAGCAATAATTTTTTGTGAAAGGATCGATAATTATGGCTGACAAAGGTTTAAAAGATAAAGTTGCTGGTAAAGCTAAAGAACTTAAGGGCAAGATGCAACAAGCAGCAGGCGACGTTAAGGATAAGGCACAAGAAGCAACTGACAACGTCAAGGATAAAGTTGATGACGTTAAAGAAAATATGAAAAAATAACTGAATAAAAAAGATGACTGGAAGTTATTAACTTCCAGCCATCTTTTTGCGTTACACATGAAACAATTTGCTAACGCAGTTTCTTTTTTATTTCATCTGGTAATTCTAAATTGGGCTCATCTGAGTCATAAAACTCGTAGAATACAGGTGCTTTACTTGAATCATTACTTTTAGGATAAAGTTCATAATTACTAGTTAAAAGTGGCAGATTAACACTATCTTTAAATGAATTCCAAATATTAGTAAAAATTTGGGTAATTAGTTTACGCTCTTCTGGTTCTAAAGTCATGAAAACGCGGCTAAGGCGATAAGTTCCAACCAATTTGTTATTGGTTAATTGGTGTAATTCCTCAATATCTGAGTTCTCAAATGCTTCAAACAGATCGGAAAAGGTTTCGTTGCGCTTTTCGTCTGGAATTGAATTGTTGAAGTTAATTAAGGCATGGCGGATGACGCGGCTGCTAGCTGTTAAGCCATCAGCGAGAGTAAAACTATCGCGGCCGACTGACCAACGTCTTGGATCATGTTGATTACGCATTGCTGCAGTACTTTTTACGACGAGAGTTCGCTCTGGATGATCTAGCATTGCCCCAAAAATCGATCCTTGGGGGATGTAAGTTTTCATCTTAGGCATTGCACGTACAAAACCTGGAGTGGTATAAACCTTGCGGAAAAAGCCAGGACCGTCAAAGCTAAATGCCGAAATTACACGATCTTGAATTTCTGGAGTAACGGCACTTAGTGCATACTGGGCAAAATTGCCTCCTTTTGAGTGACCAATAAGATAAATCTGTTTATCTGGAAACTTTTCGGCAATTTCTTCAAGATATTTGGCTGCAACTCCTTGACCGTAAATCTCGGATAAGTAGTTCATGCGCATATCTTCGTTCCAGCCAATCATTGAACCGTCGGTTCCACGAAAGGCAATAGCAACTGAAGTATCATCAATGAGAAATGTGGCAGCATTAAATTGTAACGGATAAGGTGCTTTTTCTAATCTATCTGTCCAATCCAGAATTTTCATTCCACCAATTCGTGGACTATCAGGCAGGAGAATAATTTCAGCTGCAGTTTCGGAGTGCATCTGATGTTGAAAAGAGGGCAGCGCACGCAGTTTTGTTGCCACATCAGATAATGTATGCCCGACAGCAGAAGCGTCTGCGGGAAGGTAAACTATGGATGCCAGCAGTGCAGCATCGATACTATTAAAGCGGCGTTCTTTATAACTGAGGTCACCACGCCAGCGTAAGTAATCAAGAGATCCAGACATGAAAATACCCCTTTCTAGAACTTGAAATTTGTAATTAAGTATTATTGTAGTTGATTTAGTTTTTTAGTACAAAAAAATAAGCAGCCAGCAAGCCGCTACTACTTATTTTTTAAGACATTACTTGCCTAAGCTAGTGTAGCTAATACGTTTAATGTCAGGATATTTGCGTAATGCCATAATAATGTTATTTTCATCAATATTATTGTTGATAATGCCATCAACGAAGAAAATTATTTTTTCGTCGCTAACGTATAAAATTTTAACTGACACATTTTCAACATGATTGGCCGATAATTCTTTTTCGATTGTCTTCAAAATGCCATGTTTGTTGACCGCTTCGATTTGAATGTTGAAGCGAATATGCATGATGATTTTATTAATTATAGTGTCATCATGGAAAATCATTTGAACTATGAAGAGAATCGCGGTAGCAATAATGCCCAAAAAGTATAACCCAGAGCCAATCGCCATGCCAATTGCGGCTGTTGCCCAAACACCTGCAGCCGTTGTCAAACCGGAAATCTGACTTTTCTTAACTAAAATAGTTCCTGCCCCAATAAATGAAATACCGGAAACTATTTGTGCAGCTATACGAGAAGCATCATATTCCATCCCGGAAATTTTCATCAAGTCAGCAAACCCATATTTAGAAAGAATCATAAATAACGCAGAAGAAAAAGCTACTACAATGTGGGTTCTGACTCCTGCACTTTTTCTTTGGATTGCTCGTTCGTAGCCGATTAAAGCACCACATAAGGAAGCTATTACTAGGCGTAATATCCAAGGCAGTTGAGCGCTAATCGGTGATATATCTACCATCATCTCACTCCTTTGAAAAAAACAATAGTTAATATTATACACTTAAAAAGTGTTAAATGAGAGGTGTTTTTTGGTAAAGTATAGAAAATTAAGTTTGAGATATTTATTAAAAAATATTTACTTTTACTTTTTATGTGCTATAACTATTAGCAACATTTAGTAATACTGAAAGTATAAAGAATTTAATCCTATAGTTGGATTGAGATTGTCAGTTACTAATAAACATAACGGAGAAAATAAGATGATGGAACAACTTACAGGTGTTGTAGGAATCTTGCTTGGGATTTGGGAAATATATGCTGTTTATAAGGCTTTTAAGGATACTAAGCAGCGAGGAAATAAAAATACTTCTACCTTTCTACCATTGGCTCTATGGAGCGGAGTGGTTTTAGCTTTAGTTTTTATAGGGATTGGCATAGCACTAGTCATGAAGGTGTATTAGGCGAATCATTGAGCGCCAAACTCATTCTTAAGATTAATTAGTGCAGAAGCAACTATTGCAACAAGCGCTTTTTGCTTTTTGCGCTTTTTTCTTGCCAAAATTTTGCATGATATCTTACATTCTGTTACTACTGAGCAAAAAGAATGTGGTAAGGTATAGAAAATCGTAAAAAGTACTTGCGCAAACCAAGCTAATATGTTTTAATAAATATCGTTGTCGAGTTGACAATGCTGACTTAGCTCAGTTGGCAGAGCACGTCACTAGTAATGATGAGGTCGGAGGTTCGAATCCTCTAGTCAGCATTCAGAAGAATCATTTAAAGTAATTAGCCTTGATTTATCAGCATTTTAAGCAGATAAGTTAAGGTTAATTTTTTTGCGTAAAACAGGATAATGTACACGCTACGAAAATACATTTTTGCCCCTGTTTCGTACAAAAATTCTTAAGCAGACCTTGGGGTTGATATAATGGGATTTGTAACAACTTTTTCGTGTGCTTGAATAATTTTTTAAAGATAATTCTATGAGAAAAAGAGAGCAGTTAACAGATTACTTCTGAATTATAATTTGTTTGTATTTGGCTATTTTTCATGTTAATTGAGAATAAGAATTACTAAGAAGATATGGACATGCGTAAGATTTAGGTGTCAATAAATAAACAGACTAGAACTAGGATTTTGTAATAACTTTATATGTCTCTGGGAGAAAATCGTAATTAGTGTCATCAAATGGCCCATCTAAAATTTTGATTTTTGCAGTTAAATTATGTACATCTAAGTCAAATACACGGTAAATTTTGTAGTTAATAGGATTATTTTTTGCTACTAATTTTTCGTTATAAGACATATAAAAACCATCAACATTCGGGCCCGTTGTGGTTTTAACCTCTATCAGTTCTTTTTCATTCTGCTTATTGTAAGCGATAATATCATATCCCAAGCCATCGCCAATTGTTTTGGACACATGCTGGGGTAAGTTTGTTTTATCTTTTCCAGCTTTTTCTGTTAAAAGACTTAAAACTATTAATTCCCCAAGTTGACCACATTTTGCTTTATTTCTTTGAGCTTTTTTAAAATCCACATTTTTAACTACCCTTGTTGATTTAGGTCTCTTTGCTGCTTTCTTACCATCCGCAACTGTGGTTATCTTAAACGGTGTATTAAATATATTGTCATTTAAAGCAACAGTCTCGCTTTCATTTTTGAAGAATTTACATTCCTTATCTTTAATTAATTGGTAAAAATCGTTTTGGGTAATTTCGTTTATACCATATTGATTCCAAAAATTTTTCTAGCTTTTTTTGCCAGTACGGTCTGTTCTTCTTTCTTTCTTTTCCCAAGTCATCTCTTCAATAGAAGAATCACCTTGTTTAATTGGTTGAACTATTTCAAAACCACTTACAATACCTGCAACTTTATCTCCATGTTCATCTGCTTCCGAAATCTGATCTATTATTCCACCACCATATAATTCGAATTTTTTATCATCTGAAATGCGTTGGGGCTTTCTATAGAGGAATATAGTATTTTCTTTAAGTTTATTATTACGTTTTACATTATAAGTATAACGTACATAGTCTTCATCTTTTTGATCATATTCGGGACCATTTGAGTCTAAAATAAAGTAACTTTGGATAGAATATTTATAAATCACGTCTTCTATATGGTGCATATAAACCGCCTCAATCGATGTAAAAACTTAACATAAGCCATTAATATAATGATATATTAAATGTACTCTGCTAGTCAATTTAACACAAAGATATAAGTTATGGTTCTTACAAGTAAAATAAAGTTAACTATGAACTCAGCGATATTTAGCTTTTAGATGAGTAATCCAATAATTTTTCATTTTGCAAAACATAATATTATTATGTCTATCAGTTTTGTACCTTGATGTAAGCTGGCAGTTTTTTATATTAAAAATGAAACGCGTTTCATAAAAATATTGACTTTTTGAAACAAAATGCTAATATTTATTTGTAAGCGATTGCAGATTGGTGCAATTATAAATAAATAGTAGGAGTGAATAAAATGTCGGAGAAAAAAGAGAATAACTTTCTCAACGAGAAGCTAATTCCACTTTTTAATAAAATATCAAGTGCTAGGCACATGGTCGCATTAAGAGACGGAATGACTGCAGCTGTACCAATGATCATCATTGGTTCAATCTTTATGATTATTGGTCAGTTTCCAGTAAAGGGCTATTTAGACTTTATGGCCCATATTTTTGGCCCTAATTGGTCAACTGTTGTGCAATATGTGACAAATGCCTCGTTTAATATTATGGGTTTAATAGCCGTAGCTGGTATTTCCTATAGTTTAGCGAAAAGCTACCAAAGCATTGATGCATTTTCAGCAATGATCGTTGCAATAGGTGCATTTATTTTAACGATTCCAATGCAAATTGGAAAAGACGGCGGACTATTAATTCCGTTAAAACAGTTTGACTCATCTGGTCTTTTCACAGCCCTACTGGTTGGTTTGTTTGTGACTGATTTGTATGTTTGGTTAATGCACAAGAATTTGGTTTTCAAGATGCCAGATACAGTTCCACCAGCTGTAAGCAATTCATTTGCGGCACTGGTTCCGGGTGCAATTTCTTTATTTGTAGTTTGGCTAATTAGAATTGGTGTTGAAGCAACGCCAATGAAGAGCATCCCAAACGTAATTACTTTCTTCCTACAGGACCCAATGAGCAAGGTAACCAATAGTTTAGGTGGTGCAATTGTTATTGAGCTAGTGGTATGTACGCTTTGGTTCTTCGGCATTCATGGTGCCAATGCAATTTCTGGTATTATCGATCCGATTATGTATGCAGCGCTGGCTGCTAATGCTTCAGCACTTAAAGCTCATCAGGCTATTCCAAACATTGTTACCAAAACTTTCTTTGATAACTTTGTTAGAATTGGAGGCTGTGGTGCTACATTAGGCTTTGTTATCTTGATGACCTTCTTTGCTAAAGACAAAGAAATGAAGGCACTAGGTAAACTTGCTATTGGTCCGTCAATTTTTAATATCAATGAGCCAATTGTCTTTGGAACACCTATTGTATTAAACTATCGGATTATTATTCCATTTATTCTAGCTCCAATTGCCAACATTATTGCAACATACACTGCAATGAAGCTAGGCTGGGTTGCTAAAACAATCGGAATCTATCCTCCTTGGACAACACCAGCAATTTTATCCGGTATTCTATCCACGGGGCACATCTCAGGTGGTATAATGCAATTATTTAATATTGTTATGGATACATTAATTTACTATGGTTTCTTCAGAAGCATGGATCGTGCTAAATTAAAAGAAGAGCAAGAAACAGCAAAGCAATAGTATTAGGTAGGAGTAGAAGTGCAGACAAGGCAGAAGCTAACAGCAACGCAGCTAAAAATATATAATTATATTGTTGCGAATAAAAAACAAATAACAGAGATAACTCTGCGTGAGTTAGCAAGTATATTAGGTGTTTCACCGGCTTCTGTTGTCCGTACGTTAGAAGCACTGGGCTATCAGCATTACTATGATTTGCAAAACGAAATTAAAGAAGAGCTGAACAGAAATAAAGTGGTTGATGATATCACTTACCAGGCACAATATTACTTTTCGCAAGCTTTTTTAGCAGATTACGATAAAAAAATTGTTACTTTTCAAGAAATTGCTAGAAAAACGACAGATTTCGTCTTTTTTGGAATTGGTTCTTCTGGTGACTTATGTGATTATGGTGCGCGTCAATTTGTTAATAATGGGCGTAACGCATTTTCGATTGATGATCCATACTACCCGGTTGAATTAAGCCGAGATCGTTTTAAAAACAAGACTGTAATAGTTTTATCAGTCAGCGGTGAGGGTCAACCAACAATTGACCAAGTAAAAAGTTTTAAGCAAGAAGGTGCAACAATTGTCAGCATCACTAATAATGAAGATAATACCATTGCAGGCTTATCGGATTTGAACTTTGCGTATCACTTAGAATTCAAAATAATCGGTGAAACAATCAACTTAACATCACAAGTTCCAGTTGTTTATCTACTTGAACGATTGTCGCGTGCACTGCGGGTTGATAAGTAACAAATTTTATTGCAGGACTAATTCCAGCCTTATTGCAGGAATTGGTCCTTTTGCATTTTTCCAGTTCTTAACTACTTTTAGCTATATTTTGGCCAAGAGGTGTCATCACAATACATAAAGGTTATATGCCAAGTTGGGTAAGGCTAAAATCGGCTATAGCAAGATCTATTGCTTCACAAAACATAGCAATTGCTATAATAATAGTTATTAATAATTTTTAGCTATTAAAAGGGATAATAAAGATGAATAAAGCAAAAATTTTAGTGACTGGCATTATTCCAGAAGCAGGATTAACAGAATTAAAAGAAAATTTTGAAGTGATTCATGCGCCTGAACATGAGACCAGAAAATGGGTTTTAGCACACTTATCTGAATACGAAGGCTTAATACTCATTGGGATGAAAGGCGACCGAGGGCTAATAGATGCGGGAACTAACCTAAAAATCATTACAGCTAGTGGTGTAGGATATGACCACATTGATATTGATTATGCTAAGCAAAAGGGAATTGTTGTTGCGAATTGCCCTAAGAGTGTTCTGGTTCCAACTGCTGAAATGACGTTTGCCCTATTATTAGCAACTGTAAGGCGATTGCATTTTTATGATAAAAATATTCGTCAAGGAAAATGGGTCAATGTTTCTAAACCAGAAAATATGGGAACAGGACTTCAAGGAAAAACACTTGGTATTTATGGTATGGGGCGAATTGGTTCTGAAGTTGCTAAATATGCTCAGGTATTTGGGATGAAAGTTATTTATCATAACAGACATCAATTAGCGTCTGAGGTTGAAAAAGCGGAGCATGTTAGCTACGTCGACTTTGATACGCTAGTTAAAACATCAGATGTTATTACACTCCATGCGCCAGCTTTACCTTCAACAACTGGCGTCTTTAATTCGAAAGTGTTTAAGCAAATGAAAAAGACTGCTTATATTATTAATGCTGCGCGTGGACAATTAATTAACCAAGATGATTTGATATCAGCGCTAAAAAATGGAGAGATAGCTGGAGCCGGACTAGATGTTTATGAAACTGAACCACATGTTCCGCAAGCTTTATGTGAATTAGACAACGTGATTTTAGCTCCTCATGCAGGTACTGGAACTTTAGAGGCTAGAACGGAAACAGCTAAAGAAGCATCTAGAAATCTTATTTCTTATTTGTGTGACCACAAAGCTTTGAATCAAGTTAATGAATAAACAAGATCATGAAAAAAAGCCAAGTAATAACTTGGCTTTTTTCTTTATCGTGATATAATATGAAGCTAACTACATGAAGTGTGTTTCATATTACTAAGAAGGTGAGATTATCACAAATTTGGTTAAAGAAAATAGAAAAAAGCTGCACTTAACGCAGCGTGAACTTGCCGCTAAAGTGGGTGTCACTGAAAGAACGATTATCTCGGTAGAAAACGGTAAATACAAGCCCTCACTCGTCTTGGCGTATAAACTGGCGCAAGTTTTTAGAACTGATATTGAAACCTTGTTTTGTTTAGAGGAGTACTTAGAAAATGAAAAAGAATAAGAAAAGAAAGCTCAAATATTATTTCTCAGCATGCTTTTTTACATTATCAGCACTTCTTGAGTTGGCGCTGATCGGTTTAGAAATTCTGCAGCACCGCAGGCAAATCGATATACCGAAAAATATTATTTATGCAGTTTTTGCTATTAGTTTTGCTGCTTATCTTTATTATAAAGCCAAAACTGTGGGGACAGATAAAGATGATGAAGATGAGCGTGATGAATTTATTGCAGTGAAAACTAATCACCAAATGTATAAAATAGCTAACTGGTTAATTTATATTCTGAGCCTGGTCTTTCTAACTGGGGCGGCGTTCATGTATAAAGCTCAAGGGTTTACGACACTGGTCATAATATTGATAACCATTGCCGCTACTTTAAGTGTCTTATGGAACTTATTATTATTAATTGAAATGATTATAGGTATTACTAATGAACTTAGAAATTAGTAAGGCCTAAATATTTATAACGATATAAAACTGGTTCTGCCAATGCATCAGACAATAACGGTCAGTTAATTTCTGCACCACTGATTGCTCAACGCCTTGCAGTTGACCATTTTACTTCATTGAGTATAGCTCATAATTACAAAGAAGATGGCAAGGACTATTCTTTGAGTTCTTGGAAACGGCAATTAGTAACCCCAGCTCTTTTAGACCAATATAAATTACCGTATCAAAAATCATGGTTTAAAGACACTAGTGATAATGAAATAAGCCGTTCTCGGTATGAATATATTAGGGATTATCTGGGTTACCGATTAGCAGTTAAAGATATTAGCTATCAAGCAGATGAGAAGAGTATTGACTATCAAGTTAATTTAACTAATTATGGCATGGATGCTCCTGTTTTAATTAATAAAGCAGAATTGGTATTACTGAATGCATCTAAAAAGGCAGTGGCTACCAAAGAAATAACTGATGTTGCACATTTGCAGTCGCTTCAAGTTTTGCCAGTTGAATGGCAAGTAGACAAGCGCTGGTCAAAAAAGCAAAATATTTGGCTTTTAAGTTTACTGGCTATGGTAATACAGGAAACCGCTTGGCAAACAATATAGCTTTTGCTAAGGGATATAATTATTTGCTGACACTTAAATAAATAGTTATAAAAAGACAAAAACCAATAAATTACGTTTCAAAACGATAATTTATCGGTTTTTTATTTACGATAAAAATTAAAGGCAAAATTTATCTATTTTTTTAATCCCAGTTAGCGTTGATGCATTGTGTCGAGCTTGTTTTAAAGCAAATTTTACTATTACACGCAAAGCAAAGAAAAGCATTTTGTTAATGGGCACTTGGTTCTATTCATGATTCCCTTTGTGCTAGTTGTTGAAGCTCAAAATTTGGGGGGATAACTACCGCTAGTGGCGATCATACTATGATTTTCTTGAGATTAATATTAGTTATTTTGACAGCAGTCTATTACGCAAACAAGAAAGAAACTTATGACAATTTAAACTCCCAGGAAGGCTGTATTTTCAGTTTGCAAAATCGGGAAGTTTTAGGTGATCCACAAATTTATTTAGTTTATATTCTCAATTTTGTGGCTATTTTTGTTTTTTAAGAATAAATAATAATGGGTAAATTGTAAAATGAAGTTATTTCTAGTTATGCCGCATTAACAGCTTCTTTTTTATTAGTAGAATAAACTACCTTTACTATTGTTACCAAAACAATTAAACAAGTTACACATAATAGTGTTAATGCGATAGTAATACCGAGCGAAGCAGTAATTGTAGTAAAAATAGTTGTCACAACTGGTACAGTCACAACTAAAATAGTGTTAAGCATTCCCATAGTTGATGACAAAATATTTTGATCAACGGCTTCAACAAGCCACTGTGTTAATTTAGGGCTAGCTGTACCAATAAATACTGCAAGGCTTGCCATGATAGGTAGGCAAATAAAAATATTTTTAATAATCATTGTACCAATAACTGCGATACTTAAAACTGTTGAAATAATTGCGATAGTGAATAATGACATTTTCTTGAATAATTTTGTGCCTACAATACTACCAAGTGCCATACCAGCAGTCATTACACCTCCTATTAGGGCAATCGTGAAACTGTAAGTTCCAATGACCATAGAAGACTTATTACCAGCGATTACGATTGAAATTAAAGGCTCAATTGTTCCTAAGACTCCATTTAGTAAGGCAATTACTAGAACGACCGACAATAATCCCTTTGCTTTTTTTACTTGTTTGAATGATAAAGCAATTGTTTTAAAGAAGCCCTCTTCATTAACTGAAGTAGCTTCTTCTTGAGGACGAGTCTTGTAATAATTGCGACCGACGCTGGCAAAAAGGACACCTGCTGCTAGAAATGTTAAGGCATTGAAGATTGCTAGGCTTGAATAAGACATGAAAAGTAATAAACCAGAGCCAATGAATTGTGCAATCATATTGATAATACCGTTGATCCCACTAACAAATCCTTCAGCTTCAGCAACTTCATCATTTCCAACAATGTTAACAATTAGAGGCATTTGAAGGCCACCAGAGTATGAACCGGCAATATCTGATACTAAGTTAATGCCAATAACAGCTAAAACTAGGTTCCAGCCAGCAAAACCACTAGCGAAAAGTAAGCCGACGATTAGATAGAGTCCAAAGCGTATAACGGCTAACCAAACCATTAACTTGAATTTGTTTTTTGTACGGTCAGCTAAATATCCACTAAGAACTTGAAAAATTTGAGGTACTGATTCTGAAATTGAAATCAATGAAATAGCCAAGGCGTAATTTCTTAATTTACTTGCATAAGTAATAAGTGCTAAGTAAAACAAAATATTGCCTGCACCAGATAAAAAACTGGCGATTGTAAATTTTCTATAATCCTTATTCTTTATAAAAATGTCCATAATTTATAACTCCTAAATAAAATTTTATATATATTAAGTTATAACCTGGTTATAATAAGGATTATCAAAAATGTCACATTTGAATGTTAAACGCCAAATTTGAATGAAATTAAGGAGGAGCACTAATGACAATAGGACAATTGCTAAAGCAATATCGAATTGAGAGCTCGAAAACACAAAAAGAATGGGCTGGTAATACGATTAGTACATCATATTATTCAAAAGTTGAAAAAGATCAGCATAGAATTACAGCTGAGGATTTGATTGCATTATTGCGTGCTAATAACATTAAATTGTGGGAATTTTTTGGCAAGCTTAGTCAAGAAGATAAAGTAAGATATGACGAAAACAGAGATATTGGCGAGGCAATGAATGAAGCGTTTTATCATAATGATAAGGATCAGCTTAAGGATATTAAAAATGTCATTGCAAATAGTGAAATAGCTGATAAAGAAGATCAGTTGTTATTTATAAATGCAGTTATAGCCTTAGTTGGTAATCATAACGTAGAAAATCTTGATGAAAAAGATAAAATTGAGTTGAAAGAAAAGATTTTTAATATTTCTGATTTTGACGAAAGTAAATTGGCTCTATATTGTAACTTTATGACACTTTATGATCTTGATAACAATTTGTTAATAAGTCGGCGAGTAATTACACAATTTCGCTATTCGGGGAATTCGAATGTTCAAGAAACAATATTAGCAATAGTGATTAACATTTTATTTATGTGTATTGAGGAAAATAGATATAAAGAAACAGAATTTTTTATTCAAGCAGCCGATCAAATTAGTACTAAGCCGAACTTGTTTTTTTATAAAAACTGCATTTTTATACTTAAAAATATAGTGAATTATCACTATGAAAGAAAGGATGAGTATTTAAATAAGGCTCGAAGGGCAATTGATCACATTAGTTCGTTGGGCATGCCGGAGTATAGTAAAGATGTGAAAGGTTTTTTTGATAAATATGGAAGAAATTAAAAAAGTGTATTTGATATTTAGAATTCAAATACGCTTTTTAGTGTCTTCGGTAAATCGTTATAAAGTTTAAAAAAACACCATACGAAAAAATAAAAAAGTCGAATGTGACACTTTTTAACTTGTCTCACTCCTTGAAGGTATTATCTGTATAAGAAAAAGATTAAATTATAGGAGAAGAACAAATGATTAACTTTAATATTCGTGGTGGTTTTGGTGATTCTACTAAACCTGATGTAAATATCCGTGAGCAAGATAACCTTTACTTGGCTGTAAATTCAAAATGGTTACAAGAGAACCCTGTTCCTGCAGGTCAGCCGTGGCTTAATGGCTTTGACATGGCAGAACAGCAAACACGCAATCACCTTTTAAGAGACTTTTCTGCTTTTGTTGCCGGTAAAAAACCAATTCCTCAAGTTAAGAACTTTAACAAAGCAGTTGAATTTTACCGTGTAGCTGAGGATGAAGAAAAAAGAGCCGCTGACGGTGCCGCTCCAATTAAGGAAGACTTGACCTTTTTAACCGGACTCGACAATTTAGCAGATATCAATAAGAACTTGATGAACTTGTTGCTAGCCGACAACTTGCCATTTAAATTTGAAGTGGAACCAGATTTTAAGGATGCACAACTAAATATTGTCACTTTTTACCGGCAAAATTTGATTTTGTCCGATACCAGCTATTATGGTAATGAAAAAACCGCTAACTTGCTTGATGTTTGGCAAAAGCAAACCGTTAATTTGCTGGTAATGAGTGGTGTTCAGCAGGATAAAGCTGAGCAATACGCCGCAGGAGCAGTTACGCTGGATCAGCGTTTGGCCCAGGTCTATCAATCAGCAGAATATAATTCTGAGATTGAAAACATATATCATCCAATGAGTGTGACAGAATTTGAAAGCCAGAGTAAAAATATTCATCTAGCTGCCTTGCTGAAAGAAACCGGACTTGAAGACGCTAAGAAAGTTAATGTTACTGAACCAGGCTATTTAGATAAATTTGATGAATTGTTTAATGAAGAACATTTTGATGAATTAAAAGGCTGGCTAATCGGGTATTTTATTAATCAAGCAGCTGGATATTTGTCACGTGAATTTAGAAAGGCCCAATTACCACTAAGAAAAGCAATGTACGGAGTAGATTCTTTAGATGCAGATGAGCGCTTTGCTTATGATGAGACGGTCAGATTATTTGGTGATGTCATTGGCCAATACTATGGCGAAAAATACTTAGGTGCTGAAGCCAAAGCCGATGCTACTAAAATCGTTAAAAATATGATTGCGGTTTACCAAGATCATTTAAAAAAGAATTCTTGGTTGTCAGATACTACTAAGAAAAAGGCGCTAAAGAAGCTTGACACTTTAGTCTTAAAAATCGGTTATCCAGAGCATGTTCAAAGATTTTATGACGAGTTCAAAGTAATGCCAGCTACAGAAGGCGGCAGTTTATATAGTAATGTTAAAGCAAATAGTCAAATTAAACTTAAGGATAACTTTGCGGATATCAACAGACCGGTTGATCAATCACTTTGGATGATGTCGGCGGTAGAACCAAATGCTTGCTATAATCCGCAAAGTAATGACATTACTTTCCCAGCACTTTTACTCCAAAAGCCTTTTTATGACCTACATCAGGATCGTGCAGCTAATTATGGTGGTTTTGGTACAGTTGTAGGACATGAAATTTCGCATGCGTTTGACAACAACGGCTCGCAGTTTGATGAGTTGGGTAATATGAAAAACTGGTGGACTGACGAAGACCAGGCTGAATTTAATAAAAGAATCAAAGCTGAAATTAAGCTGTTTGATGGCGTTGAAGTTGGTACAAGCAAAATCAATGGTAAATTAACAGTTTCAGAAAATATTGGTGATCAGGGTGGTCTAACAGTGGCCGTTGCGGCTAATAAGCAAGAAGGTGGAGACGCTAAAACCTTGTTTGAAAACTATGCGCGAATTTGGGCAACAAACGCTAAGCCTGAATTTTGGAAATTAATCGCCGCTTCTGATGTTCATGCTCTTTCCCAAGCTCGAGCAAATGTGCAGGCCCAATGTCAAGATGAGTTTTATCAAGCTTTCAATGTTAAAGAAGGTGACGGTATGTGGCTTGATCCGGATAAGCGGGTACAAGTCTGGTAATTACACTTGAGGGAGTAGCTACAAGCTCTATAAACCAATTGCTTTTAGTAGCTTCATACTCCAGAACATCTTAAATAGGATATTAAAATACCTAGCGTGAATTGAACATTGCTAGGTATTTTTGATTGCTAAATATAGATGAAGTATAATTCCTTTTTATATGAATACTAATTACAAGGAGGAAATAGAATGAAAAAAATAGACGGGCATTTACATTTAGTACGTTCACTTGCAGGATTATCTGCTAAGGGCCGAATGACACCTTTAGGCAATGGTAAAGCGATTTGGGACAACGGAATGTTTCTTAATCTAATACCTGAAGGCTGGGGCGACCATGATTTCACTGCAGAATCAGCTCTAAAGGTTATGAAAGATAATGAAGTTGAAAAAGCAGTTTTGCTTCAGGGCAGTCTATATGGCTTCCAGAACTATTACTCTTATCAAGCAGCAAAGAAATATCCTGATAAATTTATTGCAGCTTTTTCTGTTGACCCATTTGCTGATGACGCGATGGAAATTGTTAGACGTCACGTAGAAGACTTAGGCTTTAGAGCAATTAAATTAGAAATTAGCCAAGGTGGAGGTTTACACGGATATCATCATCCATTCCGTCTAGATACTTCACCAGAATTAGGTAGGCTTTTCCATTTCTTTGCTGACTATCCAGGCTTCGTCATCACAGTTGACTACGGTGATTACACTCAATTCAGCTACGAACCTGAAGCAATTATTAACTTGGCTCGTCGCTATCCTAAATTAGACTTTGTTGTTTGCCATTTATCATTCCCTAATGCAGACCACTTGAATCGTTTGGAAAATGCTTTGGAACAGTGGGAGCCATATGAAAACATCGCCACCGAAATTTCAGCAATTCAAGATATTGAAAAGGAAACGACTTTCCCATTTCCACGTTGCCAAAAGGACGTTGCATTAGCTAAAAAGGTTCTTGGTGCTAAGCGTATCTTTTGGGGCACTGATTCACCATGGTCATCAACATTTAATTCGTACCACAATTTAGCTACTTGGTTAGAAGAAACGGACATCTTTACTGAATCAGAACTTGAAGATGTTATGTACAACAATGCCAATCGTATCTATTTTAAACAGCAAAATGTGCAAGCAATGCGCGATAGTGAAGATCCAGTTTTTCAAGATATATAGAGATAACAAAGAGAAGCATCACAATATTATTTTACATTCCCATTCTGATTCTATCTGATATGGACTGTTACTATTCCCCAGGTAATAATCTAAGGCATACATAGAAGGCGGTAGCAGCTTTTACTGATATTGAACGCAAAAAAGCTGAGAAACTAAGTTTCTCAGCTTTTTCATAGAGTGTTTAATTAGTTTTCTTTATGTTTGTGAATGAACCAACCAGATACAGCTGCAAATGTTGCGGACAGAAGACCAGCAAGAACAATCAACAGATTTTCCGTTTGGTTTTTGCCCGTTTGTGGTAATTTGCTGCTTGCTATATTGTCAGCAGTTGTCCTTGGTATGGCAACATGATTATTAGTTAAATGCTGTTTTGAAGGGCTTTGAGGTGCTTGAGGCCGTAGATGATTAGTTGTTTGCGGTTTAGTAGGGTTTTTATCCTGATGGTTATTGTTGATAGGCACATTTTCGGCTGGAGTATTACTATCTTTTGCGTAAATATAGGTGACATCTTGAGCCTGTGTACTAAAGAAGCCGGTGGCATTAGTAGGTCGACTTTTTAGGTGATACCCATTAAATTCTTTTGTATCGGTAGTATACCCATCACCAACGTTACCACTTAAAACAATGTCGGAAGTAAGAGAATTACCACTTTCATCTTGATAGTGAACAATTACATTAGCAGCTTTACTTGGGACAACAGGATTTACTGGTGGCTTGGTAGGAGTAGGAGCTTTTTTGTAGAGATAAACAACATCAGTTATAGTGTTATCTGCAAAGCTACCGCTGGCATTAGCAGGAGTTTCTGCTAAAGTGTAGCCAGTAATATCTTTCGGCTTTGTGGTGTATGGAGTGTTTAATCCACCGGTTTGCACATCATTAGGTGCTAGTTGATTACCGTCTTGATCTTGATAATGTGTAATAACAGCCGCATTGTATCTAACATAGGCATCGGCGTCTTTAGCAGGATTATAGTTAGTTAAAAGTTGTGGAGATGTCCAACGCTTATCTTTAAGTGCTTGAGGATGCTCTGCCGTTCCATTCGTTCCATTACCAACGTTAACCCAGATTCCAGGCGTATCTAAGCCAGTATTTGATAGAGAATTTTTAGCACCTAGTTTTAAGTAATTTAAGCCTGTCAGTCCATTTAGCATATTATCGCTACTGGTAACAGAGTTCATATTGAAATTACTGATATCAAGACTGGTTAAGCTGCTATCTCCTAAAAACATTTCCATCATGTCAGTTACCTTGTCCGTGTTAAAGTGACTAACGTCTATTTTTGTTAAATTGGTGCATTCAGCGAACATTCCGTTCATGCTGGTATTGTTACTAGTGTTGAAGTGGCTTACATCCAATCGGTTTAAGTTTTTGCAGTTAAAGAACATGCCCAAGGTAATGTTAGCATTACTTGTATCAAAGTTTGTAACATTTAAGTTTGATAAGTTACGACAATCGCCAAACATAACAGTAAAGTCTATTACTTTTGATGTATTGAAGCTACCAACGTTTAGTGACGACAAGTTTCGACAGGCATAAAACATAGAATTCATGTTTTCAACATTTTTAGTATCAAAATTATTTAGATTTAAGTTGGTTAAACTTGTGCAAAGATTGAACATGGTGCTCATGTCTTTAACCTTTGCTGTATTAAACGAGCTAACGTCAAGATTTGTTAAGGCAGAACAAGACTTAAAAAGCTTAGACATATCAGTTACGTTACTTGTGTTAAAACTACTTAAATCCAAACTTTTTAACTTAGTATCACCAGAAAACATACCCTTCATGCTTGTGACTTGGCTTGTGTCAATGTTAGACAAACCTTCAAACTCTTCTAAATTATTCAACCCCCCAAAGAGATCAGTAGCAGATCCCTTGATAGCTAAAGGGCCAGTTATAACAATCTTTTTAGGGTTATTACTTTTTAAGAATAGGTTAAATGAACCTGTACCATTACTATTATCCAATACGCTACCGGAAATAGTAGCAACTCCTTGATCAGGATCGTATGTAAGATGGGCGCCATTAATGTCAGATGATATTAAGTTGGCTTTTGTAGCTATCTTTTGCTGTTCATTTTCACCATGAGTAATTGCAGGAGGTACGTTAGACTGATTTGCATTACTAGTGGGTTTATTGTTATCAGTAATTGATGAATTGCTAGCAGGTGGAAGTGACGGCATCGATGAACTGCTGTCATCAGATGTACTTGGTTGTTGATTAGCTGCAGATTCAGCAGCTTTTGGTGACTTAGTTACATTGCTGGCCGCTAAGTGAGAAGCTGCAAGCTGATCAGCTTTTGCAATCTGTGGGCTAGCGCTTAATAGACCAATGGTGGTCAAAACACCACCTAATAATAATTTCTCCTTATTTTTATTCATTATTCTTAACCTCATATAGTTAGTAAAAAATAACGTACTGTTTATACACCTTGAGTCTAGCACGGTTAATATAGTAACTACTAATGAAACGCACTTGTATAAAAAACTAAGCATCAGCGAAAAATGAGGACAGCTATTTAGTATTCGACTGAACGGATTAATCTTGAGGATCTATTTAATAAACTTTATAATTAAAAGCGATTAAATATAGGGATAGTTAGAATATTGACTAGGAGAAAGCATGAAAAAAATATTTTTAGCCTCTTACTTTGCAAACGTGGCCGAACAATTTAAGACATTTGTTCAACATAATGAAATCAAAACTAAGAGAATCCTTTTTATTCCAACTGCTAGTGATGTAGAAGAATATACAGAATATGTTGACGAAGAAAAACAGCTTCTGGAAGAGTTAGGCTATATAATTGATAAATTCGATGTTACAAACGAATCAGTAGATATAGCCACTAATAAAGTAAAAGATGCCGAGATGTTTTTTATAACTGGTGGTAATACATTTTATCTGTTACAAGAACTAAAGAAAAAGGAATTGCTGCCACTGATTAATGAAAAAATTGATTCTGGAACTCCATATATAGGAGAGTCTGCTGGTGCAATCATTATGGCACCGGACATCGAATACTGCGGTATTATGGACGATGCAACTCTGGCAGAAGACTTGACTGACTATAGCGCTCTAGGCCAGACTAAGTTCTATACTTTACCGCACTATAAAGAGGAACCATTTGCGGAAGCAGATGATGAAATACTTGCAGTGTATAAGGATAAATTGAATTTAGTTCCGATTAATAATAATCAAGCAATTATACCTAGTGATAAAGACAATAAAATAGTTTAGAACTTAATAAAATAGCAAAGAAAAGACTCTATTTCTAAATAGAGTCTTTTTTAATTTTATTTTCATGTATATCTGATGTATGAGATAATAAACTAATAAAAATTGCCGTTTAAATTAAATAATGGGAAATCAAATGATGGAAAATAAAGAAATAATAGCACGTTATCTTGACGACAATGGAGTTGTTAAGGCGTGGCCTGCCAAAGCTAAAAATCGTTTCCTAATTCTGCAGTATTTAGCGACAAAACTTGAACCTACCAAAAAGTATTCTGAACAAGAAGTAAACCTAATTTTGATGAAATATATTTCTGATTACGTCACTAGGAGACGAGATTTAGTCGAAAATCATCTTTTAAATCGAACCGATGATGGCAGAATGTATTGGCTAAATACCGATGCATCAAGCAGTAAAAACTAGGTTAAAAGAAAAGGTGCCAAGATGATTATTGATACAAAAGAACTGCAGAAAAAAGTTATTGAAAATAAAGAAAATCATGGTTTTAATACGACTGATATCAAATTTGAATTATTGTGTTTATATGGTGAAGTTAATGAACTTTTTCAAGCTTATTTGAAGCATGATAAAGATAATATTGATGAAGAACTGGCAGATGTGGCAATTTTCTTATTAGGTATTTCTGAGATGCTAGGTAGTGACTTGGGGACAGATATAGTTGCTAAAATGAAGATCAATGAAAAGCGTGTTTATAAAAATGGTGTTAAGTCGCTAGAAGATGAAAATGTGACTAAATAATATACATAAAAGCAACCCAAGGCATGACGTCTTTTGGGTTAATTGAGAAGTGAAATGAAGACCATGATAGCAGCCTTGGCAGAGCAATTTCTGGGTGATTGCTTCACTACTTTGGTTTTGATTTCGAAACTTTTTGTTTCGATTTCGAAACTTTTTGTACGAATCCATGCTAGAATAAGTGTGTATAAATAATTTAGCGATTCCAATGGAATCACACAAAAAGCTCTATCCCGATAATAGAGCTTTTTTGCGTGCTAATTATTAAAGAAGGAAGGCAACTTACTTCTTTTTCCTCTTTCCGTTTAGCCAGCGTTTTTTAGCTAAGAAAACTATTAGTTCTCTAGTTAAATCAAGGAAAAATTGTATAAATAATTTAGCTAGATCCATTGGAACCACCTCCTATCCTTATAAGATAGGCCGTTGCCTCCAACGCTATTATAACAAGACTATGGGCACTTTTTAAGTTCTACAGCTAAATTAGCAACGCCATTGCTTCATATGGTTGTAAATTGAGCGCATTAGGTACTTCGGTAATATTTTGCTCATAATTAGTAATCAGTGTTTCTGCCTTTTGTCCTTGGAAAGCTTCAGGCAATTGATAGGTAACAGGTTGACCGTAAAAATTGCTAATAACTAATAATGTTTGGCCATTATAATCGCGGCGATAAAAGAAAACTTGCGGATGATCTAAATCAACGGATTGGTAGCTACCTTTAGCAATAATTGGCAGCTGCTTACGCAAGTAAATCAATTTTTGATAATAGGAAAAAATTTCTCCGTGGTCTAGTTCTGCTGCGACATTTATTCGCTCCTGGTCTTTAGGCTTTAGCCAAGGTGTACCAGTAGTAAACCCGGCATTAGGACCGCTATCCCAATGCATTGGAGTTCTACTGTTATCGCGCGACTTGGCTTGAATAATTGCCAGTGCATCTTGTTCACTTACGCCATGCTTTTTCAATTCGTGATATGCATTATGTGTTTCAACATCAACATAATCCGATATTTGCTCATAATTAGGATCAATCATTCCAATTTCTTCGCCTTGATAAATATATGGCGTTCCGCGTAATAAGTGCATCACGGTTGCTAGCATTTCTGCAGATTTTTCGCGGTAGTGAATGGGATCACCGAAGCGGCTCAAAGCCCAAGGTTGATCATGATTATTCCAGAAGAGGGCATTCCACCCGCCGCCTTGACTCATTCCTAATTGCCAGTCATTGAGTAATTTCTTGAGAGCAGCAAAATCAAAAGGAGCCTTAGTCCACTTTTGTCCATTCTTGTAATCTACCTTTAAGTGATGGAAGGTAAAGACCATTGATAGTTCGTGATTATCCTTATTTGTATAAGCTACAGAATTAGGGATGGAAGTAGAAGACATTTCGCCAACCGTAATTGAACCAGGCATTTGTCCAAAGGTACTTTGATTTAATTCTTTCAGGTACTTGTGAACAATTGGCTTGTCAGTGTACATTAACTTACTTGCAACATTTTCTGGTGCGTCTTTTAGGTCTTTGTCTTTGCCAATAACGTTAATTACGTCGAAGCGAAAGCCTTTGACACCCTTATCACGCCAGAAGTTAACCACCTTAAATAATTCTTTTCTGACTTCAGGGTTATGCCAGTCTAGGTCTGCTTGTGTTTGATCATATAAATGAAGGTAGTATTTGCCCGTGTTTCCGAATGGTGCCCAAGCTGGGCCACCGAACTTTGAAGTCCAGTTATTAGGTAAGCTACCATCAGGCTTTGGATCGCGGAGATAGAAAAACTTTTGATAGTATTCGTCGCCTGATAGTGCTTTTTTAAACCAAGGGTGCTCTGTTGAACAGTGGTTTAGGACCATATCAAGCATCACATCGATATGGTTTTCTGCTAGCTTTTTAACCAATTCATCGAAGTCATCCATTGTTCCAAATCTAGGATCAATTGCATAATAGTCGGCGATATCATAGCCATTATCGTTTTGGGGGGAAACAAAAAAAGGACTAAACCATATCATGTCAATATTTAGTCTTTTCAGGTATGGAATCTTTTGGATGATACCTCTTAAATCCCCTAAACCGTCGCCGTTACTATCATAAAAAGATTTTGGATAAATCTGATAAATAACTTTGTCCTCAAAACTCATAAAATAATTCTCCCGTGTTGTGCCTTTCTACGTGCAAAGTCGACAAACTTAAATTTATCGGGACGATGCAGAGAAACTGTGTATTGAAAAAATGATGTGTCTTTTAGATAGGTTAAACTGCGTACAACTACAACCAGATTGGTGTCTTCTAACTGCAAACTTTGGATTACTTTTTTATCAGCTGGTTCAACTGTAATTGTCTTAGTTGCGTAATCAATTTCTAGTCCTAAGTCGCGCTCGAAATAGGAGTAGAGAGATTTTTGCGCTTGCTCAATTGTAAGGTGCGGAACATACTTTTTTAAAATATAGTCCTGATCAATAACAATTGGTTCATGATTTATTGAACGCAACCGCTCAACAAAAGTTGCTGCAGGCTCAGTTATATCTAGCTGATTGGTAATAGATGATGGCATTTTAGTGTCGCTAAATTGCAAAATTTCTGTAGTTGCATGCATTTGTTCTTGCTTATTGAGTTCGTCAAAAGTTTCAATGTTTGAAACTGGGAATGCAAATCTTGCACGGTCAAGTACAACCGATCCCTTACCTCTAAGCTTTTGAATTAGGCCCGCAGACATTAACTCGGCAAGTGCCTTTCTAGTAGTTTCACGTGAAACTCCATATAATTCTGAGAGAACTGGTTCACTTGGTAAGAGTTCGCCAGCCTTGTATTGACCATGTTTAATTTTATTAGTTAAGTCCGCAGCAATTTGCAAATATTTGGCTGTCATTATCAGTAATCCTCGTTTTTTTATACTTAATCATAGCACCTTCTTTACTATTTTAACCTATCTAGACAAATTATTAGTTCAAAGTAAGACTAATAATTAAACAAATAATAAACAAAAATTTGACACTTGTCTATACAAGTAATATAATTCCTTGGAAAGCGATTTCAAAAGGATACAAAGTTATTGAAGGAGTTTAAATTATGAAAAAAGAGAACTTATTGGCTCCCACAAGTGGTGAAGTCATTAATCTCAGCGGAGTTGATGATCCAGTTTTTGCTCAAAAAACATTGGGTGAAGGATTTGCAGTTAAGCCAGAGAAAACACAGCTTGTTTCACCGGTAACGGGCAAAATTATGATGGTTGCTGAGACAAAGCATGCGATTGGCTTTAAAACAGCTACTGGTATGGAAGTACTAATTCACTTGGGAATTGATACGGTTGAGTTAGAAGGCAAACCATTTTCAATTGAGGTAGCAGCTGGAGATGAGGTTGAAGCAGGTCAAAAAATTGGAATAATGGACCTTGCTGCAATCAAAACCGCTGGAAAAGATGATGTAGTAGTAGTTGCAGTAACTAATACTGCAGAAATTCTGAGTAGTATTGACGTCCAACTAGGCAAAATTGATGCTGGTCAAGTGGCAGCAGAAGTCACTTTAAAAGAGGACACTAAGACCAAACCAACTGCTAACGCTAAAGAAAATAAGTATCAGGTAACTGCGCGAGAGGTAGTTGAAGCTATTGGTGGAAGCGATAATATAAAAAGCGTAATTCACTGCTTTACGCGATTACGTTTTTCTTTGAAAGATGACAGCATTCCTAATGATGATCAGGTTAACCAAATTAGCGGAGTTCTGGACGTTGCTCGTGCCAATAATCAATATCAGGTAGTAATCGGACAAACTGTTGATGATGTTTATGATGAGGTCATTAAGATTTTAGGCCCGCAATATGCAGGACAAGGCCAAGAAGCAGCTGATAGCAACAATAGCGAACATGATAACCAAGATTTAAGTTTTGGTGGCAAAATTAAAAATGCCTTTTTCCAATTAATTGGTGTTATCACAGGCTCAATGATGCCCGTAATTGGACTCTTGGCAGCGAGCGGAATGTTAAAGGGTATTCTCAATATCTTGACTAACTTTTGCCATATGTCAACGGCGTCACCAACTTACACGATTATTAATTCAATGGGGGATGCAGCCTTTTATTTCTTACCAATAATTGTTGGTTTTACTGCAGCTCAAAAGCTGGGATCAAATCCTGTCATTGTTTCATTAATCGGTGGCTTTTTGATTTATCCTGACTTGGTAAAAATATATGCCAGCGGGAAGTTTAGCTATTTCCTAGCAGGTGTTGGTATCAACGCTAATTTCTTTGGTATTCCAATTCACATTCCACAATATACTTATTCTATTTTTCCAATGATTTTTGCAGCTTGGATGGCAGCGAAAATTGAACCTTGGATTAAAAAATGGATGCCAGTTACATTGAGACAAATTTTTACACCATTAGTAGAAATCTTTTTAGTCGGAATGACTGTCTTAATTATCGTTGGTCCAGTTATTTCCTTTATTTCAGAAGGAATTGCTGGAGTACTGCAATGGCTGCTCACAGTTAACACTGCATTATCTGGTTTGATTATTGGTGGACTATATCAAATACTGGTTATTTTCGGCCTGCACTGGGCAGTAATTCCGTTAATTGCTAACGACATTGCTGCAACAGGGCACAGTGTTTTAAACGGAATTATCTCAATTACAATGGTTGCTCAAGGTGCTGGTGCACTTGCAGTTTGGTTTAAGACTAAGCATAATCCTGAGCTAAAGGGATTATCGATGAGTGCGGCTATCTCTGCAGCAGTTGGTATCACTGAACCTGCAATGTATGGTGTTAACTTGAAATACGGTCGTGTATTTATGACCTCAAGTATCGGTGCAGCTATTGGTGGTTTAGTTAATGGTTTGCTCAAAGTTGATATGTACGGTTTTACCGGTAGTTTAATCGGTTTCCCATCATTTGTTCCTAAGGCTGGACAGGGCAATCCTAATAACTTGTTAAACTTCTGGATTGCATCAATTGTGACTATTATTGCTGCCTTTGCTTTAACTTACTTCTTTGGTTATAAGGAAAACGATGCTAATAGCCCTAAGAATGCTCCAAAAAAGAAGACTTTGGCAGATTTATAATCGCTGAATTTTGCTATTTTAAGGATAAAAAAGTTTCTAACTATATTAGTTAGAAGCTTTTTAAATTTCAGCTAGTTGTTTAGACTAAAAATTGCGATAATTAATTGTAAAACTAGCAAAATTGGAGTGATTGAGGATGAAAGTACTAGTAATAGGTGCACACGGACAAATTGGGCAACAATTAGTTCATATTTTACAAAAGAGCCAAAGCTGTGAAGTTATTGCAGGCTTGCGGTCAGTTGAACAGGAGAAAGCTTACCAAGAACAAGGAATTGCAACTGCTTTTGTTGATTTAACAAAACCGCAAAAGCAACTAGAACAAGTGATGCAAACGGTTGACATTGTGGTTTTTTCTGCCGGATCAGGTGGCAAAACTGGTGCTGATGCAACTATGATGATTGACCTTGATGGAGCAGTTAAGGCAATTAATGCAGCTGAAAAAACAAACATTCAGCGCTTTATTATGGTTAGTTCGATTAAGTCAGATGACCGTAGCTTTTGGTCAGATCATGCTCCAGCAGTAGAGCCACAAAGCTATTATTATGCTGCTAAATACTATGCCGACCAATGGCTTTACCACAGTTCATTAGATTATACAGTTTTGCGGCCAGCTAGGTTACTCAACACTGCAGCAACTGGAAAAGTCAAAATAGCACAACACATAACAGCGCCCACTTCTGCAATAACAATTACCCGAGCAGATGTAGCAGAAGTAATTGCAGAAATTATCGAGAAAGATAAGCTGCATCGAAAAGACTTTGACTTGGCCAACGGAGCAGTACCTATTGCACAGGCAATTTCAAACTTCCAATAAAAATATTTTGATTACAGATTTTAATAGGCTAATAAATTAATGTCTAGCTAACATGATTTATTAGCCTTTTATTTTGAGTTAAAACTTAGTTAAATGACAGATTATAACCAACATTGTTACTTTTAGTCTGATTAAATTAGAAAATTATTGCTTTTACACGAATCAATATAGTAAAGTTTGATTATATTATTATTAAAACAAAGGAGGGAGCTATGTTAAAAGTAGAACATTTAAGTAAAAAGCTTTGATACTTTTCCAGCGCTTCAAGATGTTAACTTTACCATTCAGCCTGGTGAAATTATGGGTTTGATTGGTCAAAATGGTGCAGGGAAAACCACCACTTTTCACAGCATTTTAAATTTTCTTCATTACGACGGAAAAATTTCCTGGGAAGATCAGCCCATTACTGAAAAAACTTTTGATATGGTAGGCTACTTGCCGGAAGAACGCAGTTTACTACCTAAAATGACTATTGAGCAACAAATTGTTTATTTGGCGGAGCTAAAAAGCCGCCCGGCAAAAGAGATAAAACCGCAAATCGATGATTGGTTGAAACGCTTTGATGTTCAGGGCAAGAAAAGCGACAAAATAAAAACACTTTCGAAAGGTAATCAGCAGAAGGTGCAGTTAATTTGTACTTTGATTCATCAGCCCCAATTAATTATTTTAGATGAGCCTTTTAGTGGTTTGGATCCGGTAAATGCAGATTTGCTCAAAAACGCAATCTTAGAAGCAAAAAAGAAAAATGCAGCAATTATCTTCTCTAGTCACGATATGTCAAATGTTGAAGAAATTTGCGATAGTTTAATTATGTTGAAAAAAGGGCAAGTTGTTTTAAGTGGTACAGTTGATGCCGTTCGTGATTCATTTGGTAAAACGGAGATTTATTGCAAAACTACCAAGTCGCTGGCAGAATTGCAGCAGCTCCCTCATGTTGAAAAAGTGGAAAAGAAAGCACATGGTCAATATCTTTTACGGATTGACCATGAAAATAGTGGCCCGGAAGTCTTTGACGCATTGACAAATGGTGAATATGTTGAAGAGTTCCGGCAGCAGCCGCCAACACTTGACGAAATATTCAGAATGGAAGCTGGTGAACAACATGAATAAATTGTGGACTATAACGCTGCAAACTTATTGGCATCAAGTTAAGTCTTGGTCTTTTCTGCTTTTGATTCTGGGCCCATTTTTCATAATTGGATGTGGTGCTTTAGGAGGAGCTATCGGTGCTAATTCTGATCCAGACAGTCAGATTGCAGTTATCAGTTCCAATGAGCAAGTTCGCCAAAACTTTATTAAAAATAATGATAAATACGTTGATGCTAAAATTAAAACCGTTGAATCTGCTAAAGAGGCCGTCAAAAAAGAAAAGGTTGATGGCTACTTGATATTTGAAATGCAAAAAAATCAGGTTAAGGCAGTTTATCACGGAGCGTCACCTATTGATGATGAATTGAAACCCAAAGTAAAAAGCTATTTACAAGTCTTGCAGAGTCAGCTTAATTTGCAGCAAGCGCAATTGGCGCCCCGTCAATTTAAAGCCTTACAGCAGCAGCCAAAATATCGCGAAGTACTCCAGAAAAATCATCAGGGAGATAAATCGGTAAAAATGTTGTCTTTAATCATTGTGATTATGGTCGTTTACATGATTTTGGCTTCCTACAGTAGCATTACAGCTCAAGAAATAGCTTCTGAAAAGGGCACGAAGATTATGGAAATCATTTTTTCCAGTACAACTGCTGCAAAATACTTTTTAGGCAAAATTTTGGGTATTTTCGCCGTAATTATTACTCAACTCTTAATCTATATTGTTGGCGGCTGGGCAACTTACCGCTGGGCATTGCATGCAAAAATTACGGCTTCTTTCATGCATAACAATCAGGTAGTAATAAATAAAATTTTGGGGAATTTGGTAAATGTCAATCTCATTTTCCTGATTCTTGGTGTAATTATTTATACGATATTAGCAGCTTTTTCAGGAGCTTTAGTAGCTAAACCTGAAGATTCTTCAAAGGCCGCGCAAAGTACTGCGATGCTTTCTTTGATTGCATTTTTCCTGTCGTTTGCATTTATTTCTAACCCAGAGCAAATTCTGCCGCAAGTATTATCTTACGTGCCATTCTTTTCCTCATTCATGATGCCAATTCGTATAATTAATGGTCATGTTGGTAATATAGAAGTTATTTTGTCGCTGGTAATTTTAATAGTAAGTATTGTTGGTTTAACAGTATACATTAGTAAAATCTATCAAGGCGTAATTTTACAAACCGAAGATACCAGCTTTTGGAAGAGGTTAAAACGAGGGCTGGCATATAGTAAAGCATAAGTAATATAATTCAGGCTAAAAAACTAATAAATCAGTGTAAGCAAAACATGGTTTATTAGTTTTTTAAATTATAAATATTTTCTGTTTTTAATAGTGGACTATAATATAAATAAAAACTGTATTTCTTACATGGTGACATGGAGGTACTTATGCTTGTCAGCAATCTATGGTTAATTATTTTTGCTACTATTTCATCTTTTTCACGCGGGATAATTTCCGTGATTGACCGTTACCAAATGGGTTATCGCAAACAAAGCTCAATTGATGTTAACTTTTTAAATAATATTTGCAGTTCAGTTTTGGTAACTTTTATGTTGCTGGTTATATTGCATAATTACCCCAGCCCTCGTATTACAACCAACGTAACCGATCAATAGATAAAGCGTAAAAGGTAGGGGTGGTCATACACCCGTATGTAGCTGACAGCCAGTAGGAACAGCTATATGCGGGGCATCACATTCCTTATGTATAGACTTATATAAGGTTGCAGGGCTGTATAGGCGTAATATGTGCCTTCTCAACGAAGGAAACGACGACGGACGAAGTGACGGCGACGAAAAGCTTGTCTAAAGTTGTTTTTAATTTTTACGCTCTGTCAAAGGGCGTAAACTCCTCTAAACTCGTTCTGGCTCAAAAAAGCTTGCTCCCATTTGGTGCTTTTTTTAAGTTAATTTGTGTATAAAGTTATAGATTTTTAGTTTATTATTTAAAGTAAAGAAAATTCGATTATATTTGATTTAATTCGAAGTTTATTCATTCGAATATTTTTGGAGCGTATAGTGCATTATGAGTAAGACAGTTAAAGAGATTGCTTTAGCTTTAAATAAAGATAAAAAAGAACTAGTAAGAGAAAAACAGAGAGTACGTGACGAAATAAAAAGGCAGCATATTGAGACAAAGAAGGTTAAGAACAGGTTTGTTGTTTCTGATATTGACGCTAATAAAATCATTGAAGTTTTGAAAAAGAAAAATGAAGATAATTCGAATAAAAGTGAAGAACTTGATAATTTGAATGAATTAGTAAAAAATGGAGGGCCCAGTCCGATTTGTTTAAAAAAGAAAATGAAAGACTGAATGAAGAAAATCGAAGATTAAATTCAAAAATAGAAAAATATGCAGACGACTTCAAAGAACTTAATGATAAACAGCTGCAACTCAATAATCAGCAACAGCAGTTGCAAGCACGAATTATAGAACAGGCAAAAGAACTCAAAAATTCCCAAGAGAAGTTAGTAGAGGCAACTCAAAATAGTTCAAAATTGGAGAAAAAGGTTGAGAAGGTTACACAAGCTTCGTTGTGGCAAAGAATAACTAAACATTTTGATTAAATGTAATGTTTTATTAGAAAATGAAAATTAAAAGAAGTGTCCGTTTGTAAAGCTTAACTATTCAAAACGAAACGGAAGACGGCGTAGCCGGCTGTAGCGTTAAGGCCGCCAGGATTAAATACGGTCAGATTAAAGTCTTTGACTGTATCTTGATTGAAGTGGTGAGTAAGGTCTGCTTTGCTGAAAGCTACATCAATGTTATCTCTGTCAATAAAGCAGGATAGGTAGCGTAATAACTCTTGTAGTCTTTTTTCTCTGTTTGTTACCACGTAAGTTTTTAAGCAGAAAATTGAAACTTTAGCGTCGGTCGTATAATTTAATTGTATGCACGATAGAAGCATTTTGTGTCTTCTAACGGGTTAGCTAAGTTGGTAATTAGTCCTGCATGTATTCTCATGCAACTCTAGTATGTACTTCACCAGTTTCATATCTTTTAAAGCCGCTTAAATGGAGACAGATAACTACGTCTTTTACTTTATGCTTTAAAAGGTTTTGGTAGTGTTCTGTACTGCTTGGTGTTATTGCTGTGGCCCAAGCAATTCTTGGATATGTACTCATGTAGTTATTTCCTTAATAACTAAAATTGTTAATTAATATTATGAAATATTAATTAACAATTTTAGCGGTTATTTTTATTTTTTTGTTGACAAATACTAATATTACTTTATTATTTAATATTAATATTATTTAATATTAATATTGTTGTTGATTAAAAATGTTAAAATAAGAGAGGTGTACTATTATGAAAAGTACTATTAAAAAATTAGGACTTAGCTTAATATCTATCAGTTTATTAGGATCTATAACTGCTCCTACAGTACCACCTACTAATATTTACGCTGCCAAAACCAGTAAAAATAAAACTATTACAATTAATGGCAAAAAAATATCTAGGGCAGCATTTACACGAAAACTTAAACATGCTAAAGTTGTTTATCATGTAAGCAAAAAACAAGTTAACCAGATTTTAAAAAAGAAACCAGCTGACGCTTCAGCAATCTCTACAAGGTTTGCGCCAGCAATTGCAGCAACTGCTTTTATACCTGGTATTGGTGAAGCCGCACTTACAGTTGGTGGAGCCATCATTATTGGTGGGGCAACCATAGCTGCAGGTTCATGGTTATACAATAAATGTATACAAAAATTTTCACCACATAGAAGCAATGCAAGACATAGTACACGTGACAAACACACTAAGCCAAGACCCGGTCGTAGTAGTGAAAAGAAAAAAGGAAGTAAAAAATGGCATTCAAGAAAATAAACATATTACCTCAAAAACTCCATAAATATCTAGGCTCTACTAAGTTACTGGAAATTTATTCTAAATCAGTTTCTAGTAATGATACTTTTTTACAAGGATATCTAATAGGTGATATAGAATATTATTTTATTTTTGAAGGTATAGAATTAGATGGCTCTCTTGCCGGTTACACTTTGTATGCCAAATCAGACATAGCTAAAGGTGTTACAAATACAAACTATGAAGCAATAACTAATTCATATGTTAGTCAACAAAAGAGAAATAATGCATATGATCCTTTCAATTTGAGCGCAAGATATAAATCTATAGACAAAACTACAATTAATACTATTCTTACGTATTGTTATAAAAATAATAAAATCGTAATGATTAATAGTGATGAATACGATAACAAAACAAGGGCTGGAAAAGTTATCGATTTAGATAGCGAATATGTAACATTAGATCAAGTTTCATACTATAAAGATTGGGGAGCTGATTTTGAAGTAAAAACCAATAAACCTATAGCCATAAAATCAATTCTCACTTTAGACTTTATTAGCAAAGATAATTATTTATATGAGCAATATTTAAAGCAAAACTAGCTATACCGCCTGCTATTTTACATAATGTAGATTAAGCGAAGTTGCTACAAAGCTTAGAGCCACAAGGTTTAAAATTGCAGCAAATAATTACTTGTGAAATTAAAGTCGTATAGCAAAAAAGAAGCCCGTAACAGCGGGCTTCTTTTTTTTGTTCTAATCTAATTTCACAATTAGACCAATTACTGCAGAACTATCTTTTTGAATTAATTTCTTTAAAACCTAGAATTATTCTGATTTTTACATTTTAATCTGCTATAAATAATATATATGAGTTAAAAAGAAGGTGTTAAAGATGAATAATACTATAATCTTATTGATAGTTTTATTATTGATAAGTAATCTAAAATAGTTTTAAATAGGGGACACTATTTAGTCAATAATATCATTTACTGTTACCAGATAAAAACCTAAAACCTAAAAATTTTAGTTCCTTATCTATGCAGTTTTTTAAAAAAGTACACATTGTACTTAAATATTTTTTGAGAACAATCCTATTATATCAACCTTTTTAGTGGTACATAATGTGTACCACATGGTACGCGAAATGTACCACTAAAAGTAGCAAACTGCTAAAAACGCTGATATAACAGCAGTTCTCTTGGTACATAATATGTACCAAATTGTCTTAAAAAAGTAACTATCATGCAATCGGTTATCCTAAGTAAAATTACTGATTTGTTTATTCCGTTGGCAATTTTGCTGACAATGGGCTACTTCAGTAAATCGTCTTACATAGTCTCGATCATTTCAACTATCATAGTTGTCATTTATATTGCCTTTGAGCAGCGCAAAGATAATTTGGATTTGAAAAACTTGGCGAAGACATTTGCAGTTATTGCCCCACTGCTGCTTGCGCAAGCAGCATTTTCGCCTTTTTTGACTAAAGGATTAATTAAGCCAATTGATTTGGTCTTTTTTACGATTATGACAATCTATGTTCGCTGCGTAATTTCCTTAATTACTTTTATCTATAAAAACCATTCCCTCAAAATTAATGGTGAAAACTTAACAGGTAGAGTGTTCCTTATTTATAGTAGTCGCGCCGTCTTAACCCTTCTTGCGCAAGTAACCTACACCTTGGCAACCTCTTCACCTAACTCAAGCATTGCCTGGATCTTTTTAAACATGACTTCTCTTTACAGCGTGTTTTTTGGCGACATTTTCCTAAAAGAGAAGATGAAGTTTGCAGACATCTTGGTGATAGTCCTTATCTTTGTTTTGGCATTATTTTCAAAGTAAAAAGGGCACCTATTGGCTGACACCAAACCTATTTTTATACAACAGATTAAAAAATGCTTTAATTATTAAAAAAGTATATAATTAACTATGACTTTTTATGACTGGCTCAAAGATAGATACTGATAGTTTATTTGGGGAAATGCTATCGCTGATATTAAGAGCGGAGACATAATGATAATAGAAACCAAAAATTTGGTAAAACGATATAAAAAAGTGAAAGCAACAAAATTATTTCATAAAGAGTATCGTGATTTTGTTGCACTTCAAAATATTAATTTTCAACTCAAGCAGGGCGAACACCTTGGCTTAGTTGGTTTGAATGGGTCTGGTAAATCGACCCTAATTAAGCTGATTTTAGGCATTTTACAGCCAAGTAGTGGAAGTGTCAGAACTTTTGACATGGATCCACTAACTAATAGACAAAAAAATGCACAAAAAATCGGAGTTGTTTTCGGCCAAAGAAGCCAGCTCCGTTGGGATTTACCGGCAATGGACACATTCAAGTTAAATCGTGAGATTTATCAAGTGCCGGAAGATATTTTTGCTGAACGAGTGAAAAATCTAGCTGAAATGCTAGATGCGACTGATTTTTTATTGCAACCAGTGCGCACGCTTAGTCTGGGACAACGGATGAAGGCTGAATTTATTGCGGCCCTTATTCATGATCCAGATTTAATTATTTTAGATGAGCCAACAATTGGACTTGATGTTTTATCGAAAAATAGTATCACACAGTTTTTACAAAAATTGACCAATAAAACAATTATTTTTACTTCACATGATCTTGAAGAGGTCGAAAAGGTTTGTTCAAGAACGCTAATTTTAAGTCATGGCCAGCTGGTATTAGATAAAAGTAGCAAAGAGTTGGCCAAACTTGACGTGCCTTCAACCGTGACATTTACTAGCAAAAATTCTTTAAATGAAGCAATTACTGCAAAATGGCCTACGATTAACCAATTAGGAAACGGATCGTATCAACTTACAGGCATAATGCAAGAAGAGCTTAAGTCCACTTTGTCTATGATTACGGCTAGTGTCGAAGTCGATAGCATTGAGGTTAAAAATAACAAGCTAGAGTACTTGCTAGCACATCTAACCAAACAGGAGGTGCGCTAATGAAGCACAGATTCATGTTAGTAAAAATTGGTATCAAAAAAGGGTTAGCATCGAAATATGCTCTCTTGTTTTGGCTTTTTTCCGTACTAATATCCACCACTGTCCAGTATTTTTTATGGAAAGCAGTTCTGGTTGGTAAACCAAATCGTGAATTTCAAGAAACAATTAGTTATTTAGTGTTAATGCAAATTTTAACAGTTTTGTTTCCTAAGACTAGCTATGAACTTAACGATAAAGTACGTTCCGGAGATATTGCAATCGATCTTCTTAAGCCACTATCTATTTCAACGCAATTACTATGGGAAGGAATAGGTTATTCACTAGTCAAATTTGCCATAATTGGTGTCGTTGATATGTTAATCTTTTTCTGGTTCTTGGATTTTAAAATTGCATTTAGCACCATATTAATGGTTCTCGTCACGGCTATTTTAGGTTATTTTTTATACTTTGAACTTGAACTGGTACTCGGAACTTTTTCTTTTTATACCTACAGCATCTGGGGGATTACTACTTTTAAAGAAGCTATTTTGCTTGTACTAGCAGGAAATGCCTTTCCAGCTAATTTTTATCCCAGCTTGCTTAAAAAGATTGCTCAATATTTGCCCTTTCAATATTCATATGGTGCAATAGGGACATTGGCCCAGCATCCCACCTGGAATTTATTTATTAAAATCGTCGTAATTCAGTTAATTTACATCGTTGCCTTTAACTTATTGTTTAAAATTCTTTTTAAGCATTCAGTTAACGCTACAGTTATTCAAGGAGGTTAATGATGCGATATTTAAAATTATTATTTACGTATTTCAAAGTAAATTTAAAATCATTAGCCGTTTACGATCTCGATTTTTATTTTGCGATTATTGGCATGATAGTCCAAAATGTCCTAAACATTGTTGCATTAAGGTTCATTTTTAACATTGTGCCGCGAATTAGTGGCTACAGTTTCAGCCAGTTGCTACTAACGTATGCATTAGCAACGTTATCCTTTTCAATATTCCGCTGCTTTTTCATTAATGCCTTAAATATTTCGGATTACATCCATAATGGTTCATTGGATACGATTTTGATTAAACCCGTCAATCCGCTATTTCAACTAGTTAATGAACGTGTAGATGAAGACTCTTGGGGCGATTTATTAGTTGCCTTGCTTCTGCTAATTGTGGTTGATGTGCAATTACATAATCCTTGGTATATCACGATTATGTTTATCTTTATTTCACTGTTTACGTCCTTAATTTTTTTGGCATTAGCAATCTTAGGTAATATTGTTTCACTTTTATCTAACGGTTTAGCTAATTTGGCTGAAACAACCTTTGACTTTTTTGATATGAGCAAATATCCCATGGCTATTTATTCGATGGGATTTAAAATAATTATGACTTTTATACTGCCAATTGGTTGGGTTGCATCAATTCCACAGGAAAGAATTGCCGTTAAGCACGAATGGATATGGCTATTGATAATTCCAGTTGTCTGCATGCTGTTCTTTGTGTTGATTTATCAACTCTGGCGCGTATTTCTAAAAAAATATCAGAGTACGGGCAGCTAGAGAAGACTATTATAAATATATTGCCAAAATGGTTAGCGGTACAAAAGTGCTGCTAACTATTTTTATTGCTTTTGCTATTCGGTTAACAGATTACAGCATTTTTAAGCTTTTGCTAAAAACTACAGTTTAGCCGATGGACAGTCAAAACAAATTTAGCTAAATATTGGCATAAAAAAGCCATACAACTGAAGAGCTGTATGGCTTTTTATCAATTATTCTTTTAATGTCTGTGCTTCTTGATGAATTACTTGCACACTATTAATTACAAATGGAAAGCCGATATATGGTAGCAATTGAATTACTGACCAAATTAGTTCACTTTCGCTGTTACCGGCCTTTAGGCTTCCACGAGCATGGGCTTTGATTTGAAATTCAACGTTCATGGTAATTAGTGCTAATAGTTCATAGCGCTCACGGTCACGAACATCTAGTGCTTTCCGGTTATAAAAATCGTTGAAAAAGTGTTCCGTTAATGCGTGGGGGATGAATGCGCCAGCATTGTCTGGCAAATCTTTCAGCAGATTTTTAATTTCAGTGCCATATAATTGTGCTTGAACTCGTGCTCCATAGTTTTCATCTGCTTCACTTTCTACAGGTGTCAAAGTGATTTTACGCTCTGCAAATGCGCTATTTACCTGCTCTAAAGCTTGTTTAACCTTCAGGATACCAATTACAGGTGCTAATTGATAAAGCACCTCTAAAAGAACTTCAGGGGCAATATTAGCATCTAAAATGTTAGCCACCTGTTCTGGAACAGCTGTCATTATTCCTTGCGTAACACTAGCGATTAATGGAATGATAAAACGATCTTTCTGTAAGTGTTGAGCGCAGTTACTGTCCACGTCGTTAAGGTAGCTCTGGCTTAATTTTTGAAATTGCTCTTCTAGTTGATTATTCATGAAAATCTCCGGGTTAATACTATCTGCAATCTTTACAAATTTCTTCTTTTAATGATTTTAAGAACAGCTCAGCAACTGGCGATAAATTAACTTCTCGTTTCCAAATTACTCTAATCGTTTGTTGCAGACTAGGGCATAATTTTTTAAACGTAAGCCCTGAACTTTCTGAAGTATCAGCCAAGTTATCCAGGGTTAACATTAATGCCGAATGATTTTTGACCATTAACGTACCGTTGAAATTAAGGTTATAGTCACCAATAAAATTAACGTTATCGTAATAATTACCTAACCAGTTTTGAAAAAGGTGAGTTTGCAGGGCTTGCTGCGAGGTCAAGAGGGAACGACCGCACAAGTCTTTCGGCGTAATTGCTTCTTTAGCTGCTAGTATATCATCTCTTGGCATTAATACGCCCCAGGTATCTTTTTCAGATAAGGTTAAAGAGGCATAGCTGGGTAATGAAATGTCACCAATAATTACCCCAAAATCTGCAGTTCCATTATTTAGCTTTCTTTCGGCGTAACTGTAATCGCCGTTTAAGAGATGAATTTTAACGGTGGGATGATCTTTGATGATTTGGCTAATTACGTTCATAATTTGTTGCATCCCGATGCTTTCGCCTGCTGCAATTGTTAGGTCACCACTAATAAAAGATGTAGTTTCAAGATTTCTTTTTGTCCTAGAAGTTAATTCCAGTATTTCTTGTGCTTGTTCTAGTAAGTAATGGCCTGCAGGAGTTAGTGTTAAACGGCGCTTTTGCCGGTCAAATAATTTGACGCCGAGTTCTGCTTCTAAATCAGCTATTTGTCTGGAAAGTGCTGGTTGCGAAATTAAGACCTTTTTAGCCGCACGCGTCATGTTACCCTCTTGGGCAACAGCAACGAAATAATTTAAAACGCGTAGTTCCATATAACCTCCTGTTTAATGCATTTTGTTTATGTTGACTGATTGTTAATAAGTATTTCACTGAAGAAAAAGTTACAGTTAAAATTTGTATTATTGAGAAAAAATTCAATACGTAATAGGCCACCTAATGTTATTTTGGTAGACAAGTAAAAAATCATAAAAAGCGCCTATAATAAACACGATTATAGGTCACCCTTTTACTTTTAAATAAAATTAGTAAGGAAAATAAAATGAAAATATCAGAAGTTGCAGAAAAAGTCGATTTAACTCCAGTAACGCTAAGGTACTACGAAAAAATGGGTCTTATTCCAGAAGTAAAAAAGGAGCACGGTGTCAGAAGCTATAGTGAAAATGATCTTAACTGGATCAGTTTTATCAAATGTATGCGGAATGTGGGCATTCCAGTAAAAGATTTACTGGAATATACCGAGTTACTGCAGCAGGGTTCTGATACTAAAAAGGCAAGAAGACAAATTTTGGTCAAAGAACTGCATCGCTTGGAAGAACAGGAGCAGGCTGTTCATTCCACTATCAATAGACTAAAGCACAAAATCAGTCTATACGATCAAGGAGAATTAAAGTAGGTTTCACCATAAAAAGTTGACTAGTAAACGATCAACTTTAGTATTTTCATGTAACTTGCTGTGCTGTGCCTGAGGTCCCGTTATTTCTTTTTCCTGATATGAGCGGGCACGCTTTTCCACTAAATAGCGGTAGGAACGAGCTGAATTTACTGCCACAGAGCCATCGTTTCCCTTACCTGTATTGCCGTAAATATTTAATACAGCAGCATTAGTAGAAAACTTTTTTCTTAGGCCTAAAAGTCCGCGATAGCCCGTGTCCATTTGCGTGGGCTTGCCGTTAGGTTCTAAAACTATTTTTTTAGGTGCATTTTGCTGACTTAAAAAGCCGTTATAATGCCCTGCAATAGAAACTTGTTTATTTAAACGGGGCATGTGCGGATTATCAGCATTGCTTAGTAGATAATAGGCAATTTGTAAGTTACCCATTGAATGGCCCACAAGATTTACTTGTTTGAATTGATATTTTGCTTGCAAAGCAGTGATAACGTTTTTGATGTAATTACTACTCTTTTTGAAAGCAACGGCCTGGTTAGTTTCACCTGTAGAAATGCTCTTGTTGTTGAGCAAATTAACTTCAATGATGGGATTTTTTGCACCATTTTTGATGGTGCCCCATAAAGTGACCTTACCGGCAGGACTAACATCTGCACGAATAATTGAGTTGGTAAAATTGTGCTGTTTAGCGTAATTAGTCATGCTTTCTTCCGCACGGTAGCTACTGCCCCAGCCGTGAACAAAGAGGGTTGGCGTGGCAATAGCTGTTTTATGCTGTTGCTGGCCAGGCTTGTTAATTACATAAAAGCCCAGTATTAATAATAAGGCAGCGATAATTGCACTTATCCCGAAAACTTTATGTTTTTTGGTCATTGGCGGCTCCTAAAAAGGATTAGCGAATCCTATAAACTTTTTTGAACATCTGCAACGATTTGTTCAAGAGTTAAATGATTTTGTTGATAAATTTCTGCTACAGGAGTTTGGTCAGTGTAAACACGGTTTTGCCCGTAGTTGAGTACTTTAACGTCTTTGTTACCCAGATAAGAAGCTATTTTTTGGCCGAATCCGCCGTCGAGAATGTTGTCTTCAAGGGTAACGATTACCTTGTGATTGGCTGCCAGTTGGTCTAACGCTTTTTCATCTAAAATATTAGCTGAAAGTGGGTTAACAAGAGTGGCACCGAGCTTATTTGCTACTTTTTCACCCAATTGATAAAAAGCGCCTAGTCCAATAACTGCTACTTCCTTACCCGGCTTAACTTGATAGTTAATGGTCGAGTAGTCGGTAATAACGTCTTGCTGATCAGTTTCTGGTACATTTCCAGGAACTTTAATTGCAACGGGATGCTTCTTTTGTTTGATGGCCCATTCAAGCATTGCTTTTTCTTCAGCCAAAGTTGTTGGTGCTAAGTATATCCAGTTAGGCAAATTAGAAATCATTACCTGATCAAAAATACCAAGGTGAGTTTTCGATTGACTAGAAATAGTGCCTCCTGCTACAAGCATTACCACCGGTAAGTCATTGGCAGCAGTATCGTGTGATAATTGGTCAAAAGCACGTTGTAAGAAGGTTGAATTTTCCATCAAAACCGGAATACCGCCTTCTTTGGCAAAACCAGTCGCAAATGCAACCGACTCTTGCTCGGCAATACCAACGTCAGTGTAATTAGCTGGATATTCATTTTTAAAGTTATCTAAATTAAAGACGCCAGGAATAGCGGCATTAATGGCCATGATATTTTGACCGGCATCAATTTGTTCTTTAATAACGTCAAGTGCAACCGACTTGGATGTAGGTTTTTGGTTTTCAGCGGCAAGGGGCTGATCGTCTTCCAAATTAAATGGTGAGACCCAGTGATGTGCTTCTTCATCTTTGACTGCAGGCTCGTAGCCTTTTCCCTTAAGCGTATTAATGTGCAATAAAATAGGATGATCAACATCTTTAACAGCTTTAAAAGCATCAATCATGGCAGAGAGATCATTACCGTCTGCAACGTAGCGATAGTCAAAGCCCATTGCCTTAAACGGGTTTTCTGCTGTTTGGCCGTTAGAATCACGCAGCTTTTTCAGTGAGGTTACCACGCCACCAACGTTTTTATCAATTGACCATTGGTTATCATTAACTACAACCACTAAGTTGTGTGGCTCAATCGCTGCATTGTTTAGCCCTTCAAAAGCCAAGCCACCTGTCAGTGAGCCGTCACCAATTAAAGCCATAATATTTTCGTGTTGACCCATTAAATCACGTGCCTTTGCCATTCCAGTAGCCAGAGCGACTGAAGTTGAGGTGTGACCAACAGCATAGTAATCATATGGACTTTCGTCAGGATTTGAATATGGTGTTACATCTTCATAATGGTCAGGGTCGAGCCAAGCTTTGGCCCGTCCAGTTAACATTTTATGTGGATATGTTTGATGGGAAATGTCCCAGACCAGTTTATCTTTTGGAGCATCAAATACATAGTGGTAGGCAATGGTAGCTTCTACAATACCGAGATCTGGTCCTAAGTGGCCACCTTCAGCTGCATCTTTTTCAATAATTAATGTTCTGATTTCTTGAGCCAATTTTTCCATTTCGGGGATGCTTAATTTTTTAACATCTTTTGGTCCCGCAATTTTATTTAACAAAAAGTCTTCATGTTTATTCATAATATAAGTGCCTCCTTGCTGTGCTAGTCAGCCAGCTTATTTCAGTAACTGTATAAAAGTTTAATACTTAAAGTTAACTCTAAGTCAAATATAAAATTACTTTTTTATAATTAAAAGTTAATTTTATTCGATTTAAACTATAATTATTATAGTGATAGAAATAATGATGTGACACATTTAAGGAATTGAAGATGACAATTGGTGAATTACTGAAAAAGTTTCGCGTTAAGCAATTGAAAACGCAAAAAGAATGGGCTGCGGGAGTGGTTACGCCCTCTTATTATTCAAAGGTTGAGAAAAACCTGCATCGTATAACAGCAGAGGATTTGATTGCAATTTTGCGAATTAATCACGTTAAGCCGTGGGAATTTTTTAATCAATTAGATGAAAATCAACAAGCACAGAATGTTGCATTTAATGAAATTGAAGAAGAAGTAAATCGAGCATATTATCAAAACAATCCTAAAAAAATTGAAGAGATTCGCCAATACGTGGAGAATAGCGATATTGAGAATAAGGACAAATTACTGCTATTGATCGATTTTAATTTGGCTGATACGCTGAATAATGTAGCCGAATTGAGTGATACGAAAAAAGCGCAGTTGAAGAATTGGCTTTTTGAACAAGATGATTTTGATGAAAGAACACTACGTATGTACATTAACTTTATCCCAATTTATGATTTAAAAAGCAACTTGAAGATTGGCAAAAAGGTAGCAGAAAAATTAAAAGGTACAACAGAAACGCGGAAACAGGAGGAGCTCTTAGGTGTTATTATCAATATCTTGATTGTGTGTATTGAGCAAGGAGCCTATGACGAAACTGCATATTTTGTTCAAGCTGCCGAGCATATCAGAACAGTGCCAAAACTATTCTTTTATAAGAACATGCTGGTCTTTTTAGAAAATATGATTAACGAGCACTTTGACCATCAAGAAGAGTATGTGGCTAAATGCCAATGGGCAATCAAAAATTTCGACTTACTAGGAATGCCTGAATATGGCAAAGAAGCAGAACGTTTTTTTAACGAATATCAGTAAAATGAATAATAGTGCTAAGATAAGAATAAAATAGTTAAGCTTGAGCATAGAAGGGATGATTTTATGAAAATAGGTTTTATTGGAACAGGTGTAATGGGTAACGCAATTTGCCTTAATCTGTTAAAGGCTGGTCATGATTTAGTGGTTTATAACAGAACCAAGAGTAAAACTGATAACTTAGTTGCTCAGGGTGCAACTTGGTGTGAGAGCCCTAAAAAAGTTGCTGAAAATGCCGAATTAATTTTTACGATGGTTGGTTTTCCAGCTGATGTTGAGAATGTTTATTTCGGTGAGGAAGGTATTTTTCAGGCAGCTGTTAAAGACAAATATCTAGTTGATATGACCACTTCAAAGCCTGCATTAGCTCAGCGTATTTTCCGTGAAGGGGAGCAACAAGGAGCAAAAGTTTTGGACGCACCGGTTTCAGGTGGAGACTTAGGAGCCAAAAATGGCACTTTGACAATTATGGTCGGTGGAGATGAAGCAGCTTACCAAGATTTGGAACCAGTCTTTAAAGACTTTGGTAAAACCGTGCATTACTTTGGTGCTGCAGGAGCAGGTCAGAATACAAAAATGGCCAATCAAATTATGATTGCTGGAACAATGACTGGAATGTGTGAAATGCTCGTCTATGCCAAAAAAGCAGGTTTGGCTCTTGAATCTGTCCTAGAGACAGTTGGAGCAGGTAGTGCTGCTAATTGGAGCTTGAGTAATTATGGTCCACGTATCTTAAAGGACGACTATACACCTGGCTTTTTCAGCAAGCACTTCTTAAAAGACTTGCGCATTGCCTTGGAAACTGCCAAAGAAATGAAGCTTGAGTTGCCAGCCACTAAAGAGGCAGAAAAATTGTATGAAACCTTGGTTGATGAGCGTGGTCTAGGTGACTTGGGTACACAAGGCTTGATTAAATTATGGTGGAACTAATATTTAGTTCAAAAACAAAAAGAGCAGTTTCAGATTTGGAACTGCTCTTTTTTATGAGTAAGTACAAGTGAATTTTAAGTTAATTGATTTTACTTTTGACTTCTTCTACGCCGTCTAAAACGTTAGCATAGCGTGCCAAAATGAAAAGGTAGTCTGATAAACGATTAATGTACTTTAAACAAGCAGGGGCTAATTTTTGCTGTTCATCGTTTAATTTAGCCATTGCACGTTCTGCTCTCCTAGCAACCGTACGAGCATAATGCAAATGGGACGCGGTAATCGAACCGCCCGGCAAAATAAAGTGGGTAGTTTTTGGAATTTTTTGATTAAGCTCGTCTATTTGTTGTTCAAGGAATTCGACTGTAGCCGCCGTTATTTCTTCGTGTCTTTTAACAACAATATCGCTTTCTAATTCATATAAATCACGTTGTCGATCTTGCAGTGTGTTAAGCAATTCTTGACACTGATCGGATAAGTTAGCAATTACAACGCCTAAATAAGAATCTAGTTCATCGATGTCACCAAGTGCTTCAATTTGTAGGTCATACTTAGGTACCATTTTACCAGTGACTTGCTTGGTGTAACCTTGATCGCCGACTTTGGTATAAATTTTGATGGTCATAAAAGCCTCCGTTTGTAGTGATCTAGTGCAACATTAAGTGGTTTATATAGAATGGGGTAGAAGACTAAGTTGCCAACTGCATGGTAAGTATCAAAAACCAAGCTTCCAGCCCAGTAGGCTAGAAATGCATTAAAGCCACCAAAAATCGACATCCCGAAGTCTACGAAACAGCCGTATTCCCAACCTAAAAAGACAGCAACGACTAATTGATAAGTAAAGTGCTTTTTTAACGGCGTAAATTTTGCCAGTAATGCAACAGTTAAAACGCAGCCGCCATAAGCTAAAACCTGTGAGATGGTCCAAATGCCGAAGCCTAAGTAAATGTTAGAGACCACCATGGTCAAAATGGCTAGGGCAAAGCCGAAAGTAAAGCCCATGTTTAACGTTACGATTACCAAAATATCAGTAACTGGCTGAACGTTTGGAACTGGAATAATTTTAAAAATGCGCAGGGCTACACACATGGCAGTTAAAATAGCAAGCAGTGCTATTTTCTTGGTTGAATCATGCATGATGGCTGATTAGTCGATCTTTGCTAGAGTGAATTTGACCTTATCTTTGTTAGCTACTTTTTGCTCTGCAGCACCTTTAGAAGCAAATTTGCCGTTGATAGTGTAAGTCCAGTAAACCTTTTTAGCTTTATTTTGACTCTTACCATCGATTGAAGTGATGAAGCCATCAGTACTCTTTACTTTCCAAAGCTTCTTAAGGCCAAGCATAACAGTTGAGTGCTTAGGCACTTTAACGCTTTTAGTCTTGTAGTTTTTATTATTTACTTTAAGGGTATAAGTAACGCGAACTTTGCTAGCAGCATCAACTTGTTGAACATTTTGGGTGCTGCCATAACCGGCAATAGTGAAAGTAAAGATAGTAGCGATTCCGGCAAGAACTGATAATTTGTTTTTTTTCATGATAAAACTCCTATTTTTAATACATAAATTTAGATTATTTAACTGGACAAGCGCCCGATTCACAATCGGTTTGATCAACTAGCTCGATGTCTTTTTGATCATCATGTTGTTCAGCAAAGACAGTAGCAACATCGCCAGATATTTTGGCTTTGCGTTCTTCGTATGTTTTCTTATCAATTGGTTCTTTTGGCGCTTGCTCCAAAGATCCACCATAGTAAGGCAGAAGAGACGTTGACTTGATAACGTTACGATATTGTTTAAATAAAGAGGTGATTTTGTCACCTTCATCGCTTTGGAAAGTAACAGTACAACTAACCGCATTATCTGACCAGTAGGTTTGTAAAAATGCTTGAGTTGCAAACTGTTCTTCAATTGAAACAGTACCAGCTGAAGCAAAGTTTTTACTGTCTGCATGGGCTGCTCTTAATGGAAATTCTACGCAAATAGTATTTGGCGAATAGATATCTGGTTCTGAGTAGTAACCACAAGCATCAAGGGTCTTGAGTAAAGGATCTGAGGCTTGGAATCTGATTCTTTGAATTAGGTAGCCAGCGTAATGGAAGTGCATGCCTTCAGAAGCACCTGCAAGTTTAGCAACCGTACCAGATGGTTTAACTGTAGTGTGCTTGATAGAAGGATTGCAGTTTAAAGTCTTACTGTAGTCTTGGTCGGCATCAATTACTGCTCGATATGCTTCTTCGACCATTTTGATTCCCTTAGGATCGTAAATTGGCTTTTTAATTTTTGCGCCTGTTTCTTCGTCGATACTGTCTTCAAAGCCGGTAACAACACGATGACCTAAATCATTTAAGAGCCAATCTTGGATACCTGACATTGAAACGCCGATCCGTCTGTTCTTGTAGATGATGTTGCGGGAAACTTCCCAGTCGTATTCACTAAAAGTTACACGCTTGGTATAACGGGTAGCCAGTTTGAAGACCTCTTTTAAGTCCCAACCTTGTTCTTCAGCAATGTAAGGAAAAACTTCAAATAAGTTACATGGCTCACCGTTGGCTAGTGAAATTTCACCACATGGGTTTGTTCCTTCAACTTCACCATCAATGCCTTCTTGGTAACCATCAATAATACGACCGTAATTACGTGACAAGTCTAAGTTAACAACACCGGGCTCACCGTTTTCTCTAATACCAGCGGCAATTGGTTCGTATCCATCGAATTTAGCGTCAATCGCAACACTATTGTTTGAAGCCCAACGGTGGTGGTAAAGCTTATCTTTATCTTGTTTCATTGTGATGAAATCTTGGTCGTCGTTAGAGCCTAATGCTAATTCAGCGGACCGTCTAACATTTCCTGCAACAACAGTTTTACCGATTAAGTTGCAAATGTCTGTACCATCAACTGAGGTGATTTTTGTACCAACACGGTTATTGATAATGTCGTTAATCTCAAACAGCATTTCAACCAACGGCATTGGGCCAGAAGCAGTACCACCAAAACCGTGAATTTTTGCACCGTAGGGACGAATACTACTGATATCTAAAACCAACTTCTGTTTATTTTCAGGATTAGTCTCCTTAAAGTGCATATCGATTAAACGAGCATTAGCTAAAACCCAGCCTTCACGTGTGTCGGGCAAATCATAATAGATATAGTCATCTGAATTCTGATTTTGTTTTATCCACTCACTTTTATCAGTTGCTCCAAGCTTAACGGAGTCGTCATAAGAAGCACTAGCCTTGTCAATTACAATCGTTAAATCGATTTTATTATCAACTGAGGGAATTTTTTGAATATTGTCCTGAACGACAGAAAAGCCAACGCCGCCACCTTTCATCAATTGGTCAAAAACAAAAGAAAATGGCATCGAAAGAGCTTCTTGATTTTTGTCCAAATAGTCAGGCACGATATGACTATCACCATATTTCTGTGGTTTGATAGCAATAAACCAGCAATTGTTTAAGGAATCACCATTACGTCTTTGGTAATCAGTCCCAGAAACCCACAAATTCCGTCCTGACGGAGTAGAAGCAAGGCCATAAACAAGCTTGAATAAATGCTTAGCTTCGTCTGTCAGTTCCTCAACCACATCTTCAGAAGGCGAATCCGTTAAGCGTGGATCAAGGTTAATGTTGCCTTCCACAACACGCTTTACTGTTTCGTCCCATTCTTCAGCGCGATTATATTCAGGAAGCCAGCGTGCATAAGTCCGCTTGTACGTGACCCAGCCAAGTTCTCCCCAGTGAGGCGAAACATTTTGTTTCACTTGATCAATATAAGCCTGATCCAAGCTTATTCTTGCATTTTTCATATACAAAATATCTCCTCATAAAATAACACTTTGATTCACAAACACATCATGTATGGTGTCTAAAAAGACTATAACACAATATCTTGTATTTACCAGCGGATATGCAGCAGTCAAATCCGAACAAAAAAAGATGATTTAAGGCAGCAGTAGGAGAAAAAGATTTTCAAAAAAATCATATAGCAATCAGCGTATAGAAAAAGCACAATAAACTAAAAAAGCTTATTGTGCTTCAAAAAGACTAATAAAAAAGAGTTAACGACCAATTGCTGTGAAGAGCAGGAGAAGTATTCCTCCCAAAATAGCAAAGGGAATTAGTAAATGAATAAAGAAAATGAAGATTAAACCGCATGCCAGTATAAATAATAAAATTTTAATTATCCCAACACCTAGTTTAGCCAGTGCCCAGATCAATGCAAAAATTAGTAATAAAGTAAGCATACTAGTATTTCCTCCTGATTTATTTGGTAAGCAATTATACCTCAAGCGCATTTACTTAAAATGAGTTTTACCTAAATTTAACAAAAAGATAATTATGTTTTTTATGAATAATTTACTGGTATAATATTTTTCCGTAGCAGTATTTATTTCCCGGGAAATAATTGGAAAGGATGAAGAATACTTGCGTTTTAGACAAATTATTTTTGATGTAGATGACACACTAATCGATTTCGCGGATACGGAGAATTTCGCGCTCCATCGCCTTTTTAACGCGCATCACTGGCCACTAACAGAGGACTTGCAGCGCCGTTATCACTCATATAATCAAAGCTTATGGCGTCAACTTGAAACTGGTACATTAACATATGATCAATTGAGTGAAATGGTTTTTCATAATTTTATCAAAGAAAACTATCATATTAATGTTGATGGACTTACCGTTATGGATGAATATCGTTCATATTTTGGTCAAGCTTACAAGTTATTACCTGGTGTAGAGGATACGCTTCGCTTTGCAAAAAAAAGTGGGTATGAGTTGACCATTTTGAGTAATGGTGAAGCCTATATGCAGCGCCACCGCTTGGAGCTAGCTGGAATTAAGAGTTATTTTGATTTAATTGTTACTTCTGAAGAAGCAGGTTATTCAAAACCTGATGCTCGAATTTTTGATTACTTTTTTGACCGGGCGGAATATGACCCTGAAGAAACGGTCTTTTTTGGTGATGGTTTACAATCAGACATTTTAGGTGCAGAAAACTATGGTTTTAGCAGTGTCTGGTATAACCATCGCAGACGGAAAAATAACATGAATTTACACCCTTTATATGAAGTGAAAACATATCCCGAATTTGTCAAGCTGTTAAGAAATGATTTTGAAAGATTTAATTAGCAATTTGGTAAATTTGATGTAATAAATCTCCGATACAATGTAAAAGAGGTGAAAATAATGACTAAAAAAATCAGTTCTTTAAATGACAGATATTTTTTAAATAACGGTGCGAAAATGCCCACTATAGGTTTCGGAACGTGGCAAACACCAGATGGCGATGTTGCCAAAAAATCCGTTATTGATGCAATTAATTCGGGGTACCGTTTGATTGATACTGCTGCCGCTTACGGCAACGAAGAGAGTGTCGGTAAGGGCATTAAAGAAAGTGATATTAACCGTTATGATTTATTTGTTACAACTAAATTGTGGAATGATAAGCATGGCTACCGGGAAACAATTCAAGCAATTGACGAAAGTTTAGAAAAATTAGGGTTAGATTATCTCGATCTGTACTTAATTCACTGGCCAAATCCAAAAGCAGTGCGTGATCACTGGGCAGAATTAAACGCAGAGAGTTGGCGCGCAATGGAAGATCAGTACAAGGCGGGAAAGCTTCGTGCGATTGGGGTTTCAAACTTTAGACGTGAACATATGGATGAATTACTAAAAACCGCTTCTGTTCGTCCAGCAGTCAATCAAATCTACTTAAATCCGAGTGATATGCAAGAAGAAGTTGTATCATATAATAATGAACTTGACATTTTAAGTGAAGCATATAGTCCATTAGGAACAGGTGGCTTAATAGGAAATAAAACTGTTGGTGAAGTGGCTGAGCATTATGGTAAAACGCCTGCTCAAGTACTCTTACGTTGGTCACTTCAACATCAGTTTGCACCACTTCCAAAATCTGTTCATACTGATAGAATAAAAGAAAATGTAGATATTTTTGATTTTGTAATCGATGAAGAAGATATGAAGAATTTGGACGGGTTGCATGGTGCTGCTGACCTTGCAACTGATCCTGATAAAACAAACTTCTAAAGTTAACAATTAAGGTGAAGAGCAATGAAAATAGGATTCATAGGTACCGGTAAAATAGGTAAAGCAATTATTTTGGGCTTATTACAAGGGGATATCGCTAACCAAGACATTTATGTTTTTGGTGGTGGACATCCATCAGCCGAAAAAGTTGCAGCTGAATTACACTTGAATTTAATTAATGACTATGCAGACTTTAAAGAATGTCAGGCTGTCATTGTTGCAGTGGGTGGTTCAGTAGTGGGAACTATTTTTGCAGAGCTTGGTCAAAAATACCGTGGGATTATCTTATCCACTGGTGGTGGTGATTTAGAAAAGCTAAACCATGAATTACCTAATGGCTCTTCTTTTGTCAAAATTGTTCCAAATACACCAGTTCAAATCGGTGAAGGAATTACAGCAATTAGTTTTGCTGCAGGAGAAAAGCCTGAAGTAATCAAGACGGTAAAAGATCTTTTTGAACAAATGGGGGATGTTTACGTTGTACCAGCCGACTTACTGGGTATTTATGGTACTGTCGCTGGTTGTACTCCAGCATATGTTGATTTAATGATCGAAGCACTGAGCGACGCAGCTGTTCAAAATGGGGTAAAACGAGCAGAATCCTATCAAATCATTGAAAAAATGCTTTTAGGGACTGCTAAATTAGCATTAACTAGTGGTAAGTTGCCTGAAGAATTAAAAGATGAGGTTACTACTCCTGGTGGCTCTACCATCAGAGGCGTTAATAAGTTAGAAGAAAAAGGTTTTCGTGGAGCATTAATTCAAGCACTTAATGCTTCGGCTAAGTAAAAATTAGCATGAATACTTAATTATAAGAAGACAAAATAAAAAGGCACCGAGTAAGTAAAATCGGTGCCTTTTTATTTTGTCTATTGTTTACTTAGCTTGGTAATCCGCTAAATTGATTACCTGGTCATACTTGTCTAAATCAGCAACTTGATAGTGATGAATTACCTCTACGAAGGTTAAATTTGAATCTAGTAATATTTGATGAATTGCGGCTGAAGTAGCTTGATCAAGCGAAGCGTTGATTTCATCAAGTAACAAAATTGGGCGTTTTGATAAAATTGCTCTTGCTAATTCAATTCGCGCTAATTGCCCACCAGATAGCTTGTCGGCATTATCCCCTAATTGATAATCAAAGCCTTTCTCTTCTACCATCGTATCTAACTCTAATTGCTTGCAAACTTACTCAACTTCATCCACAGGTAATTTTTCACCTAACGTTAAATTGAACCAAAGTGTATCAGCAAAAATAACCGGTGATTGACTGGAATATGCAAATAGATTAGATATTTGATCAGCTTTGACTTTTTGATTATCAATTAAAATATTTGATGCTGTTCCGAATTTATTAGACATCATAAAATACAGCAAAGTGGACTTACCACTACCAGAAGGTCCAATAACTGCTATCTTTTCTCCAGGTTTAATAGTTAAATTAAGTCCACCGAAAAGTTGTTTTTTGTCCCTTTCTAAACAGATATTTTGCTAACTTGCTTGTTTAGTGAAAGTACAGTTGACTGATGACTCTTTGGTATCTGCCAGCTCTAAATAATAATTAACCTTTTTCACAATATCTTTAGTCGTTGATAAGTGATTGCGTTCTTCTAAAATTTGCATAATTGGTTTAATAAATGAATTTGCTAATTGAACAATTGCAAATAGGACACCCATCGTTGTTTGTCCGTGTAATACCATTAACCCACCTAAATAGGCTGGAATAACAAACGTACCATAAATTCCTACAAAGCCGACAATTGTTTGAATATTATTACTCAGCAGATTCATCTTACACAGAGTTTCTTCTAATTTTGAAACTTTCGGTAAATTTGAAGCAACAGCATTAGCTTGCTTGTGATATAGCTTTAATGAATCGGTTCCTGCTAAGATGTTTTTTATTTGACTGACATACCTACTATTAGCTTCGGTCCACTGATTTGAAGCTTTACGGATTGGCTTTTGTAATAAACCTGAAGCTAGTATTGGAAGAGCAGAACCGATTAGGAAAAATATCGTCAAAATCGTATTAATATATAATGCGTAAATTAATGAAATTACAACTGTCACAAAATAAAAGGCAATATTAATTTCGGCATTAAATCGGTTAGTTTCTAACAATTTAAAATCATTGGTTAAAAACCCTAAAGCTGAAGCATTATCTTCTTTAGACGTTTCTAACATTCCTGCGAGAATTTTGGTTCTCAAACTGGTATTGACTTCTTGAACAGCATTATTTTTTAAATAATTGTAACCTAACTCAGCTACTAAAACGATTAAGAATAAAATTAGGGCAACTAAAAACATGTGAGGAAGCGCATGCAAGTTTTTATCCGCTAATGCATTTGTCATAGTTTCTAACACGTAAGCCATCACGATATTTTGTGTGCTCGCAATTATGCCAAGTATTACAAGCGCTGCAAGCTTCCATTTATTATAATATCTAACAATCATAATTTCTCCTTGCCTAGTATTAGTAGTAATTGCTTATTTTAAATCATTAACTAATAATTAAATTTCGGTATTCACTAGCTCCTATTCAGTGATTAGGAGAAGAAGAATAAGTTGTTCTAAATTATTGTAGAAATCTTTCCGATAATTAAAAGTACCTTCTTTAAAACTGATAATAAATTCATATTTTAATATAATACCATTCTTTATATTAAAAATTAAATATTTTTTAATTTTATATAATATTAGTAATACTCTCAAAGGTTTATATAATGTATTTGCTGTTTTTAACTACTCTTAGCAAGAATACTTAATTAATAGGAAGACAAAAGGCACCGAGTAAGTAAAATCGGTGCCTTTTATTAAAGTCAAATCATTAAATGTGTTTAAGAAGGGAAATAAGTTTTATAAATTAAAATTCTTTGTTCAAGTCAACTGGAGTGTCAGGAGTTTCTCCCTCGATTAACTTCAAGTTATTGTCAAATGAGTTGATAACCATGTTACGAACAGCGTGTGTTGTGTAGAATGCTGTGTGTGGAGTTACCAAAACGTTTGGACGAGCAACTAAGTCAGCTAAACGCTTATCAGGTAATTCTTTATCGGTGAAGTCTTCATTGAAAATACCTACTTCACCTTCATAAGTGTCCATTACGAAACCAAAGACCTTACCTGAGTCAAGGCCACGAATAACTGCATCAGTATCAACAAGGGGACCACGTGACACGTTCACAATAACAACGTCATCTTTCATCTTCTTGATTGATTCGTCGTTAATCATGTGGATGTTTTCTGGAACATCAGGTACGTGAAGTGAGATTACATCAGATTGAGCATAGAGTTCATCTAAAGTATCTACGTAGTAGCCCTTTTTCTTAAGAATAGGGTTCTGGAAAATATCGTAGGCAATAACTTTTGCGCCAAAGCCTTCCATAATTCTCATGAATACTTGGCCAATGTGACCAGTACCAATGACACCAACAGTTTGGTCACGAACTTCACGACCGATTGTAGGAGCCCAACGGAAATCATGCTTAGCAAGCTTTTCGTCCATAGCCTTATCTTGGCGTAAAACTCTAGCTGCTTGAATAGCTGCATGTTCAGCGATTGCATCTGGTGAGTAAACAGGAACGTTAGTTAACTTAAAGCCAAGTTCCTTAGCCTTCTTTAAATCGATGTTGTCAATACCAACGTTACGAATCGACCAGTTGTGAATACCAAGCTTGTCCAATGCTTCAATTGTGTCAGCTTTGTAATCTAATTGTTGGTAAGTAACGACACCATCAGCACCTTTAGCTAATTCAGCAGTTTCAGGTGTTAAAAGTTGATCGGTGAACTTAACATCAACATCTTTATGAGCGTTACTCCACTCACGGACATAAGGCTCTTCGTCTTTACGAATCGCATAAGCATAAATTTTAGTCATAAAATCTAACCTCCAAAAATCGTTATTAATTTCTCTTGTGCTATTATACACTTGTGCTAACTGAATTAAAAATATAAAAATTTGGTAAAGATAATTTTCAAAAAAAGTTGTTCCATAACAAACGCTTACATTAAATGAGTACCAACTAGTAAAGCTAGAATACTCATTTAAATAAATTTTTCTAAAAGTCGTGAAATTGGTAACAATTTTTCTTTTATGTAAATAGTGCAACTATTAATAATATTAGGTAAATTTTTCAATAAATCTTTGTGCTAGTCATAAAAAACTATATAATGTAGAAGACAGTTTTAAAAGGAGAAAAAATGATCTTAATTTCATGGAATATTGATTCATTGAATGCTGCTTTAACGGGTACCTCTTCAAGGGCTGAGGAAACACGTAAAGTTTTGGCAAAAATACATGATCAGGATGCAGACATTATTGCAATTCAAGAAACTAAATTGCGTGCAACTGGTCCAACTAAAAAGCACTTGGAAGTTTTAGCAACGGAATTTCCTGAATATGAAATAGTGTGGCGTTCTTCAGAAGAGCCGGCACGTAAAGGTTATGCCGGAACAATGTATCTATACAAAAAGGAACTTAAGCCTGAAGTGACTTTTCCAGAAATTGGTGCTCCAGAGCCAATGGACCAAGAAGGTCGCATTATTACATTAGAGTTTCCAGAGTATTTTGTCACCCAAGTTTATACACCAAACTCAGGTAATGGCTTGAAAAGATTGCAAGAACGTCAAATTTGGGACGAAAAATATACTGAATACCTAAAAACTTTAGATGATAAAAAACCAGTTTTGGCAAGTGGCGACTACAACTGTGCGCATGAAGAAATTGACTTGAAGCATCCAGATAATAACCATCATTCTGCTGGCTTTACCGATGAAGAGCGTGCAGGCTTTACTAAATTGCTTAATGCTGGCTTCACTGATACTTTTAGAGAAATTAATGGTAATGTTGAAGGTGTTTATTCATGGTGGGCTCAAAGAATTAGAACTGCCAAAGCAAATAATTCTGGTTGGAGAATAGACTACTGGATTACAAGTAACAGAATTGCTGACAAGGTAAAGCGTTCAGAGATGATGGATACTGGCGCACGTGCCGATCATTGTCCAATTTTGTTAGATATTGATTTGTAAAACATAGATTAAAAGAAATCCATGAATTTGGATTTCTTTTTCTTTATTACATATAGAAGATTTTGAGGAAATTAGATGAATAAACCGTTGCAAGATGCGATTCTTAATGGCTTATATGATCAAACGTATCCGGGGCATGAACTACTCAATCCCCAGCTTTTGAAGAATACAAAAGGCTCTAATATCTGGTTAACTATCAGGCAAGAACTTTTGAACTGCCAAGGCTTTACGTGGGCGGTTGCATTTATCACGCAAGATATGCTTGTGCCATTCAAAGTAGTAATGGCTGATTTAGCTAAAAAGGGTGTCTCGGGTACCTTAATTACGGGTGATTATCTTGCATTCAACGATCCAAAAGTTTTCCATGAGCTCTTAAAAATTGAGAATTTAACGGTAAAAGTTGCTTCTCCAAGGGGATTTCATGCCAAAGGCTACCTTTTCCAGCATGAAAATTGGCAAACAGTTGTCATTGGTAGTGCAAACTTTACTCGTGCGGCATTACTCAGCAATTATGAATGGGCGTTAAAAGTCAGCTCCAAGGAAAATGCTGCATTAGCGGAGCAGCTTGCAACTGAACTGAAAAAGTTAAGTCAAGAGAGTCAGCCGCTATCACTGGAATGGCTGAAAAATTATGAAGACAATTGGGTAAAACCGACTCAATATCAGCCAAGAAAATCCCAAAAAATAGCTGCTAGTCAACCAATTGAGCCAAATCAAATGCAAAAGGCTGCGTTACAGGAATTAGATGGTTTAGTTGAAGAGGGTAAAAATAAAGGGTTAATTGTTTCAGCGACTGGAACAGGTAAAACTTATTTGGGTGCTTTTGCTGTGCGTAATTTTAAGCCACATAAATTTTTGTATGTAGTGCACCGTGAGCAAATTGCTAAAAAGGCACTAGATAGCTTTTATCAGGTTATTGGCGGGGAACGAAAAAATTATGGTTTATTGACAGGCCATAAGCATGATTTAAATTGCCAATATACTTTTGCAACAGTTCAAACGTTGAGCCAACCTGAAGTACTGGATAATTTGCAGGCAACTGAATTTGATTACATTTTAATTGACGAGGCACATAGAGCGGCTGCACCGAGTTACCAACGTATTTTTGATAAATTCACGCCTAAGTTTTGGCTGGGAATGACTGCAACCCCTGAGCGAATGGATAACCAGGATGTATATCAGTTGTTCGATTACAATTTAGCCTATGAAATTCGCTTGCGTGGGGCATTAGAAGAAAAAATGCTTGCACCATTTCACTATGTTGGAGTTGAGGATTACGAAGTCGATGGCGAAAGCATTGATGAAACGGCCAATCTCCGTCGTTTATTAACGCCAAAACGAGTGGACTATATCTTGAAACAGATTGATTATTATGGCTACTGCGGTGACCAAGCTAAGGGATTGATTTTTTGCAGTAGACAAGAAGAAGCACGCGAGCTAGCAGAAATTTTTTTAGCTAAAGGGCATCCGGCAATTGCACTGACTAATGAAGATAGTGAAAAAAGAAGACTGCAAGTTGTGCACCAACTCGAAGAGGGAAAAATTGAATATATTATTACAGTTGATCTCTTTAACGAAGGAATCGACATTCCGGCACTGAATCAGATTGTGATGTTGCGTAATACGCAATCAAGTATTGTGTTTATTCAGCAGCTTGGCCGAGGTCTGCGTAAGTATCCTGGAAAAGACTATGTAACCGTCATTGATTTTATTGGTAACTATAAAAATAATTACCTAATTCCGATTTCTTTGAATCAAGACGATAGTAGAGACATTGAACGTGTACGCGAAGAGAGTACTTTGCCTGGATTTATTGATGTTTCAACAATTAACTTTACGCAAGTTGCTTCCAGCAAAATATTAGCATCGCTTGACCGAATAAAGCTCGATAGCATAAAGGAACTGCGTCAGTCTTATATTGAGCTAAAAGAAAAAACGGGTAGACCACCGCTTTTATATGATTTTTATCGTTATGGCTCGACATCGCCTGAAGTTTTTGCTAACAACCACGCTTTGGCTCATTACGGTGAGTTTTTAGCTAAAATGGGCGAGCCGCTAAAGTTGACTGAATACGAAAGTGCCGTTTTATCGTTCGTAACGAAAGAACTGCTAAATGGAAAAAGACCGCACGAACTGTTACTGCTCAAACAATTATTGGCAGACAAGTCAGTCAGCCAAACTGAGTACGAGCAGGTGCTGCGCGATTATGGCGCGTATGTTAATTCTGCTGTTTTAAACTCAGTTGACGATATTTTGACGTTGAATTTCTTTGATATTAAGCAAGGAAAGACTACCAAGAAAGAGCAATATGGTAATCAAGCACTTATTGAACGACCAGATTTGTTCACTTATCAACTAGCGCCGCAATTAGAGAAAGCACTTAATCATAACCAGCAGTTCAAGCAATTGTTTACCGATGTTGTTAAAACTGGTTTGGCGCTTAACCAAAAGTATGATAACCAAAAGCAATTCACGCTTTACGAGCAATATGATCGAAAAGATGCTTGTAGGCTACTTAATTGGCCGAAGGATGTTTCTGCACCAATGTATGGTTATCGTGTTGATAAAGATGAAACGCCGATTTTTATTACTTATAAAAAGGACTCATCAAAAAAGCGGAATGCTGTGTACAACAATACTCTAGAAGATGGTCGCTGCTTAAGATGGTACACGCGCTCGCCACGTCATATAGATTCTGATGAAGTTCAAAGATTATTGAATACACCCGAAATGAAGCTTCACCTATTTGTTAAGAAAAGCGATGCAATTGGTAAACAATTTTTCTATCTTGGCCAAGCGGAAATTCAAAAAGAAACCGTTAAAGAAGAGCAGTTAGGTCCAAAGAAAAAGGCTGCGGTTGGGATGAACTTGCTACTTAAACATCCACTTGAAGCCAAAATGTATGAACTACTATTTGAAGAATAAGAAAAAAGCTTCTTTATGATTAAAGAAGCTTTTTTAAATAGATAATTTATCTTGAAACAAATGTATTAGGCTTGATGTGCTGAAGGATTTCGTAGCCTACATCTTTTTCGTCGTTTTCAACATCATTAGTCTGATTTAAAAACATGACAATGCCGTTTTGATTATCGGTTGTTAGTTGAACCCAAGTACCAAAGTGGAGTCCATAGAAACTACCATAAGCGGATTTGAGAGTTTCTTTATTTCTTAAATACATTCCGCCGCAGTAATCGGTAACTTTACTCTTCAAGTGAGTCAAGTAATAAAAGTCATCCTTACTTAGGATACTACCGTCACTTAGGCCAACCTGTATTTTGTAATATTCGTCTGTTGTGGTAAATAAGTTACCGGCACCAGGAATTTGGGAGGCAAGACTGGCTTTAACGTAACTAGATTGCTGGTAGTTCTTGCCACCATTTGAATAGTAAGAAATAGGATCTGTTATTCCCTTAGGGATGCCTTGGTAAAGGTATGTTCTTTGTAAGTTAAGCTTTTTAACGATGCGACTTTCAAAGTTATCTTCATAGGACTTTCCAGTAACTTGGCGAATAATGCCAGCAAGCAAAATGTAGTTACTATTGTTGTAATGATAGTTACCTACACTATCTGCTTTAGAAGCGTTGATATTTTTCACAACCCAGTTAATTGAATTTGCTTCGGAATAAACAATCCCCCGATCAATTTCGGTTTGTGTAGCCGTAATACCAGAAGTATGTGACATTAGATTGCCAACTGTAATATTGTTAGCATTTTTTAAATTAGGATACCAACGTGAAATCTTTGTGTTTTGGGTAAAAGATTGATTCGTATTCTTGGTTTCATTAATTAGTTGAACAACCATTGCGGCAGTGACTACTTTTTGTAATGAAGCGGACGGATAAGTGATATTTTTACTGCCATTACCGATGCGTTTGCCGTACCAAGCATAGCCATAACTAATTGTTTGTGGCACACCATCTTTCACGACAGTTACGATGCCACGAACATGATGCTTTTTAAAAGTATTCCTAACAAAATTGTACATTTCGGTTTGGTTGCTAGTTGTGGGTGCGGCACTAACCGAAGTAGTAGAAAGAGCAGTTGATGCGGAAGCACCGATAACTAATGCCGCAGCTAAAGCAATAAGTTTATGTTTCAAGATATAATATTCTCCCTTACAGTTATTAAGATGTATTATAGAACGTTCGCTTTAACAAAGATATGTGAAAAAGGTTAATTTTCGTTAACAAAGCGGATAAAATTTAAATTGTTAAAGCAACAATGTAATATTTGCAAGAGTTGGAAAAAAAGCCACGAGCATACGGCTTTTTAAGGTGCTAGAAAAAATAAGTGAAAAAGTACTTGCCAAAAAGAGAAATAGTTGCTAGTATTAATAACTGTCGTCAGGACACAGGGCACAACAGCTCGAGCGATTGAACGACAAA
>NZ_JACFPG010000004.1:0-190141 GCF_016102055.1 Lactobacillus sp. W8172
CTTTTTTAATATTCCGGCTTAGCTCAGTTGGTAGAGCGCTTGACTGTTAATCAAGATGTCGTCAGTTCGAGTCTGACAGCCGGAGCAAAGTACAAGAAAAGAGGATCTTTATCGATCCTCTTTTTTGTTGTATTCATATTTATCGGATATTTGGCTGAATGTTCTTTTCCATGAACTTCGCAATCAGTTTTTTGACGCCCTCTTTTTGTTTAATCCCTTTCTTTACTGCAATAAAGTACTTAACGGTAATAATGTTTTTATTTAAGGGTAAAAGATTAATTGGTGTTTGGTTCATACGCTTGATTATACTTGCGGCTGAAATAGTCAAGCCAACTCCTTTAATGGCTAAGTTGGTTGCGGTTAGAATACTATTAGTTTCTAATACGATATTTGGTTTAACATGAAATTTTTGAAATACACCATTAACTTGGTGACGAATAGCGGAATTTGAAGAACTGACAACAAAAGGTTCCTTGATAATTGTTTTGATATCATATTCATCTGGTTCAAGGATAAAGCGCCCTTTTTTAAAGTACTTTGATTTAGGTGAAATAATGATGTAGTAGTTTTCTCCACCATTAACATAAAAGTCCAGCCCACTGCTTAGTGATTCGGGTGTTTGACCAATATAGCAATCTACTTGTTCAGCTAGAAGCTGAGCTTCACTTTTTCTAGGATAAGTCTCCGTTAATTGAATTTTGATGTTAGGATTTTGGGCAAGAAATTCAGGTAAGAGTTCAGGCAGTAAAAAGGTGCCGAGGCTTTCCAGTATTCCTATTCGAACAATTTCTTTGTTAGGATAGGTATAAGGCGTTAGTTTATCTTCTAGCTTTTGGTTATTAGTAATAGCTGTTTCAAGGTACTTATAATAAATTACGCCAGCCTTGGTTAAAGTATAGGGTACAACGTCTCTATTTAGTATTTTAGTGCCCAGCTTGCGCTCAATCCGTTTAATTAGTTGCGTCAAATAAGGCTGAGAAATATAGAGCTCACGTGCTGCACGTGTAAAATTACTTTCCTTTAATAAAACGTCAAGATAATGGATTAAAATTTCTGGATCTTTCATATTCTTCCTCCGATAACATTTTTATTATAGCTTACTTGCTATAAAAGTATTTCAACTAAAAATGGAAAACTAGTAAAATTTAGTTATTAAAGATGTAAATAAGGAGGAATCACTCGAAATGAAACCAGGTACATATGCTGTAGAAGCTAAGGGACACGGCTCAAGTTTTATGCCAATGAAGGTTACACTTTCACAAAATCGGATTGAAGAAATAACAGTCGACTCAAGTGGTGAAACAAAAGGTGTAGCAGACGAAGTTTTTAAACGTTTACCAGAACAAATTATCAATAATCAAACTTTAAACGTAGATGCTGTCAGTGGTGCCACAATTTCAAGTCATGGCGTTGTTGATGGCGTCAGTCAAGCAATCAAAGAGGCCGGCGGCGATCCAGAAGAGTGGGCTAATCGTCCTAAGCCTAGTGCAGATGCAGGACAAGATGAGGAATATAATACCGATGTTGTTGTAATTGGTGCTGGTGGTGCTGGTTTAACTGCAGCAGCACGAACAATTCAAAATAATAAAAAAGTTGTTGTGCTTGAAAAGTATCCTCAAATTGGTGGTAATACTACAAGAGCTGGTGGTCCACTTAATGCGGCTGAGCCAGAATGGCAAAATCAATTTAAAGCTCTTTCTGGTGAAAAAGAAAGTCTTGAAAAGCTTGCTCAAACACCTATTGACGAAATTGATCCTGAATATCAGGAAGATTTTAAGAAGCTGCAACAACAAATTAATGAATATGTTGAATCTGGCGCCGACTATTTGTTTGATTCAGTTTTACTACATGAAATTCAAACTTATTTAGGTGGTAAAAGAACAGACTTAAATGGCAATGAAATTCATGGTAACTATGCTTTAGTTACTGAACTTGTTAACAATGTACTTGATTCAGTTAAGTGGCTAACAGATTTAGGTGTTAAATTTGACCGTTCGGACGTAACAATGCCAGTTGGGGCACTATGGCGTCGTGGTCACAAGCCTGTTGAGCCAATGGGTTATGCCTTTATTCATGTTTTAGGTGATTGGATTGAAGACCATGGTGCTACAGTTTTAACTGAAACAAGGGCAACACATTTAATCATTGAAAATGGCAAAGTTACTGGTGTCGTTGCACAAGGCAGTAATGGCAATAAGATCACTATTCATGCGCAGAAGGTTATTTTGACTTCTGGTGGTTTTGGCGCAAATACCAAAATGGTGCAAAAGTACAATACATACTGGGAACACATTGATGATGATATCGCGACAACTAACTCGCCAGCAATTACCGGTGATGGTATCGCCTTAGGTAAAGAAGCAGGTGCAGACTTAGTTGGTATGGGCTTTATTCAATTGATGCCAGTTTCAGATCCTAAGACAGGTGAATTGTTTACTGGAATTCAAACACCACCAGAAAACTTTATTATGGTTAACCAAAAAGGTGAACGTTTTGTGAACGAGTTTGCAGAACGTGATACCCTTGCCAAAGCCGCAATTGCTAATGGAACTCTATTTTACTTAATTGCAGACGATAAAATTAAAAAGACAGCCTACAATACCACAGAAGAATCACTCGAAGCTCAAGTTAAGGCAGGAACTCTTCTAAAAGCTGATACATTAGAAGAATTAGCTGAAAAAGCTGGCATGAATCCAGATACATTAGTTAATACTATTAAGAAATATAATTCATATGTTGATGCCGGAAATGATCCAGAATTTGGTAAAAGTGCATTCAACCTTAAGTGTGAAGTTGCACCATTTTATGCAACACCACGTAAACCAGCAATTCATCACACAATGGGTGGTTTAAAGATTAATCCAAAGGCACAAGTACTTGGTGAAAAAGATCAAGTGATTCCTGGCTTGTATGCGGCCGGTGAAGTTGCCGGTGGATTGCACGCTGGTAACCGTCTTGGCGGTAACTCCTTGGCTGATATTTTTACCTTTGGTCGTATTGCTGCTGATACAGCATGCAGTGAAATTGAAGACACTGATGCCGTAAGTGGTGCGTCACAACATTAATCACATTGTAATTTTTGCATGAACGAAAAATACTAGTTAATCTAAATAGATTAGCTAGTATTTTTTTGTTCTAGACAATGTAGCCTTTTTCTAAACCCAAAAAGATAGTCACAATTAATATGTCGGCACAGCCACCTAAGCTATAGTTCTTTTCCGAACATTACTGGTTTAATTTGTGCTGAGCCCAAAAATTTGTGTTCTGTTTACTTTTTAAAACTTGAACCTAGTAGAAGATTAACCTTCGTAGGTACCAACTTCTTTTAAGTTGCCTAAAACACTTTTACCGTGAGGTGATTGGCCAATTGCAACAGTTAAGTCTTGACCAGCTAAATTGCCGTGGTGTTCACCTTCAGCCCAGTGTGGGTTACCAGTTACATCGTAAACGACGCCGTCAATTGCAACGTATGCTGGATTACCATTTTTACCATCAAATTTTGCCAATGATTCTTTTGTAAATTTCTCCATCAGAAAAACTCCTTTTCTAGAACTAAAATAATTTAGTAAATTACTATATGATAGTCCTTAAAAACAATTAAGTCTATTTCTTTGCTTTGCTATTTTGATAGTCATAGCGCCAACCGGCAATGTCCCATGGGGTAAAAGTTGGGTCCAATTGGCGGTGATAGGCTTCCTCGAAGGCTTTAACTTTTTGTTGATAGTCCTGAGCAAGCATTTTTTTGGAATTTTCATTAGCACTTAATTTAACATCTGGGTAAATTGTTGGTAAAACATGAACAATATACTTAGTTTGATAAAAGTTAGGATGATCTTTTTCTAATTTATCTTTTTCTTGAATTTCAACAAAAGTTGAAACAATTGGGACGTTTTGTTGAGCAGCAAAATAATACGCACCACGTTGAAGTTTACGCGGCTTGCGGTAGTTCCACCACATTTCTTGCTCAGGGAAGATTAAAACCCAATTATTTTTTGCTAACTCATCATGAAGGTGCTTGGGAAATTCAGTACCAATGTAGCTTGGGCTTTTGATCAGTGGAATAGTGCCAACGTAATTCATCAGGTAACTTAAGATGCCAGGAAGTTTAAGGTTGGTGTCCTCGATTGCAATTGCCAGGTGATGGTGAGTTTTATTAGCTAAGTGCTTAATCGGAAGAGAGTCAATCTGATTGAAATGGTTAGCTGTGATAATTGCTCCACCGTCAGGTAGATTATTGAGATTTTCCAGACCGATGAAAGTAGTGTCGGAAGTTAAAACCTTAGTTAAAGTATTGAACAAAAGGTGTCCCAATTTGTCGTTAGTTTTACCTTTAAAAGTGCTTTGTTCAGCCCAAAAGTTATTAACTAGATTTTTACGTTCATCCAATGATAAAACCGGATCACCAACTTCTACTTTGGCACTCCAATCACCTTTGGCAACAGCTTTTTCAATGTTCTTAATTACTCTTACTCGATCGTCGCCGATAATCATAAGCTAACTGATCCTCGCTTTTTAACCTGTGCCCAGTTGTTCGGGTCCTTAACTGTTTTGTCTTCCTTAGCCAACATGTGGTCAAGCTTGCCACGGTCTTGCTCGCGCTGCTCTTCAGTGTAATTATCAAGTTCTGCTTTCAACTCAGAATAAAACTTGGTTTCTTTTGCACTGTCCCAGAAGTATTTTTCGTATTGAACATTGGTAAAACGCCATGGTTTAAAGAAGAGGTTGTAGTGAATTAAGCTTGGATTAGCAAGTGGAGCGGTATTTTCGTTTGGCATCGCATCCCATTTAGAATCAAGGTGCAGAATACGCTCGTCGCCCATTTCGTTGAGGTAGTCTTGATCTGGTGCAATACAATCGAAATGGTATGTTTCAAGTAAATCCATAAAGTGCTCAATGAATTTTTCATCACGAAATGCCTTACAATTAAGAACTAGCATTCCAGAATTAATGTATTTTTTAGGATCAAGTGCCAGAACGTCTTTAATGTAAGCGATCATTTTAGGAACAAACTGGATGGATGTATCAGTGCATGCCCCAAAAAGGTGATTGCCTAATTCTGTGTCATATAACTTGCCAATATCATCGTTGACAATGGTATCGCTATCGATATAAATGGCCTTGTCGTATTGTGGAAATAGGTCTGGAATAAAGAGCCGGTAAAAAATGGACATGGTGAAGAAATCAGCTCGTAAATAGTTTTCGCTTCTATTTTGAATAGGCGCAACAATCTCATCATTAATTTTGAAAAATTCGATATGGACGTTGTCTGAACCTAGATCAGTCAAGTCTTGCTTATGTTCAGCAGTAAGATCCTGGCTTAAGAAGTAAACCGTATAGTCCTTTTGATGATCTGCATGTTTTACTAATGAATTTAGTGAAACAGCGGCATATTTAGTGAAGTCATCGCTAATTGCGTAAAAAACTGGAATTGTCATTTATATTTTCTCCATTTTAAAAATTTAGTCTTTATCTTTAACCAAGTTATCTTTGGTGCCAAGGTACTCTGTCAAAATGTCATCGTATTCATGCAATTTCAGCACGTCGTGAACCTGTTCAACTTGCCACGGCTTGACTGTTTGGGTGTGAAAAACGGGCCAAAAGCGGAAACTGGTTGTAAAATGCTGAATTACTGTATCAGGTTGCAATTTGTATTGCTCGTTATAGCGCCGTGGTGCAAGCTTTTTTTCACTTGCAAAACGATTAAGTGCAGTCTGGTCTGGCATTAAAACAGTTCTGGTTTGCAAGAGGTGTCTAATCTTAGCAAACAAGTTGGTTTTTCTAATTTCTGGCAAATTAAGCAGAAGAACTCCTGAGTTAACATAATCAAAAACGCGGTGTTGGTGCAGATTATGGAAAAAGAAACGTCCCCAGTAATCAAGTACGCCAACAAATTCAGTGTCTGTTAGGTCTTGATGGTAAAATTCAGCAAGGCTTTGTCTGACGATTACATCAGCGTCAAGATAGAGAATTTTGTCTGGTAGTTGTGGTATTTCATCTGCATAGAGGCGCAACATTGCATAAGGAGTGAAATGCGTGCTCATGTTTGCTACCAATGGTTCTCTGACAAACAGGCCAGTACAATCCATTAATTTTAAAGTACTATTTGGATTCTGCTTAACTAAGAGTGATTGCAAATAGTCTGCCGCATGCTTACTGAACGGACTGAACTTCTTTTTAAAGCTTTGGGTGTACATTGTCAGAATGTAAATATGGAGTTCTTCTGAACCGCTATTTTTTAATAAAGAAAGAATAGCAATAAGAATGCCATTTTCGGCGTTGTGGTCGCCGCAAAAAAGAATATTCATGTTGAACTCCTTAAACTAAATTTTTGTGATACGTGCAGTATTCGTAGTTACTTTTTTCTGCACGTTTTTGCATCGCAGAAAAGATCTGCTCGTGCAGTTTTTGTTGCTGCGCTTTTTTATCAAGATGAGTATCTGGGTAAAAAGGACCGTCAATAAAAACAGTGATTTTGGGTTTAGAGCCGTGTTTAGGCTTTGAATAGGTCGTTGTCATGCAAAAGCTAGGAGCATTTGCAGCAATCGGGAAGTGCATACTAGTAGAAGAGAATGGCCTGATTTTGGTGTAGTAGGGCCAAACATGAGCTTCGGGGTAAATGACTACGACCTTGCCGGCTTTGATAACAGTTGAAACAGCACGAATCAATTTACCTGATTGTTCAAGGTTCTCACCGATAGGCAGGCCGAAATAAGGCAAAACGAGTTTTCCTAATACTGGGATGCCCCAATTTGCTTGAGCTCCAATTGCGTAATAGCGTTTAGCATCAATAATACTTAGAGGCAAAACCGCATCACCAAACGCTTGGGTGTGGTTGCCATAAAGAAAAAAGCCTTGCCTGCCAGCTTTTGCTAATTTCTCCTTGCCTTCAATACGAGCATTGAGGATTAGGCGGATGTAAACAAAGCTAACTAGATGTGCGAGCGGACGCACAATGACCGACCAGATTTTACCGATGCGAGAAGTAGGAAAAATTGAATAGTCATTAGGCAATTGATAACTCTGATTATGGCTATCGACTAAATCATCAGTTTCGTGTTGGTAGTAGTATGTATGCTTACCCATGAAACCCTTCTTTCAATAACAATATTAAACAATTTTATCATGAAACTTGAAAGAATAAAAAGATGTTAATATTTTTTCCATTTTATAAAAAGTTATCTCTATGTTTAATTAAAATACAACTATCTAATAACTTTTATTATTTAGTAGATGATAAAGACATGTTGCTGAAATTTTAAAATAAATAGTTTGAAAGTAGTAAGTGATTTCTATTTAGTAGACAGAATATAAGTGTATCAAAGTCATAATATGTAATAACAAAAAGCAGGGAACAAATGAAATATACAATCGACGACTTTGCGCATTTGATTGATTATACTAACTTATGTGCTGATGCAACTAATGAAGTACAATCTAAGTTTTGTACGAGGAGTTACAAGGGGAACGAAATTGGCTCCTGTTACCAAATTTAATGATAGAGTTAATGCAGTCATTGATCGTTAACCAGTTGTTCTTACAAATAAAAAGGCATTACTTAAATGAGTAATGCCTTTTATGACTTATTTTGAATTAGTTAGCGTTATAGTAATTCGCCCAATCAGAACTTGTTCCAGCTACTTCGATAAAGACTAAACCAACGGTAGAGCTGGTTCCGCTCCAATTATAGTTTAACCCCAGAGCGCCAAAAGCTTTTTTATCAAATAGACCTAAAATTTTGCTTTCATAATACGGGTCATTTTTTAAGCTATTAAAAATTTCTGTAGCAACATGTTCAGGATTGCGGTCTTTGATATTAAAAACTGCTGGCGCCCCAAGATAATTACCATAGTATTTATAGTTATCTACTGCTTGAACAGCGTTCATTCCATTACTTGCTAAAGTTGGCAGGTAATGGGCTACATCTCCATTGTTAATATCTTCTGAATACAAAAACATATTATCAGTAGAAGAAGATACTTTTGCAATAAATGTATCTAATTCGTGGTTAGATTTGTATGGAGCATATCCGTTGGAACTTCTATAATTTTGAATTTTTTGCCACAAAGCTGTTTGAATTTCTGAAAGCTCACTATCTGAAAAATATACCAATTCACGGCTTTTATTTTTGATATTCGATAGCATGTAGTCAATTTCAGCTTGCGTTGGCCTATCACGTCTGCTTTCAGTATCTTCAAGTTTATTATTGTCCTTATCATTGCTATTCCCTGGTGTAGTAGGTGTAGTTTCTCCAAGAACAATTGCGTCACTTGCACTAATGTACTTATTACCCTTTAGAGCGTAGAATTGACTACCATTAATTAAAGTTTTGCCTTGTACCCGTTCAACTAGACCCTTTTTTAAAATTGTCCCTGTTGCTTTACCGTTTGCGTCGTATAACGGAGCTGCTTTTGTTAACTGAACTAAAAAGGCTGAACTAGCTGGGTTACCACTAGTTTTTAACACATTGGCCTTTTTAATATAGCGTCCTTTACCTACGTTATAGTATTTTTTCCCTTTAATTGTCACTAAGCTATACGCATTAAGAACTCGTCCACTTTTCAGGCTTTTCACACGTTTCCGAACGCCTCGCTTAGTATATACATACGCATTATTTTTAAGCTGTACTTTTGTAGTAGCTGCATTTACTTTTTGCACTAAAACTATCGGGCTACTCTTGCCACTCAAACTAGCAGAGCCAAATCCTAGTAGGGTAATACCTGCAAAGCTGACTAGCATTTTTTTATTTACTTTTTTCATTTTTAACACCTGTTAGATAATAACTTATACACCCATATCCAATATGCTTATAATACCCTGTATAGTTCGGAAGCACAATTGTATCAAGTACCGTGGAGACAGTAATTCATTTGTCATTGATGTCCAACGCTAATTTTTAGACATAAAAAAGTCTTACTTTAACCAAAACAAGTTAAAGTAAGACTTCTTTTTATATAATCTTGATTGATCCTACTGCGCTTTGGACCGTTAAGTAATCTTTGCCCGTACCTTCATGATAAAAATGGTGCAGCTTTCGGTGGCCACGATAATTAATCGAACCCATCACATTTGAGAGATCATACTCCGTTTCTTGATCAGCAGCAGTAGCTTTTAATGAGCCAGCGGCTAGTTCAAAGTGATTGTTTCCGTGTAATTGCTCTATTTTAACCGATCCAGCAGAAAGTGTTGCATTCAAGTTTGTCTTACAGTGTGAAATGCTTAAACTGCCAGCGTTAAGATTGACTTTAGCACGGTCTTTTACGGTAATTTCTGTTAACTGTAATGATCCAGCAGATAAGTATAAGTCAAGTTGTTGCATACTGAAACCAGCTAAGCTAATATCACTTACATTATTTCCAATTTTGACAGAATCAAGTGAAGTCCCATTAGGAATAGTAATAATTAACTTAGGGATGTCTGACAGATGGATATTTTTCTGCTTTCTATTTTCATCTTTTTCTTTAATAAGTAGTGTTTGGTCTTCAACACTAAAACTGATTCGACTTTGATCTTTATCATAAACTGTTGCCTGATAGTCTGTACCTGCATGGATATTAACACTAAAAAGATAAAGGTCAGCCTTAATATTGATGAATGAGGGTAAATCAATATGGTAAGATTTAAAATTGTTATTTTGAGAATTGTTCCCGTGTTTAAACCAGTTGCTCATAAGTGAATACCTCTATTTAATATTAATTTAATTAATCATAGCACTGAAAGTAGTGGTTGAGCAATATAAAAAAGCCTTGTACGAGTATGAAAAACTAGTACAAGACTTTGATTTGGCGAAAAAATGCTCTTAGTTGATTTTTATTTCGCCATCTGAGCAGACTACTTTAAGAAGTGGAGTACCTTTGATGGATTCGCTAAAGTGCTTTCTGTAACTATGGCCATGATAGTTGATATTTTCATCATCATCGTCGTATGAGGCAATTGAAAGAAGGCAACTGGTTTTAGAAATTTGGCTTGCCTGAAAATCACCATCATTTAAGTTAAATAAACAGTCGTCAAGAATTTTTGAGTTGTTGATGTTAGCATCGCCATCATTAAGTGAAGCATTTGTCTTAAGGTGACAATTTGTGACAGTTAGGTCTCCAGAATTTAAGTTAAGGATGCTTTTGGAAAGAGATGAATCGGTAAGCGTCAGGTCACCGTCATCGAGATAGAAGCTAGCATTTTTGACATTAACATGATTAACAGTAGCGTCGCCATATTGAAGCTGTAAATCAATTTTGGTAATTGTCAGATCACGTAGACTAAAGTTGCCTTCTGAACAAGAGCCATCAATATTTTCTAGGGTTTTATTTTTTGGAACAGTGATTGTTATGCGATAACCATCATCATGTGAACCATTGTCAGTGATAATTAATTGATGGTCTGTGACTTCTATCCCGACTTTTTTAGGGTCGTGGCCGACAACCGTGACTTGAAATTTTTCGCCGCGAGCAATTTGTACATCTGGTTGATCGACGTTGAGTTTAATGCTAGAAAAAGGCTTGATCTGAGTGATTTTAGTAGCAGTCTTTACTTTATTGGCACTTTGCTTGCCATGATTGAAGAAATTGTTAGCACGCTCAATCATGGAAGACCTTTTACCTGAACCGACAAGGTCGGCCTCTTGCTCACCATGATTTACCTTGCCAATAATGAGTAAGGCAAGTCCTAATGTAAGAATAGTAATACCTATTATGTGGATTTTTTTCATTATAAAGGGCTCCTTATAAAATTTAATGGATTAAAATACTTCCATCTGTGCTATCAATGCGGCTAGCAGGTTTATTTTCTTAGTGTCTGCACCATGACTGCCGCTAATTGTAATTTGAACTTTTCTCCCGTTGCAATTCTGATATCAGGGCGATAACATTTTAGCTGAATTTGATCAAACTCATTCACGTTAAAAGTGTGACTCTGGTTCCTACTTTGCCGGTGCTGTGGACGAGCTGGTGTAGGCTGAGGTGAATGACTGGTTCCTACTTTGCTTACGCTAAATAAAAATAGCCCAATGATGATAAGTAACCCGCCAATTTTATAAAGTTTCTTCATTTTTAATTCTCTTTATGATTTTTATTGGTCTGAAAATAGTTTTTCTTTAAAACATTTTTCCCTAAATTACGCATTGCTGTTGTACATTTGGCAATAAGAAAATCGACTGACTTGACAAGCCACGGTAAAAGTAAAAGAACAATCCCGATTGCGATCAGTGCTTTCCCTAAATAAAGGCTACCAGCGGCCCAGCTACCCGTGAACAGGAGAGCAATGGCCTTAACTAGGAGAAAACCTTGTTTAAGGAAGAATGTGAAGACGATAACTGCTAAGGTTACTAAAAAAGCTAAACAAACGGCAAGGAAGGCAAAAATCAATAAAATTAGGGGGATACCGATAGGGGCGGCACAAATTCCTAGCAGGATATACCAAATTGCTTTTAAATTTGACCGAGGCGTCGTTGCTTTAACTGAAGCAGAATCGCTATTAGTTGAATAGTCGGCTAGTATTTTAATTGATAACTGTTTTGGTGTGCCTAGTTCTTGTTCAATGGTCGAGCGCCTGACAAAATCGCCATCCAGTAAAAATTCACGATAAAATTCGAGCACGTCTTGACGCTCTTTTTCTGGTAAGCCACTTAGGTCTTGTTCCAGCTCAAAAATATAATCATCAATTACTTTGGTCATTTTGTCCTCCTAACACTTGATCAACATTTGTACTAAAACCCTGCCACTCATCTTGGATTGTTTGGAGTAATTCAATGCCATCATCAGTGATGTGGTAGTAGCGCCTGTTACGCCCTTGGTATGGTTCATCGTAAGTTGTTAAGTAATTATTTTTCTTTAAGCGCCGTAATACCGGATAAATGGTTGACTCGGAGATCTCGAAAACTTTTTGAACGTTTTGTGTCAAAGCGTAGCCATACAAGTCATTTTGCTTTAAAAAAGCTAAAACAGCACCATCCAATAAACGTGTTGGTATTTGGATTGCCATGCTTTGCTCCCTCCTTATATTATATGCTATATAATATTCTAATTTAGTCTTAATTCGTAGGCAAGCATAAATTACCGCAGTACTATAAAAAGACTGAAAACAAAAAGACGACTAAGTCAATTAGTCGTCTGATACTTGTTTGATTCAAAAAGAAAATAAAAAAAGCACCGACTACTTGCAGTGCCATTTCCATTATGGTGGGTGGCCAGGGGCTCGAACCCTGGACCCACGGATTAAGAGTCCGTTGCTCTACCAACTGAGCTAGCCACCCATGTCTTACCGACAGTTAAATATAATAGCAACTATTTCATACTTTGACAAGGGGTTTAGCAAAAATAATTATGAATTTTGCTCTAATTGACCTATTTTTCCGTATGCAATAACTGAGTGTCTTAATTTGCTGAAATGCGTAAGCTAAAAAATTGACTAGCACTTGGCAAAGGTAATAAGATAATGCAGCTGCTAAAAGCAGCAATAAGTCAGGACTATTGCCGCAAACTACACACAAATAAAGGTAAGTATGTAATTAAAAACTAAGTTTAACTATAGCCCAATTACTATTTGGCTGGATATTTGACCGTGTTAAAAGGTGTGGCATAGTCCGTTTATTAGAAAACAAAAAAGCAACAATTCTGTGCAATTGTTGCTTTTTCCTTTATGATGGGTGGCCAGGGGCTCGAACCCTGGACCCACGGATTAAGAGTCCGTTGCTCTACCAACTGAGCTAGCCACCCAAATGCTGTCTTGTACAGCCGACGGGAACTATTATGCTATTAAATTGGTTAAAATGCAAGACTTTTTATTAAGTTTTTGTGACTTTTTTGGCTAATAAGGGAAAAAACAGTATAATGGTAAGCAAAGGAGGCTTTCGATGCCAAAGAAAATTCTCGTTGTCGATGACGAAAAACCAATATCAGATATTATTAAGTTTAATCTGACCAAGGAGGGCTTCGACGTCGACACTGCCTATGATGGAGAAGAAGCCATTAAAAAAGTAGATGAATACGATCCGGATTTAATGATTTTGGATTTAATGCTGCCTAAAAAGGATGGCTTAGATGTTGCACGTGAAGTTCGGCAAACTCATGATTTACCAATTATCATGGTTACGGCCAAAGACACGGAGATCGATAAGGTGCTGGGCTTAGAAATGGGTGCTGATGACTATGTTACCAAACCATTTTCTAACCGCGAACTTGTTGCTCGAGTTAAGGCTAATTTGCGGCGCCGCAATATCGCTGAAAAAGTAGAAAGTACTAATGAAGATACTTCTACTAAAAATATTACAATTGGTAACTTGGTGATTATGCCAGATGCTTATATAGTAGAAAAAGAGGGTAAGAAAATTGAACTTACCCACCGTGAATTCGAGTTACTCTACTATTTAGCTCAGCATATGGACCAAGTAATGACACGTGAGCACTTGTTACAAACAGTTTGGGGCTACGACTATTTTGGTGATGTCCGCACTGTTGATGTAACTGTTCACCGTCTACGTGAAAAAATAGAAGATAACCCAATCCAACCGCAGATTTTAGTGACTCGTCGTGGTGTTGGCTACTATGTAAAACAGCCTACTGAGGAATAATGAAGAAAGCCCGCAGAACTACTTTATGCGCGGCTTTCTTTTTATATTTAGCTTTTATGAATATGAAAAAATTAAAAAATAAGTTTAAACATCTAACGATTTCGATTAATACTACTTTAGCCGCTGTCTTTATGGCGATGATCATTGCTACGATTGAAGTAATTGGTGCCTATTTTACAAGGCAATTGGAACAAAATAGTATTGAAAACTTTCAATCTTCAATTCAGGTGCTGCCAATTGTCAGTAATCAGTTGTCTACGCAGCTGTTAAAAGATGATAAGCACACTGACAGTAAACTTAACCGGATTGTTAGTGATTATAGTAACGGAATTGGTACCATTAGTGAAATTATTGTAGTCGACAATAAAGACATTATTCGTGCTGTTTCTAATATCAATGATAAAAACCGGATAGGGCAGCGTGTAAATAATACTTTGGTCAAACAAGTAACTTCAACTGGCAGGCAAGCAACTAAGGTAGTTAGTGATCACGGTGACTACATGATTCAAGTGACGCCGCTTAATGCGGGGAATGGCTCCGCTAACACTGTTGGCGCAATTTATGTCCGTGCTTCAATGCAGGGCGTCTTTAATGATCTCCGGAATATTTCTTTGATGTTCCTAGTAACATCGTTAATTGCCGCGGTAATGGGCGCTATTTTATCGCTGGTCGTTTCGCATGCGATTACGAAGCCAATCGAAGAAATGCAGAGTCAAGCTCTTAATATCGCTGATGGTGATTATTCGAGCCAGGTTAAAATCTATTCAAATGATGAGTTGGGCCAATTGGGTCAGGCTTTTAATACGTTATCGGTCCGAATTGAACGATCGCAAGAAGAATCCGAAAGTGAGCAGCGACGATTAGATAGCGTTTTGTCCCACATGAGTGATGGCGTGCTAGCAACTGATCGTCACGGCAACGTTAATGTCGTTAACCAAATGGCACTTAGCTTTTTGAACACAACTGAAGCAGAAATTATTAATAAACCTATCGCTTCCGTTCTAGGATTAGATGAAACTTCGCAAGATTTAATTGCCAGTCAAAAAGGTGAGGTTATTACTATTAATAAAGGAACGCGTGACGAGGTAATTCTGCATGCGAGTTTCTCCCTTATTAAGCGAGTAACGGGCTTTGTTTCAGGTAGCGTTTGTGTTTTACACGATATTACGGAACAGCAAAAAAATGAAAATTCACAAAAGCAATTTGTTTCCAATGTTTCGCATGAGTTGCGCACGCCGCTAACTAGTTTACATGCTTACATTGAAACATTAAATGAGGGCGCATGGAAAGATCCTGACATTGCACCGCAATTTTTACAGGTTACCCAAGAAGAAACTGAACGCATGATTCGGATGATTAATGAGCTGCTAAGTCTGTCACGAATGGACCGTGGTGTTTCGAAGATTGACGTGGAATGGGTTAACTTCAATGATTTTGTGGCTCATATTTTAGATCGTTTTGATATGATCGTGAAAACAGATGCAAAAGAAGGTAAGAAAAAATATACCATTAAACGGAAACTGGGCTCACAGGCTCTATGGGTTGAAATTGATACTGATAAATTTGCGCAGGTCATCGATAATATTATGAACAACGCAATTAAGTATTCGCCTGATGGAGGTGTAATTACTGTTAAATTAAGACAGGAGCAACAAAAAATCGTTCTCAGTATCAGTGACCAAGGCCTGGGAATTCCGCGAGAGAATCTAGGTAAAATTTTTGATCGCTTTTATCGGGTTGATAAGGCAAGATCACGTGAGCAAGGCGGAACAGGTCTTGGCCTTGCCATTGCTAAAGAAATTGTTAATGAGCATCATGGTAAAATCTGGGCTAACAGTAGTGAAGGTAAGGGCTCAACTTTCTACATTTCATTGCCATATGAACCAATGAGTGAGGGGGATGATTGGGATGAAGTCTAAATTCAAAATCGGTGATCTATTGTTGTCACTGGGAACGGTCATTGTCTTTGTGCTCTCGATTGTTTTGTGGACCTTCATTATGACAAACGACCAATATTTTAGTCGCATCGATCAGACCAACAGTGTTACACAACATACACATAACCAGCGCGGTCAAGCATTTAACAATTTGTATGTACCAACAAGCTCATATGGCTTTGAAAATGGGCAGCCGTATCGCTTATATGATGCCAAAAAGAACTTGCCATTGGAATTTGCCAAAGAACTAAAAAGCGTTAAATACTGGGGAATTAAAACAATCAGTTCGGATCAAAAGTCTTACGAAAAGATGCTCAATAATTCGGTCTATTTGCAATTAACTTTTCCTAACGAAATTAGCGTTAATTTGTTTACTAAGAGAAAACTAACAAATAAGGATAAAAAGTTTCGACGCGCTTTTGTTTCGGCAAGTAATGATTCCCTTTATCTGGGTAATGATAAAACAACAACGATCTATCGTATTAATTTAGCTAACGCTGATTTTAGTCTTCTGCGTGAATATGCCGATAATATCAAAGGCAAAAAGCCAGTTAAATTCGTGCGCACGAAAGATAGCTACGAAACTTTTTACACAAAACAAGAAAATTGGCGTGTATACAGCTACTTAACGACTAAGCAGACCGACTCTTATTTTGTTTCGCGTTTGCTAGGTACAACAAATGTCACTTCACGGGCTAGCAAAAAGGACTGGACAACTTATTCACTTAACTACTACACGAAGTTACGTGTGCCAAGTGCAGCAAGTGAACGTAATGATTTACTTTATACCCGTTATGAAAAGCAAAAGGAAATGACGGTCAACGATCGCTTGCTAAATAGTATTGAGCTAGTACATAAACTGGGCTTGAGTGAACAGGATTTAAGATATTTTGACTCTTCAAATGAAATTACTTGCTACAGTAACTATATTGAAGGGATGCCAGTTTTTATGGGGCAGCATGATCCGCAAATTAGTACAAAATTGACGCAGGATACTGTAGAAGTTGCTTTTAACAATCTAGATTTGCAAATACCGATTCCGTTCGATGGTCAAACGCGGACACTGGAGCCAACGGATGAAGTTGTTCAGCAACTCGTAAATAACGGCTTAAAGAAAGCGGAAATTCAGCGCGTTATTGTCGCTTTTAGGGTAGAAAAAGACAGCAGCCACGACAACTTGGTTAACTTGATCCCTGTCTACTTCGTCAAAGCTTATGATCAGTGGAAGAGTGTCGAGGAATGGAAGCAGACAGATATCACTAGCTTAGCAAGACAGGAGGCAAAGAAGTAAGATGGACAGAAAAAGAATTGAATGGCTCTTCTTCATTGTTTTCTTATTAATCGATTTGTATCTCGGAATTGAGATTTGGCGTTCACCAATTAGCTTGAGTACCACAGCCGGTAATGCTTCTACTAGTATTCGTGCGGAAATGCGTGCAGATGGGATAGATATTCCAGTTCATCTCTCGCATAAGCAACAATCAGGCTACTATTTAGCTGCTAAAAACCGTGATCATCTTTCACATACAGCAAATAGTTTGCCACAAGTATCGACCCACTACTCTAAGAGCGATAATTCGTTAACGGGTACGCCGAAGACAGCGGTGCTTTTAAATGGTAGCCATAAAAAGATTTTGGAGCAGCTAGAACAATTTAAAAATGATCCGGCTAATGTTCCCTATGGCAAGGACTTTACTTATGATGCCAGCATGTCGGGCGAAGGCGCATATTGTTACATTCAAAAAACCAGCTATGGGCAAATTTATGACAGTGATGCCCAATTAACTATTAACGTCCACAATGGTCAAATCACTAACTATACAATTTCTTATATGGGACCAGTTAGTTCCGTTCGCGAACCGCAGCTGATTATTAGTGCATGGCACGCAGTTAAAGCAATGTATACGGACCGTGAAATTGCCAATAATTCACGTGTAATTCAAGTTAAACTGGGTTATTCCAAGTTAACTGAGGTTCGGGGTAGTACCATTTTGTTGCCAACTTGGTTAATTCTAGTAGAAAACAAAACGACTAAAAATGTCACGGTTAAACGTGTCAATGCGTTTACAGCACAGATTTTACAAAGTGGATCGTATAATGTGCAGAAAAATTAGAAAGGAAAAAGCGTGTGCGCGTTTCTGTTTTAGCTAGCGGCTCAACAGGCAATACCAGTCTGATTGAAACACCGCAGCATAAAGTTTTAATGGATGCAGGTTTGTCAGGAAAAAAGATTGCGTCATTACTGGCAGATGTTGGAGTTGATATCAAAGAAATCGATATGGTTTTTTTGAGTCACGATCATTCAGACCATAGTAAAGGGTTAGGTGTCTTAATGAGACGCTATCCCCAAATTGCTGCTTTTTCTAATAGTGGAACTTGGTCATATTTGACTGAGTCACAAAAAATTGGTCAAATTCCGGTCGAACAAATAAATGTTATTGAGCCGGGGCAAACAAAGACGTTTGGCGACCTTGATGTAACTGCATTTGCAACTAGTCATGATGCCGCTGAACCACAGTATTATGTTTTCACTAGTGGTGGCAAAAGAATGGCTTTTTTAACAGATACGGGTTATGTTTCTAGTAAGGTGAAGGACGTCATTTCCGACGCTGATGCATATATGATGGAATTCAATTACGATGATATGATGCTACGTAATGGACCATATTCTTGGAATTTAAAGCAACGCATTTTATCTGATGTTGGTCACTTATCGAATGAGGATGCTGCCATGGCACTTTTAGATGTTGTTTCAAGCAAGACACAGCGTATTTACATGGCACACCGCAGTCAACATAACAACACGGCCAAGCTAGCATATGATGCTGCTAAGCAGGTTTTAATAAATGGCGATGCTCCTTTGCCGTCCGATGTGCAGCTCATCATGACTGACGCGGATAAACCGACGAATTTAGAACAAATTTAAGGTTATTGAATAACAATTTTCAGTATACTAGATTAAATACTTAAAGGAGATTAAAAAATGGACAATCGAAACCCTAGACATAGACAAAATGGTTTAGTTAAGACGGCTATCGTTGGCGTTGTTGCGGGACTAATTGGTGGTGGAGCTTCATACTTTGCCATTGATCAGATGAATAATGCTAATTTAAATAGCAATGATGCACAAACAAGTATTACTTCTAGTAGTTCAAAGACTTCAAAAAATAGTGCTAAAACAAGTGGCACAATGACTCCTGCATATAATGATGTTAAAGGAGCTGTTGTTTCTGTCATTAACTTAAAGCGCCAATCAAGTAGTAGTAGTAACTCAATTTTTGATATTTTTGGCGATGATCAAGATGACGGTAAAAAAGAGCGTGGCAAGCTCCAAACCTATAGTGAAGGTTCCGGCGTTATTTACATGAAAACGGGGAATAAAGGCTATATCGTCACTAACAACCACGTTGTTTCAGGTAGTGACAAGGTAAAGGTAATGCTGTCTAATGGTAAAACAGTAGACGCGCGAATTGTTGGAACTGACGCAACAACTGACTTGGCAGTTTTAGCAATCGATGCCGGCTACGTCACCCAGACAGCTGAATTTGGTGATTCTAAGACCCTGCAGGCTGGACAAACTGTTATTGCAGTTGGATCACCGCTGGGTAGTGAATACGCCTCAACGGTTACGCAGGGGATCATTTCAGCGCCTGCACGTAGCATTACGACGTCTTCTGCTAACCAACAAACGGTTATCCAAACTGACGCTGCTATCAATCCAGGTAATTCAGGTGGTGCACTAGTTAACTCTGCTGGGCAAGTGATTGGGATTAACTCAATGAAACTTTCTCAATCAAGTGATGGTACTTCAGTTGAAGGAATGGGATTTGCAATTCCTTCTAACGAAGTAGTCAATATTGTTAACCAACTTGTTAAAAAGGGTAAGATCGTTAGACCACAACTTGGCGTTAAGGTCATTGCTTTGCAAGGAATACCTTCAAGTTACCGCAAACACCTCAATATTAAGTCCAATTTAAAGGACGGAATATATGTCGCAACTGTGAACAAGAATAGCTCTGCCGCACATGCAGGAATTAAAATTGGCGATGTAATAATTAAGGTTGACAACAAAACAGTCTCAGATGTCGCATCGTTACACACCATTTTGTATAATCACAAAATTGGTGATGCGGTGACTTTAACCGTTAACCGTGGTGGAAAAGAAATTAATTTACGTGCAAAACTTGAATCTAATTAGTTTTGAGAATATTCATTAATTAAAGATAAGAAAGGCTATATCAAGCGATTTTAATTGCTGGCATAGCTTTTTTATTAACAAAATAATTGCGGAACAAAAAATAGTTCGACTTTTTAGGCTGTCAAGGAAAAACTATTTTGAAATAACTTGTTGATAACTGTGGAAAACTTTGTGGATTGTGCATAAATATGGGGTAGTAGTTGTAAGATCACTGTGCATAACCTGTGACTTGTGTGTAAACAATAACACTAAGTAGTTAAAACAAACAACTGTTCAAACCGGTGCAACAACGATTAGAGCCTAAAGTTTGTGAATAATAATTATCAAAAGGCAAAATGTGGGTAAATTTGACAAACCAGGCCAAATTTTTTTAAGTAGCACTAGGTATCGGTCCCTTTTGCAAGAGGGGCACAAAATATAGAAAAAGTTTATTCACAGGTGTGGAAAAACTAGGTGGAAACAATGCGAATTAGGGGATAAAATAGGAATCATGAATATTAAGATTGTATGCGTAGGCAAATTAAAGGAAAAATATTTCAAGGACGCAATTGCGGAATATCAAAAAAGACTGAGTCGCTTTGCAAAAATAGAAATTGTGCAAGTCCCAGACGAGAAGGCACCTGAGAAGCTCAGTGAGGCACAGCAGGAGCAAGTCAAGGAGCTTGAGGGTGACAGAATTTTAAGCAAAATAAAGGAGCGTGAGTACGTTTATGTAACTGCAATTAAGGGTAAGGAACGTACTAGTGAGGAGTTTGCAAAAGAACTGAGTGACTTGGCTCTCTACGGTCATTCGGACGTAACTTTTGTAATTGGTGGCAGTCTTGGAACAAGTCAGGCTGTGAATAAGCGTGCAGATGATTTGATTAGCTTTGGCAAACTAACTCTGCCACATCAGCTGATGCGTGTTGTGCTGATTGAACAAATTTATCGCGGGTTTATGATTAATAATGGCAGTCCTTATCATAAGTAGTGTTAATTGAGTTGGGGGAAAACTGCCACGTTAAAAGGGAACAAATTATTTTGTTCCCTTTTTATTTGTTTAATTAATAAAGTTCTGCTTTAATGACGGTGAATGAATTTATTCGGTTGAAAGGAGTAAATGATGAAAAAAGCAGTCCAAGTAACAAACGAGCGCTATCGCTTAAATTATCACATTTCAACGCCTGCAGGTTGGTTGAATGATCCAAATGGCTTTTCTTATTTTAAGGGCTACTATCATATTTTTTATCAATATCATCCTTACTCAGCTGAATGGGGACCAATGCACTGGGGACACTGTCGCAGTAAGGACTTAGTGCATTGGGAAGAATTACCAATTGCCCTTTCTCCTGACAGCGAGCCAGACTGTGATGGCTGCTATTCAGGTAGTGCAATTGAAAAAGACGATCGTCTCTTTCTTATTTATACCGGAAATCGCTACTGTGACAATAAGCACGAGCAATTCTGTCAAACGCAAAATGTGGCCTTTAGTGAAGACGGTGTGCATTTTAAAAAGTATGACCATAACCCGGTTATTGAGTCTGCTCCTGTTGATAACTCGGAACACTTTCGTGACCCTAAAGTGTGGCGCCATAACGACAAATTTTATTTGGTAATAGGAAGTCAAAGTAAAGAAGGACTGGGACGAGTCTTGACCTACCAGTCAAATGACTTATACCACTGGCAATATTTAGGGCCAATCGCTGAAGCCATAAATGTTGCTGAAGAAGGTTATATGTGGGAGTGCCCTGACCTCTTTTCTTTAAATGGTAAGGATATTTTGCTTTGCTCACCACAAGGCATCGAGTCAGCCAGTAAAAAGTACTTAAATTGCCACCAAACAGGTTATTTTGTTGGCCAGATGGATTATCAAAATAATCGTTTTGAACATGGCAGCTTTACCGAACTAGATCATGGACATGATTTTTATGCTGCACAAACAATGCGCACGCCAGATAACAGGCAAATTCTATTTGGCTGGATGGACATGTGGCATTCAAACTTTCCCGAGCAGGCAGACGGGTGGTCAGGAGCATTAACTTTGCCGCGTGAACTGAAGTTAAAAGATAATCGCTTGCTGATGACACCGGTGGAAGAACTAATAGCATTGCGGCAGAAAAAAGAAGTGGACCAGAAACTTGCTGTGGAAAATGAACAGATCAATGTTTCTGACGCCCAACATGTAGAACTACTGTTAAACTTTTCATTAGAAAATTGGCAAGGTAAGCAGATAGTATTTACTTTGAAAGAAAGCATGGGCAACATCTTAACGCTAACTTTTAATAGTGCTACAAATGAAGTCGTTATAAAGCGCAGCGATAAAAAGCCAAATGATGCTAAGCGCTTTGGCCAGGTGAATACAAGTGATGAACTTAAACTCCGCATTTTTATCGATACAAGCTCGGTTGAGTTCTTTATAAATGATGGGGAATTAGTCTTTTCAGAACGCTACTATACTGAGCATGAACCAAGGATAGTTTTAACTGCAGATAAGCCAGTTATGACTCAAATAACTGCGTATAATTTAAGCAAATAGTATTAAGCTTATTGGTCTAAAAATTGAATCAACAATATTGATGATTATTTACTAAAGCTTGGTGTCGATACTCAATCGGCATCAGGCCTTTTAGTGTAGCCTTAATTCAGGTGCAATTTCTCAGGGCAGCATGATGGAATATTGTTGCGTTTAAAAAATAAGTAGCCAAGAACTATTTACAAACAGCAGATTCTTCTATAGTATTATTTTTATTTAATAAATATTTAATTTTATTAGGAAGGCAACACGATGACGTTATCAGGACTGATTAAAGTCAATAATAAGCGCGCTCTTTGTGTGATTTTGCTGTACTTCGTATACGCTGTTACTGGAACGCTTGATCTATATATTTATCAATACGCCATCAACAACTTGGGAAGTGGTAACCTAGGCGGCTTTATTTACTGGCAGGTAATTGAACTAATTCCTACTATTTCTGGCTTTTTTATTTTGCCAATCGCTACTTATTTATTTAATAAACAAATTCAAGAATATGTAGATGAAATAAGAACCAAAATGGTTAAGCACTTTTATGTAACCAACAATTTGACTACCGCGGAGATGCAAAACCAGTTACAAAGTAACCTTGATTTACTAACCAGTAAATATGCACTACCTTGGATTGAGATTTTGAGTAATCTATTCATTATTTTAATGTCGGTGGGAGCACTCTTTGACCTTAACTGGATTTTTGCCATAGTGACGGCTTTCTTCATTGTTCTTGACTTATATTTGCCTAAGGTTATGGCAAAGCGAACTGCTAAAGCAAATATGCAAGTCTCCCAACAAAACGGAAAACTTTTGACCGTAATCGGCGATTGGATTGCTGGTTTAAATGAATTGCGACGGTATAATTCGTGGTCAATGCTAAACAGGGAGCTGAGCAAATATTCAGACAAATTAGAGAAGTCTAAGGTGAAACGGACCGAAGTAGAAATGTACTCTAGTGCAATAAATGGTGTTGGCAATACAGTTGGTCAAATCTCAATTGCTTTTCTGGCGGGTGTTTTGTTTTTTGCTGGGTATATCAAAATTGGTGCAGTGCTGTCGTCTACAGCCTTTGCATACAATGTTTTTTCTGCAGTTATGGCCATCACGGCTGCTACAGTCAAAATTAGATCCACGCAGAGCGTCAATCATCAGACTAAGCAATTGACCGAAAAAGTGCAGAGCAAACCCGTTTCAAACAGTTCGATTAATAAAATTGAAATCCACGATTTGGCGCTGAAATATGGGTCAAAAAAGGAGCTTCAATATCCTGACTTTGTTATCAACAAGGGTGAAAAAGTTTTGCTAACGGGTGATAGCGGCACCGGTAAGTCCAGCTTGTTTAAAGCAATTTTAGGTGAAATTAAACCGTATCACGGTGAAATTATTTTTAAAACGGAAGAAGGCAAGCAATTTTCACCTGCTCCAAATGAAATTGGCTATTTAGCACAAGATCCTAAAGTATTTCCTGGTACGATTGCTGACAATATTACGATGTTCAAAAAACAACTTTTAGATCAGGTACCAGACGTTCTTAACAAAGTTCAATTAACGACAGATGTGGCCCGTTTTCCGTTAGGAATCAATACTGAAGTTGACTTAGATCAAGGCAACCTTTCTGGTGGTCAACGGCAAAAAATTATTTTGGCAAGGGAAGAAATCTTTAAAAATGACATTGTTCTGTTAGATGAGGCTACGAGTGCAATTGATAGTGCTGCTACAGAAAAAATCATGCACGAGCTGACTACTTCTGACAAAACGATTGTAGTAATTGCTCATAATTTGAACGATAAAGTTAAGGCAATGTTTGATAAAGAAATTAAATTAGTAAGCAACAAAGAGAAAAAAGATGAACTTTAAAACATTTTATCGGACGAATCGCTTACGGGTGTGGGTAATTGCCTTTTCAAGTCTAATGCAGCCCTTTGTCTTAATTGCTGCTGCTTACCTTAATATGTTGGAAATTAACACTTTACGAGACCATAACAAAAAGGCTTGGCTAATAATCGTGCTTGCCTCATTACTGGGCTACCTGCTCTCCAACTTTTTTGATATGGTGTCCAACTATCTACTAGCTATTCATATTAGGGAATTTAATCAGCAATTAAGGGGCAAGATTCTTAGACATCTTTATGATGAAAAAAGAACGTATCAAGTCGCTGAAGTTGAGAATCAACTGACAAATGATTTGAACATGGTAAATGATCAGTACTTTAACTTGCTACCAACTATCTGTAATTTTCTTGGCTATATTATTTTTTCCGTAATTGCATTGTTGACGATTAATTGGACGCTGTTAGTGATAACCCTACTAACAGTCTTATGCTCAATATTTTTGCCTAAACTAATTGATAAGCCAATTCAAAAGGCAATGGAGAATGTGTCGCTTAAAAATAGTCAATATTTAGATTTGATTGAAAAATGGCTCAGTGGAATTACCGAATTGCAACGTTATGCAGCGGGCGAACACTTAATGAAGGTGATGCATGTAGGTGCAAAAAAGTTGGAGGAGGCAAAACTAAACCAAACTGCGAAACAGCAAGTCTTATCAATTATTACTGGGAGTATTTCACAAATAATGATTTTTGCCTTATTTGTATGGACAGGGGTGCTAATTAAAGGCCATATGGCTCCTTTCGGTGCAATTGCTGTTATCGGTAATTTTAGTACTTATATGTCTATTGGGATTGAATATTTGCCATTTTATTTAGGCTTAATTAAGGGCACTAGTTCATTAAGAGACAAGATTACCGCGGAAACTTTACCTGTACGAGAGCATAGTGAAACTGAAGTTCATGAAAGTCCCTACGCCTTCAGGACAAAGGACTTGGCAGTGAAATTTCAAAATGGTGAAACCCTAAAATTTCCAGATATTGAGGTCAAGTATGGTGAGAAGATTTTACTTACTGGTGATAGTGGAGCGGGTAAATCAACTTTATTTAAATTGATTCTAAACTTTCTTGCGCCTAGCTCAGGACAACTTGAGTTTATGAATCAAGCAGGTGAAATTATTGAGCCTGATCTTACTAAGATCGGTTATATTGCACAGGATCCTATTTTGTTCCCAAGTACTGTTAAAAGTAATATTACAATGTTTAACGATCAGCTGGATGGTCTGGCTGAAATAGTAGGTCAAAATATGGGTCTCACTGATACATCATCTTTTGCACAAGGTCTTAATACTGAAATTAATCTGCAAAAGCTGAATATTTCCGGTGGGCAAAGACAAAAAATCATTTTGGCACGTGCACAGGTCCATGATAGTAATATTTTATTAATTGACGAGGGAACCAGCGCGATTGATCAAACAGCAACACTGGAGATCTTGCAACAACTATTGCAGAAGCCTAATACCGTTGTTTTCATTGCACATAACTTCAATGAACGCATGAATAGCATGTTTGATCGAGAAATTCATTTGAGTAAATAAAAATAGTTCCAAAAAGTATTAACTTGATGGAACTATTTTTTGTTACTTTAAGGTAAGCAGTGCAAGGTTGACTAATATTAAGATGACACCACTCCATAGCCAATCACTGGTTTTAAGTGGCACGGCAACAATCACCGAGCGTTTCGCACCTTCGACGTAGCCATGAGATTCCATTCCTTGCGCCAGATTTTCAGCTGAATTCAGCGCTACCAAGATGGCTTTGAAGTATAAAACAGGTGACCAAAAACTGAGGTAAACTCCGCGCATCATTCCAGCAATGCGAATTTGCTTAACTGCTCGCTTCATTTGGGGGATGATATTTAATGCGGCCAAGACGCCATAAGCAAACTTACTTGGTAAATGAAAATTCTGTTCAAGAGAACGGGCTAATTCTTCTGCAGTTGTTTTGATCGATACGCAACAGATTGTTAGTGTGTAGACATAAATACGGCTAGACAGACTGAGTGCATTTTCGAGGTTAGGCTGCGGGGCAAACCAGTAAAGAGTTGCAAAAATGGTGAATGCTGCAATTAATGGCGTAAGCAGGGTAAACAATAGACTTTTAAATTTGATTTTTTGCGTAAGTAAATAGACAACAGCAAAAATAATTACCAATAAGTTGGTTGTTAAACTAGTTTTAAGCGATAACTCAATTGAAATGATCAGTGCTAAAAGAAATTTGAAACTAGGATTCATCTTTTACCTCACTTATTACTGTACGTTAAATAATGATTACTAAAAACTAAATGGTAGTCACACCAGTCGGCAAGATTAGTCAATTCATGACTGATAATAAGCAACGTTTGGTGCCGCTGTTTCTGACTCTCATGCAACAAATGCATGACTTTTTGTGCCGATTCATGATCTAAGCCACTCAATGGCTCATCAATCAGTAACACTTTTTGGCTAGAAATTAACATTAATAAAATCTGCAACTTCTTTTGTTGACCGCCTGAAAGAGAATAGACAACTTGATCTTTGGTTTGACTTAAGTCGAGATAATCCAGCATCTCGGCTATTTTTCCTGCTGTAAAGTAGCTGTCTTTTGCTTGCTTCAGACTGAGCTTGATTTCGTCTTCAACCGAAACGGCAATAAATTGGTCGGTTGCGGTTTGAAAAATTTGCCCAACTTCCAGTAAGTATTTTCTTGTCGTCTGGTTACGGATTTCACGCTTGTCGTAGGTAATACTTCCTCTGTACGGGAGCATTTTAGTCAGAACATTAAATAATGAAGTCTTGCCAACACCGTTGGCACCGGTAATTAGTGTTGTTTTGCCAGCAATAATGTTTAGATGGTCTTGCTTTAACAGAATACGATTTTGCTCAACTTGAGCATTAGTTAAAACAAAACATGGTGTTTCACTTTCGGGAAGCGCAAAAGTATAAGGGTGATTCTGTTGACTATCATGCAATAGTTCATTTTTATTTGCTTCATCTAGCAGCGTGACATTATCACGTTTAAATTGAAACAAGTAGTCACAAATGTTTTCATAGCCGGACAAAACATGGTCAGTTAAAATAATCGTTTTTCCTTTATCCCTTAAATGCGCCAATTTAGTAATTAAAAATTGACGCGCTTCAGGATCGCAGCTGGCAAACGGCTCATCAAATAAAAACAAATCAACATCCATTGCGACTAAGACAGCTAGTGCAACTCGCTGTTGTTCACCACCCGATAGTGTCGTGATTTTCTGATCCAGTAACTGTTCAATTTGCGTAAACTTGGTTGCATCATTGAGCCGCTCTAGATATTGATCACGACTTAGGTGTAGATTTTCGAGAGCAAAAATTATTTCTTCTCGTGGTGTTGCCATAGTAAACTGCTCACCGGCATTTTGAAACATCATCGCGGAACGTAATCCATCTAGTTCAACTGTTCCGCTAACTTTACCAGCATATTTAGGATAAAGGCCGGCTAAAATTTTTAATAAAGTGGACTTACCACAGCCAGTAGGCCCAATGAGTAGCGAAAATTTGCCGGTTGGAATTTCGAGTGTAATGTTATTAAGTATTTTCTGTTGCTCGTCATATGAAAATGAGAGCTGGTTTGTTCTAATCAATTTTTCTTACCAAGATAAATAAAAAGCCATTGAACAATGATGTTCAACGGCGCAAAATAATTAGTTTCCCTTCGCTGGCATTGTCCAAAGCAGGTTCAATGGGTATGTTCTCAGCCTAACGGCACCCCTTTAGTATATTCATGCTCATTATACAAAAAGAACCTAGTACTTGTCTAGATTGCATCAAGAAGTGAAAAAAGCATACGGGTTTTTGTTAAAAATGATAGCTCAAGTCCAACTTAGGGCTAAAAATTACGATATAATAAAATTATGAAAAAAAGGTACTAATAGGCGGGTGATAACTATGGCAACTGTAAAACAGGAACAGTATTTAACAAGTGTAGTTGATGCAACTACTTCTGATTCCAATGAAATAAGATTGAGTCCAGGCAGTAATGACTTTGACTTATTTACAATTAACCTCGAAAATCATAACGGCGGTGTCCATCGTTATCAAACAACAGGACTAACGATTCTTTATGAAGCTATTGGGACTACAAAAACCAAAATTAATGGTCAGGCGTTCACGATCTCTGCTGGTAATATTATTCTTTTGCAAAAAAAGAGTGAATATGAAGTGGAAAAGCAGGGCAAAAAAGATTTGCTAGTTAAAATAGAACTTAGTCAAAGGTTGTCCGAACAATTTACTTTAAAAAAGAAACAGTACTTTAGTGAGCAAGAAAAAGCTGTAATTGATCACATCAGTAAGCTAATGACAACAAACAGACTATTAAATCTAAACTGTTCAGCAATGTCGCACTCTGTACAAATAATGAAAAAGATTATTGATGAATATCTTAATCAGGATCTTTTTGTTGAAAACATGGTGCTTGCCGAGCTTAGTATCTTATTTGTAGCAGCACTTAGAAACAAGGACTTTGAAAAGGCGCCGACTGCAGCACCTAAATTTGCACAAACAGCCTTGGAACAATACATTGATGAGAACTTTGCCGATGTTACTTTGAATGAAGCAGCCAAACATTTTGGGTTGAATCCGAATTATTTTTCGACCTTGGTTAAGCAGAAGACTGGTAAAAGTTTTGTCGAACACGTCGACGAGAGACGAATGCAAGAGGCGCGCAGCTTACTTGCCCGTCCTGATATTTCAGTCAAGGAAGTTATTACTAGAGTAGGCTATAATGGAAAATCATTCTTTTATAAAAAGTTTGGTGAGTACTATCATGAAACGCCTGTTCAAATGCGGGCTGAACTGTTTAGACAGGCCAATATTAATTTGAAATAAAATGAACAAAAAATGCACCACTATTAAGGGATGCATTTTTTAATAACTAAAATTACATTTTTTCTAACCGCTCAATTCGGTCTTTTGTAGGTGGATGACTATCAAATAAATGCGTAGCACCCCTTTTATGAAGTGGGTTTTCGATGTACATTCCCGCGCTACTTGGATCTGCTTGTTTCATTGGATCAGAACCGTCAATTTTTTTCAAAGCAGATATTAATCCCTGCGGATTACGTGTCAATTCGACTGAGGAAGCATCTGCTAAGTATTCGCGATTACGCGATAATGCCATTTGCGCAAGACTAGCACAAAGTGGTCCCAAAATAAGAACAAAGACAATCGCAACAATTTTAAAAACCATTACAATAGCGTTGTTACTATCATTGTCACTATCACGATCATCATCAATCCACCAGATATAGCGGCTGGCAATACCAGATAAATATGAAATAACGCCTACTAAAACAGCTGCAATGGTTGAAACTAAAATATCATAGTTTCTAATGTGAGAAATTTCGTGTCCTAAAACGCCCTCGAGTTCTTCACGATTCATCATGTCGAGGAGTCCCTGTGTAACTGCCACTGCTGAATGCTCAGGGTCCCGCCCTGTTGCAAAGGCGTTTGGACTAGCATCATTAATAATGAAAACGCGCGGCATCGGGACTTTACCAACAAGAGCCATGTCTTGAACAACATGCCATAACTCGGGATTGTCATCTTCATGAACTTCTTGGGCATGATTTAAGCTCATTACCAAATTAGCTGGATTAGGCAAAACTATTAGCAGGTAGATTGCACAAGCAACAAGGGCAATAATTAGCCCTAAGATTGGATTGTCCGCAAAAAGATAGCCGAATCCAACGCCAGCAAGAGCTAAAATGAGCGTAAACACCACCATGATGCCAGCTGTTTTTCGTTTATTACGAGCAATTTGTTGAAATAACATGAGATTAGTATCTAAAATTTAACCTTAGGAACTTCTTTTTCAGCTTCGGCTGTCTGCAAGTAATCAACTTTTTTGAAGCCGTGGATTCCAGCAACAATATTTGAAGGGAAGGTTAATAGTTTTTGATCGTAAAGAGCAGCAGATGAGTTGTAAAGCTGTCTTGAATAAGCGATTTTGTTTTCAGTGTTAGTTAATTCTTCTTGCAATTTAGCAAAGTTTTGGTTTGCTTTTAAGTCAGGATAGTTTTCTGATAAAGCAAAAATAGTTTTTAAGCTATCTGAAAGTTGATTCGATACCTTTAAAGTTTCAGCGTGATCATCATTAGGAATGTTAGTTAATTGATTACGCAGTTGAACTACCTTTTCAAGCGTCTCACTTTCATGCTTAGCATAACCTTTGGTGGTTTCAACTAAGTTAGGAATTAAGTCGTTACGACGCTTTAGCTGAACATCAATTTGACTCCAAGCTTCGTCAGTATATACTTTGGCTTTTTGCAAGCCATTGTAGATAGCGATATAAATTGCCAATATTAATACGACAATAATTACGGCTATCCAAATTGTTAAGGTAAGATTAGACATTGTTTTTCCTCCTAGAATAATATTAGTTAATTATAACTGATAACTGGGCACTTGAATATAAAAAAAGGCTTTACACAGCGTTTACTGGTAAAACCTAATAAATAATTAACTTTTAAACTATAAGCAGTATCCAACCAATTAAAGTCAAAATAAGCAAACCGGCGAACTGCATCACAATCCATTTTTTGAAAAATTCACCGCGTGAAACTGAGGCATTTTGTGTAAAGGTTTTGAGTACTAGCATGTTAGCCATTGAGCCAATTGGTGAGCCAAAGCCACCGATATTAGAGCCTAGAAACAGCGCCTTGGCGTGAGTGGTAAACTTGCCGACTAAGATAGTTGCAGGTACGTTACTGATGACTTGGCTTGAGAGGATGGAAGTAAAGTAGGTAGAAGTTTCAGAATTCACCGTTGCGTGAATCAAACTAACGACGATTGGAATCTGTTGGATATCACTAATGAAAATAAAAAAGCAGGTAAAAGTTAGTAATAGCGCGTAATCCACTTTTAGTAAAATTTTGGGATTAATTAGTAGAGCCAAGATAATCGCAACAATCATTGGAATTACTACATTGATAACTTTAAAGACACCCAAAAAGAACAGAGCGAAAACTGCGGTAGTGATAACAGTTGGTCGTACACTAATATCAATTTGTTTAATATCTTGAACTGGAATCTTGGTGCGCGGAATAAAGTGAAAGATAATGAATGCAATCACCAAAGCAGAAAGTAGTAATGGCAATGACCAAGAGAAAAACTCAATGGCATTAACAGAGTACTTGCTGACAAGAAAAATGTTGTGTGGATTACCCCATGGCGTAAACGCGGCGCCGATATTTGCGCCCATGCCAATTAACGTAACCGGCAAAATTTGTGGCAAATCGCATCTTTTGGCAATATTTAAATATAGTGGAATCAAGGTAAGAGCAGTTATGTCATTGCCTAAGAACATTCCAGAGATGATTGCTAATAAGGTGAACAAGATATTCAGTTTCTGCATGTTATCAGCAATACTAGTCAATTTATAGGCTAAAACATCAAGAACATGCAAGTAAGCATAGATTTGAATGATAGTTAGCATTGCAGCTACAGAAAAAATTGTATGTAAATTAATGTCTTCGAGACGCGGTCTAGCGAAAAAAAGGCTTATCAGTGTCACCACTGCAGTAATTTGCAAAATGCGGTCACTAAAAACTTTTTTTAAGACGGTCATAAAATGTCCCCTTTCACACATTACAATCATCCAAAGTCAATAAGTCTATTTTGAGCTTTTTTTTCTGTGTTCGCAATATATATTTTTGGCTAGCAAAAAGGCTGCAAGATTAATAAACATAATTTTTGACTTCACAACTTACTATACCCTATACTTAGGGAAACAGACAAAGATTAGGGGGTAATTTTATTATGAGTAATTCAGAAACTGTTAAAGTAAATATCAAACCTGAAGCTGCAGATAAGATTAAGGGCCAAGTTAAAGATGGCCAAGTAGTTTTGTTATCATTGAATGATGGTTCTAATAAGTATTCTGACGTTGGTGGTACATGCACCGTTGGTTCAAGTTTTCAATTTGTGATTTTGGATCAAAAAGACCCTGACTTTTCAATTGAAGTTGAGAACAATGCAGGCCTTGACTTATATACTAGTCCTGCTGAAATGCAATATCTAGGTAACGACTTAGTTGTTGATGAAAAGAATGCGGCAATGAGTCTCGCTGACGATGGCGGCGTGATTGACGGTGCTGTCACAGTTAATGAATATAATAAGTAAAAATAATGGCAACTAATACGCTAAAACTTTTTAATTAAACGCAAAGCAGTCTATGATGTGAAACCTAAAATTAGGACGCTTTATTAGCTGCTAACAGAGGACTAACTTCCGACATGTAATCGGAGTTAGTCCTTTTAGGTTGCTTTTGATTCTTTTCTGATTACATTTTCCAGTTCATTGAGATTTTTAAACTGCTTTTCAAACCCATAAAACATTTCTCGCTTGCTATAATCTCTTTAGACCTTCTAATCCGATAGTGCCGACTGAGTTCAGTCGCATCAACTTTATAATTAGCCAAAACTAATAGATTTCAGTTTTTCCTGGTTTAGCTAATTTAGCCATAGAAATAACCCTCCAAATTTGTCCTAAATTTGGAGGGCCACTTTAAACAATGGTTAATGTCCTTTTTTACTTAGTTAATATTCAAAATTTTGCTTATGCTAAAACATGATACAACAAAATAAACTACCTACTATGTAATTACATACTTGCATCTGTTAAATTAAAAAAATACATAATATACTTGTGACAACAGAATCAAGAGAAAAAGCATCAAGCTAACATAGTAGCCTAACACCTTTACTTATTTCTGTATTGAAAATTTAAAACTAGTTCTCCAATATCTTGTCTTTAAAATAAACTAAAAGTAGCATTACAGCCACTGTAACTATAGCTTCTATCGTCCGTGGAATTTCATCATCTAAGATAGCGATTAATAAAATATGATCAATGACTTGGTTATAAACCAGCGCACTACAACAAATCGTCATAAAAAATTTGACGTTAAGCTTAGTGAATATTTCAATCGCATGTAAGATACACACGGCAACCATTAATACTCCCCCAGCAATGTAAGCAATCGGATAGACGCGGTCTGCTGGCTCCTGTATAGCAACTGGTCCCAATGCACCAACTTCACTAAAAAACCATGCTAAGCCGTTCCAGATACCCCAAAGTTCTAAAACGACAGATAGAATTTTAACTACTCTCAAAGTTTTCTTATTTTTCAAATTTCTCATATTTTCCCTCCAGTTGTTAATAAGTGGATATTTTATGTATTCTTGTTGGTTTAAATGAACCCACGAAATTATCAATTAATCCATGCGGCGTAACAATATGCTGTCCACCATTCTTGTGTTTTTTAAGCGCAGACTTTGTTGCCCCCCACCAATAAGCAAGATAAACATATTTTGAGCAATATGAAGGACTCTTGTGATATAGATTTGAAGTTATCATATAACTTGGATTGTCTTTAAGGTACATGTGACGATATGCATAAGTAGCAGCCTTCTTTGCATATTTTGGATGGTTTTTAGCATGTAATTACATACTTGCACCTGTTAAATTAAAAAAATTCATAATATACTTGTGACCACAGAATCAAGCTAACATAGTAGCCTAACACCTTTACTTATTTCTGTATTGAAAATTTAAAACTAGTTCTCCAATATCTTGTCTTTAAAATAAACTAAAAGTAGCATTGCAGCTACTGTACCTAGAGCTATTATCATCCGTGGAATTTCACCATCTAAGATAGCGATTAATAAAATATGATCAATGATTTGGTTATAAACCAGCGCACTACAACAAATCGTCATAAAAAATTTGACGTTAAGCTTAGTGAATATTTCAATCGCATGTAAAATACACACGGTAACCAATAATACTCCACCAGCAATGTAAGCAATCGGATAGACGCGGTCTGCTGGCTCCTGTATAGCAACTGGTCCCAATGCACCAACTTCACTAAAAAACCATCCTAAGCCGTTCCAGATACCCCAAAGTTCTAAAACGACAGATAGAATTTTAACTACTCTCAAAGTTTTCTTATTTTTCAAATTTCTCATATTTTCCCTTCAGTTGTTAATAAGTGGATATTTTATGTATTCTTGTTGGTTTAAATGAACCCACGAAATTATCAGTTAATCCATGTGGTGTAACAATATGTTGTCCACCATTCTTGTATTTTTTAAGCGCAGACTTTGTTGCCCCCCACCAATAAGCAAGATAAACATATTTTGAGCAATATGAAGGACTCTTGTGATATAGATTTGAAGTTATCATATAACTTGGATTGTCTTTAAGGTACATGTGACGATATGCATAAGTAGCAGCCTTCTTTGCATATTTTGGATGGTTTTTCATACGATAAACTTCCTAGCATGTAATTACATACTTGCAAGACTCTCATCTGTTAAATTGAAAAATATATAATATGCTTGTGACCACAGAATCAAGAGAAAAAGCATCAAGCTACATAGTAGCCTAACACTTTACTTATCTCTGTACTGAAAATTTAAAATTAGTTCTCCAATATCTTGTCTTTAAAATAAACTAAAAGTAGCATTACAGCTACTGTAACTAGAGCATTTATCGTTCTTGGAATTTCATCATCTAAGATAGCGATTAATAAAATATGATCAATGACTTGGTTATAAACCAGCGCACTACAACAAATCGTCATAAAAAATTTGACGTTAAGCTTAGTGAATATTTCAATCGCATGTAATATACACACGGTAACCAATAATACTCCACCAGCAATGTAAGCAATCGGATAGACGCGGTCTGCTGGTTCCTGTATAGCAACTGGTCCCAATGCACCAACTTCACTATAAAACCACCAAAAGCCGTTCCAGATACCCCAAAGTTCTAAAATGACAGATAGAATTTTAACTACTCTCAAAGTTTTCTTATTTTTCAAATTTCTCATATTTTCCCTTCAGTTGTTAATAAGTGGATATTTTATGTATTCTTGTTGGTTTAAATGAACCGACGAACGTATCAGTTAATCCATGCGGCGTAACAATATACTGTCCACCATTCTTGTATTTTTTAAGCGCAGACTTTGTTGCCCCCCACCAATAAGCAAGATAAACATATTTTGAACAATATGAAGGACTCTTGTGGTATAGATTTGTAGTTATCATATAACTTGGATTGTCTTTAAGGTACATGTGACGATATGCATAAATAGCAGCCTTATTCGCATATTTGGGGTGTTTTTTTATACGATAAACTTCAACATACCTAGGGCCTCCAGTATGTCTCTTAAAAAATGTTGCTTTTTTTGTATGAGTAGCATGTTTGGAAATTTTTTTCCCAGGCATTTCCATTATATATTTTGAAGAACTCGCAATAGCAGCGTGTCCAATCGCCGTTGCCTTATCCATAGAATTAGAACCCCACACTACTAATATATCACCTGCTTGCATATTATATGAGGAACTACCTGTTGCACGAAGTAAAGCTGAACTAGTAATTCCACTATCTTCAGGAGAAACTTCATAATTATCTTGAGCAATAAAGGATTGGAATGTTAAAGTTGAATCTTCTTTAACAGCGTTTAAATAAGCAGGGAAGACAGAACTTTTACATAAACTCACAAAATCCTTATAGGACATATTTTCGTCAGTAATAATACCCTTACTTTTACCTGTATTGTAAGCCTTTTTAAATTCATCAGAGCTTCTAGCAGAACTTGCCTTTACATCTACTGCATTAGCAACTTCGGAGTTATATATAATTATTACATCACTATGCATATGATATACAACTTCTAAAAACAATACAAGTGTTATTTTAAGAGAACTTGCTTATTGTTGGTAGTTTCTTTACATATAAAAAACGCATTAACTATGTAATTGTAATTGCTTTGTGACAAAATTCTTGTTTTACAGTTGCTTTTAACACTGTCACCAGATTTTTGATAAGAGGAAAATTCGTGGTATAGAACCTGCTTATCACCCTTGTACGGCACATTCTCAAATCATCTACAGTCAATTTTTACTTAATTTGGTGTTGTTACTGCATTTTTATTAATATATCCAACGGTTGGATTACTCTTAGGACTAATTCAATAGTACTTTTTACCGTTACGAGTAAAAGTCTTGTGGAAATATGTATTGCTAAGCTTTTTATCAGTAATGTTTGTTGAATCAGAGAAATCGTTAGATTCTGTTGCGGTTGTTGGGAATGGCCTTTCTCTTTAATTGGCTGCTCAGTTTGTTCTTGTAGTTGCTGAGCTTGACTTGTTAATGATTCTTTGGCAGATTTACAATAACTGAAATTGCAGAGACAGTTGCAGCTGGCATAGATAAGGCAATAAAAGCGGATAATGTCAGAATCTTTTTCTAAAATTTTGATTTGTTCACTGGGTTCTCCTTACTTTAATGTGAACCCTAAAATTAGGATACTGTATTAGCTAGTAACTTTCGATGTTCAAACGGAGTTTTTAGTTTGATTCTGATTCTTTTCTGATGTAATACTCTATGTAGATTGTCTTTTTGTTTTTGTGAAAAAATAAATGGTAATAAGTTGCTTTTAAAGAAGCATCCTTGCCTGCTTGAGCCTTACGTGGTAAACTAAATGAGATTTTCGAAAATCTGAAAGGAAGTATAGTACTATGCGTAAAGGTGAAAATTACAACACTGGTTGTGAACCAAACCAAAGACCTAAGAACAAGAAAAACGGTAAGAAGCGTGTTGCTCACGTAGCAGCAGTTGTTGCTTTCTTGAACAAGGCCAAAGCAGACGAAAACAAATAGTCTGAAATAAAAACGATAGAGGCGGATCAATTGTGATCCGCTTTTTTTCTTACCATAATTTGGGGTAAAATTGACTTAAGAAGCAATTAGCCAAAAGGAGCAGTGGTAAAGTGAAATTTCAATGCAGTGCATGCGGATTGCGCATCAATTCAAGACACTTTAAACAAGCGGGGTTAATGAATCCACAATTGACCAGCATTTGTGATATCTGTATTCAAAGTGGAAAAGAACCAGCGGACTTTGCCAATATGGCGGTTGCTATCTTTGCCCAAGGACTGCTCTATACTTTTGTTGGCAAAAATGAAACAACGAAAGATGATGAAGAGGCCGCTTTTTTGGTCACCAAAAAAGATCAGCGAAAAAGTTATGAGGCCTTTATCCAAGATTACGATGGAAATGAGTTAGCGCAACAGCAGCTTAAACGAACTGACTTTAATCAAGCAATAATTGACAGTGAAACAGGAAAGAGCGATTTTCTTCCCAAGCTTGAATTAACCTTTGCCGAAAACCTTGAAAAAATGGGCTTGAGTGTTGATTTTAAACTTAATGAAGTCGACTATATTGATCGTGAGCGTATTCGGGCCAAGTACCATTACCGCTGTCAATACTGTGGCCGAAGGGGACGCAGTGTTGATCATAAGGACCCCGTTTCACTTTCACACAATAATGATCTCGATAATTTAATTCTTTCTTGTCAGGAATGTAATCGAATTAAGTCAAATATGCCTTATGAATTGTTTGTTAAGCTGAACAGCCAGATTCCCCAAGTCAACCAGAAGCTGGTAAAGTATGAAAATGCATTGGCAACACTTAAAGGAGAGTTTGAACAAAAAAGACGTGAATTAGCGGCAAAAATGCATCTTAAGGGTGTGATCAATGATCCAGAACTAAATCAGATGCGTAAGCAAAATAAAAAGTTGCAGGATGCAATTGATAGCCTGGATAGTGACTATAACGAGTTGCGTTCTTTACGTGAACAGCACTTTATGACAGGCTGGAAATTAGCCCAGGAAAAGGAAAAAGACGATATCATTTGATTTTAAAGGACTAAAATAAGTTGTAAGAGGAGGAATAAAATATGAAATTTCAAAAAGTAAGACGAACTAATCTACCAAAAATAGGCATTGGTGTAGCTTTGGCACTCTTAGGAATGACGAGTGGAAGCGGTCTTACCTCGCATGTTTTTGCGGCCGCTACTGCACCTGCTGCAAATGATAAAACCGATAGCACACAACTGGCTAACACAAATACTGCTAATACTCAGCTGGGTTTTTGGACAGGTACAGATGGAGATTGCACGTGGAAATATGATGTTCTTACTAATACATTGACTATTAGTGGTGCTAAAGGTGCACAGCTTTCCAGCACACCTTTTACTAAAGAGCTCAGTTTGGCGGGAAATATTAAACACATCTCTTTTGAAAATCCGGTACAGCTGGCACCTGATTCAAAAGAAAAATTTGCTCAATTAAGTTCACTACAAGATATCAAAGGCCTAGACAAAGTTGATACTAGTAAAGTAACTAATATGTCAAAGCTCTTTTTAAGCGATTCGAACTTAACGGATCTTGATGTCAGCCACTTTGACACTAGCCAGGTAACTGATATGAGCCAAATGTTTTTTGGTCTAGGAGCGCCCGAACTAGATGTCAGTCACTTTGATACCAAAAATGTAGTAAACATGAACAGCATGTTTGAATCCGCAAAGGCCAACCAGTTGGATTTGAAGAATTTCAATACATCCAAAGTAACCGATATGGGAAATATGTTTAACAATACTGTTGTTAATCAATTGGACTTAGACCACTTTGATACCAGTAACGTAACTAACATGGCCAAAATGTTTGCGGATGCCAAGGTTACACAACTTAATCTTAAAAATTTCAACACACAGAAAGTGACAGATATGAGTGGGATGTTTGCAAATGACAGCCTAACTGATTTAGACTTGAGTAATTTTGATACTCACAATGTTACTAAAATGAACGGCATGTTTGAGAAGCTTAAAAAAGTAACTAGTCTTGATTTAAGCCATTTCGATACCAAAAATGTAACAACAATGGCGTATATGTTTGCTGACGCATCTGATTTAGTAAAGGTAAATACCACTGGCTGGGATACACGTAACTTAACAGACACTCAGTATATGTTTAAAAATATGAATAGCCTAACAGATTTCGACTTGGGCAATTTGAATACCAGTAAGGTTGAGGATATGACAGGCATGTTTTCCGGCTTTAACCATCTTGATCAACTGGACTTAAGTAAATTGGACACCCGCAATGTCATTTATATGGTTGGTATGTTTGAAAAAGTCGCAAATGTTAAGAAAATTGATGTTAGTCACTTTGATGTTCGCAAAGTTACGCGCACTTTCAATATGTTCAGAAACTGTACAGCTTTAGCTGAAATAAACTTGAAGGGATGGAACCCCAAGAGTTTGACGGATATGGGCAACATGTTTAGAAACGATAAAAATTTAGTTAATGTCGATTTGGGCAAGCTGAACACTAAAAATCTTTACAGTACGATTGACCTATTCAGAAATGATACCAAATTGGAAACTGTAGACTTACATGGTTGGAAAACGAGTAAAGTTGTTGAAACTGCTAGAATGTTTATGGATTGTCCTAATCTAACATACGTTAACTTACGTGGATGGAAAATGTCCAAGCTAGATGATTCAACGCAAATGTTCTATCATGATAAAAAGCTGACTGGCGTGGATCTTAGTCATTTTAATATTCATAATAGTCAAATTTTGCTAAAAGCTGGTAATCCTAATGGCTTTGCAGTCAAGTTAGGACACTACAAGTTGCGCAAGAGTTCGGGAGTGGGTAAAGGCTTTAAGCATATTCAAGCTGTTGGCAAAGGAACAATTAGAAACCCTAAGGGCAAAGAGTATACTGCAAAGCAGCTACAAAAACTTTATAGTCATTCTGCCAAGAAGAGCCCTAAAGAAACCTACGTCATGTATAATGGCAAAAAGCCGCAACTGCCAAAATCATTTCATTTTTAATTTTTAGCAAAATAAAAGGATTAGCTCAGCTTTGAACTAATCCTTTTTAGTTTGTCTTTCTAGCAAACTTTAACTAAAATCTTCGAAGTATAAAGTTTTTATCTGTGTTTTAGTGGTTTCTAATAGCCAAAGTGCTTCGTCTACCTGTGCCAATGTTGTTTTAGTTGACCTTAAAACAACAGCTGCGTTGACTAAAGCATAGTCATAACAAAGTGCAAGCCCAGCATGGCGGCTACTGCCAGTAATATTTTGCTGCTCAGAATCAAAGGCTTTCTGTAGCTGTGCTTTATCGTTGTCAGTTGCTATTTTTTGTTTCTGTTCAGCTTCTAATGGAGTATTTAAAGGCGAAAGTTTTATACCGTCATAAAAGTTCACATCGCTAGCTTTAACGAAACTGTTAACGGAAATTATTTTTTCAGTCGTAGATAAAGTACTCTCATTGGTCTTTTCATCATCTGTAGGACTGCTTAATTGCGTTCCGTCATTATTGTTGAGATCTTTTCTGTTAAAGCTGCGGCTTAGAAGATGGTAATACAATTCAGCTTTGTTTTCAGCCTTATTCCAAATATAGAATAAGCTATCAACATTGAAAACAGACAGCTCTGCAGTATTAAAACTAACCCCAATAGGATTGCCTGTGACATCATACATCTTAACATTTGTATAAGTTTTTGATTTGACGAAACTACAGACTTGAGCAAGGTAATCGGAAGTAGGTAAGTAGTTTCTCAAACTGATATAATTTTCATATATGTATTCGTTAGGATGATCATGCAGGCGGAAAATATAGCCTTCAAAATCTTCGGCCCAAGGCCTAACAGCTAAATCAACTTTTATTTTCTGGCCCTTTTTTAAAATACGTTTTGTTTTCTGATTTTTGATAGTTTGAGTTGCTGTCGTTTCTAAGACTGTGGCTGTTGTGACACCATTATAAATCAGGGGATAACCATCAAGACTTGTCACATTATTGGCTTTGATATAACGGTTTTGTCCGATTGCATAATAATTTTTGCCCTTAATTTTAGTGAGTGGAAGATAGAAATAATGCTCATTGTCATCTGATTTATAATACTTACTATAATAGTATTTTGGCTTTGATTTGGCCTCTTTAACTGTGCCTTGATACGTAACAATGGCTCGTTTAGGTAAAGTATAACTGCTCTTATTACCGGCTTTAGTGTATACGGCTGATTTTTGATTTAAAACCAATTTGCCTTTTTTGCTGTTTTTACCGTTGACTTCTTTGATATCAGCCATACTAATGTAGCAATCACTACCAATATTATAGAATTTTTGACCATTAATTATTTTGGTGCCGTAGTATTGCATAACATCTGCATTAAATCTTGGAATATACTTATAGCCATTGACATCATCGTCAGCATAAGGCAGATATTTGTTCTTATTTTTAATTTTATGACCATATTTATTATAGAGATGGGCATCGTAGATTAACGTGATTTTCCCCTTTGCGGCCACTTTACTGCTTTTAGCAGCGGCAACTATTTGCGTTTGGCTAAAATTAGTTAGAAATGGAGTGGTAACTAAAATCAAAGCAGTCATAGCCAATTCAATCTTTTTTGTTAGTTTCATGATTTATCTCCTTACTAATCCTTTCTATTAAATTTATTATAACTTAATATAGAGGTAGAATAATACCTGTCTTACAGTAAAAGAATAACAGTCTGGCAAAGTTTAACTTAAGTTTTAAATTATTAATTAGTTTTAAATAAAATACCCTTATAATTAGAGTAAGAGAAAAGAGGCGTCAAGATGAAATTACCCAATTTAGTCAAAAAGACAGGGATAGGCATTGCAGCAATGGCATTAGGTTTAGTCGTAACGGTGCAAACCAATTTAACTGTAGCTGCTGCAACAGAAGCTCCTACTGTTGTCCCAATTAGTGCGACAGACTTGCCATCTGATGCCGGTCTTTGGACTGGCACTGATGGTGGCTGCACATGGAAATATGACATTATTAGCAGAACCCTGCGGATTAGTGGTCCGCAAAAGAGCAGTCAATTATCAAGCACACCGTTTTTAAAGCAGTTTAACTGGTCTGGCAATATTGAGCATATTGTATTTGAAACGCCGGTTAAAATGGCTCCGAATTCGGCAGAAAAGTTTGCCGGTCTTGAGCATTTGGAGGATATTACGGGCCTCGATAAAGTTGATACTAGTCAGGTGACAAATATGTCTTTGCTTTTTGTCAATGACAAAGCCCTAACTAAAGCTGATGTTAGTCACTTTGATACCAGTCAAGTGACTAGCATGGAACGAATGTTTGACAGCACAGCATTAACAGAAGTAGATTTGAGCAGTTTTAATACAAGTAAAGTCACAAATATGAGTGGTATGTTTAGAAACAGCCTGATAAAACATCTTAATCTGAAAAGTTTTGATACCAGCCAAGTGACCGATATGGGAGAGATGTTTGCGGATAGCGAGGTGGTAGAACTTGATCTAGCTAATTTTGATACCAGTAATGTCACTAACATGGCTGGTATGTTTGCTGAAGTAAAAGTTCCTGAACTAAATCTTAAGCACTTTAACACTAGTAAAGTTAAAAATATGTCTAGAATGTTTTTCAGTACCGAAAATCTGTCAAGTCTTGATCTGAGTAGTTTTGATATCAGTCAAGTGACTGATATGGAGAGAATGTTTTCGGGTAGTGCCATCAATCATCTGGATTTAGCTAATTGGAACACCAAAAACGTCACTAGCATGAAAAGTATGTTTCAAGGGTGTTCTGACTTAACTAAACTTGACTTAAGTGGTTTTAATACTGGTAATGTTACAGATATGTCGGGAATGTTTGCAAAATTCGCTCATTTAGATCAGCTAAATTTCAGTCACTTTGATACTAGTAAAGTTAAAGATATGGAAAAAATGTTCGCTCACAATCCGACTGTTACTAGTTTGGATTTAAGTAGTTTTGATACCAGTAGCGTTACTAATATGATCTCGCTGTTTTCTGGAGACAGCTCTTTGACCAAACTCAATTTAACGGGTTGGAACACCAAGAACGTACGCTGGATGAATTCAATGTTCAGTGGCGACAGCAGTCTAAAAGACATTGAATTGAGACACTTTAATACTACCAACGTTACTGATATGCTTAGAATGTTTAAGGGCGCAAAAAGTCTTGAGCAGCTTGACCTGCATACTTGGGATACACGCCAAGTTACCAGAGTTAGCCAAATGTTTATGGACTGTGATAATCTTGTTTTTGTTGATCTGCGTGGCTGGCGGTTACCAAAAATGTATGATTCAACGGAAATGTTTGCTAATGATCAAAAACTCGCTGGAGTTGATTTAAGTCATTTTAATATTCATAATAGTCAGATTTTGAAGAATGCTGGTAATCCAAAAGGCTTTGTTGTCAAGCTCGGGCATTATCGCTTACGTAAGAGTTCAGGAGTAGGTCAAGGATTTAAACATATTCAAGCTGTTGGCAAAGGTACAATTACTAAGCCTAAGGGCAAAAAGTATACTGCAAAGCAGCTACTTAAACTGTATAACCATTCGGCTAAAAAGAGCCCTAAAGAAACTTATGTCATGTATAATGGCAAAAAGCCCCAGCTGCCTAAAGGGTTCAAGCTTAAATAGATAAGACAAAAAAGGCTAGTTCGTTTTTTAATTACGAATTAGTCTTTTTGTTTATGTTAAAAAATTAATCACCCGGCGGAGTAGACATAGTTGTCAGCTGCTTTTTAGCTGTTTTAACATACCAGACAGCCTCATCTACCTGTGTGACAGTTGCCTTATCAGACCTTAACATAGCAGAAGCGTTTCTTAAGGCACAATCATAATTAGACATAAGATCATGATAAGCGCTATTTTGTGCTAGATCTTTTCCTTCATTAAAAAGTGTGAGCAGTTCCTGTTTGTCAGCTCCTGTCGCAATCTTTTGCCCATTTTCAGCCTGTGCCAATTGTATTCAGGGCTTTAATCTTTAACCCGCTGATGTATTTAACATCGCTAACCTTGATAAAGTTATTGCCATAGCTTAATTTTTGGTTATTTGTGCGGTGTACTGAATTTGGATCTTGTATTGGATCTGGTTGGCTGTCATCAACAACATTATCATCACTGTAATTTAAGCAATGATAAAATAACTCAGCCTTATTTTCCCCAGGTACCCAGAGGTACATTAAGCCATCAACTGTTAGGTTGCTATATGCTGGCTTCATGATGCGCTTGCCAATTGCTTTACCAGAAGTATCATAAAGTTCAACGCTGTTGTCTGTGACTGGCATGACGTAAGTATAAACTAAGTCGCGATAATCAATGACAGGTAAGTCTCTTTGAAGTTTAATTTCGGTAGCATCTACATATTCATCTGGATGACCATGCAGTCTGTAAAGATAGTTGTCAAAGCCGTCACTTAGGTAAGGAATAACAGCTAAATCAAGCTTAATCTTCTGTCCTTTTTTTAATTTACGTTTTGCTTCGGAATAGTTGACCGTTATGCTGTTGGTGTTTTTAAGGACAGTAGCCGTTGAAGTACCGTTATAACGAACAAGGTGCCCATTGATATAGCCAACGTTGGCGGCATTGATGTAACGATTATGACCTAAGGAATAAAAATATTTTCCTTTTATTTTGTAGGTAGGTATGGATTGGGGTTGTAAGTATCTGGCGACATCCCTCAGGTAGTAAAAATATTTTGGTGTTTTGGTAGCAGCCTTAGCTTTACCCTGATATTTGACAACTGAATTAGTTCTTAGTTTTTTTCCAGTTGCTTTGCCAGCCTTGGTATAAACTAGTGCATCACGTTTAATTGTCAATGTACCTTGTGCGACATTGCGTCCCTTGACTTTTAAAACGTTTGCTTCATTAACGTAATAGTTATGTCCAAGGTCGTAAAATTTTTGACCGTTGATTTTTTTGGTACCGTAGTAGGGCTGGCTGCTTCTGTGATCGCCCAAATCATCGCTTTTCATGTCTGTAATCAAGTAACCTGTAGGACTGACAGCAAAATCACTAGGAACGCGATAGCTGTGATTGACATTCAATTTTATTTTATTGCCTGCTTGATTATAAACATAATCGTTTTTAAACAGCGTAATTTTTCCTTTGGATTTTCGAGCAGCTTCTACTGTTTGAAAATTGGTTATATGCGTCAATATTGGACTAGCAGCTAATAATAAGGCTGTTAGTCCAATACAAATTTTCTTAAAAAGTTTCATATTATGACCTCACAAAGATGAGCTTATAGTTTAATATTATTGTAACCCAAAAAGAAATTCAAATTTACTTTATCTAGGAAATTTAATGGATTTTGTCTAACATTCATCATTTTCTTATAACTAAGAAAGTTATATTTTACAATGTTTTTGGGTTGAGACGGCTTATAATTAAGTGAATGAAAAGGGAGGTCATGATAAGTGAATCATAGCCATTCAAAACAAATTTTAGGGTGTTGGTGTTAGTAGTAGTCTAGTTTTTTGTGGCCTGAACTTAATGGTAGATACTGTTAAACCAGTTTTCTCTGTGACTAATAAACCTGCTACTACCGATAAGGTGGATAATGGGATTCAATAATTACCAGGTATTCGGTCAGGCAAAGATGGTGATTGCAACTGGGAGTATGATATTGTTACCAGAACTCTGCCAAAAAGAGTCCTAAAGAAACCTACGTCATGTATAATGGCAAAAAACCAGTGATGCCTAAATCATTGAAGTTTAAATAAATTCTATTAGAGGACGTTTCAAGATAAAGGATCAATAGCTGATTCATAATGTAGAGTATTAATTAAAGCAATAATGGGATTAGTTCACTTAGCGTGTGAATTAATCCCGTTTTTTAATAAAACAATCTTTCGTAAATTTCTAGTTCTAAAATACTTGTATAATTGGAAGTAGTAGAAGGTTGAAACTAAATAGAGGGAAATATAATGAAGCAAGAATCATTGTTTGCAAATAATGGTGAAAATGAGCCATTGGCTAACCGCGTACGTCCCCAAAATCTAGATCAATTTGTAGGACAGGAACAGCTTTTGGGACCAGGAAAAATATTGCGGGAAATCATTGATAATAATCAAGTTTCTTCAATGATTTTTTGGGGTCCACCGGGAGTTGGGAAAACAACTTTAGCAGAAATTATTGCTAGGCAAAGTCAGGCCAGCTTTTTCAATTTTAGTGCGGTTGATAACAGTATTACCAAGATTCGTAAAATTATGAAGCAAGCTGAGCAAGAACACGAAATGGGACAAAAGACACTAGTCTTTGTTGATGAGATTCATCGCTTTAATAAAGCACAACAAGATGCATTTTTACCCTACGTTGAGCGTGGCAGTATTACTTTGATTGGAGCTACGACTGAAAATCCTTCGTTTGAAGTAAACTCGGCTTTGCTATCACGCTGTAAAGTGTTTGTTTTAAAGCCTCTAGAAGTTACTGACATTATTAAGTTATTGAAAAATGCGCTGGCCAATCCTAATGGTTTTGGCAAGCTGTCAGTTAAAATTAGCGACCAAGAAGTTAAAGCAATTGCTAAGTTTGCTAACGGTGACGCGAGAACAGCTTTGAACACACTGGAAATGGCGGTTTTAAACGGTCATAAAACTGGTAATACGGTCAGTGTAACCATGGATAGCTTGTCGCAGTTAATCACGCAAAAGTCAGTCTTGTATGATAAAGACGGTGAGGAGCACTACAACATTATTTCAGCGCTTCACAAGTCAATGCGTAACAGCGATGTAGACGCGGCAATTTATTGGCTGTCGCGGATGCTTGAAGGCGGAGAAGATCCACTATATATTGCTCGCAGATTGGTGCGCTTTGCCAGTGAAGATATCGGCTTGGCGGACACTAATGCATTAAATGTAGCTATCAATGTTTTTCAGGCTTGTCAGTTTTTAGGGATGCCTGAATGTGATGTGCATTTGACGGAAGCGGTGATTTATCTGGCGCTTGCGCCAAAGTCAAATGCGGTTTATAAAGCTAGATTAGCTGCTGAAGATGATGTCAAAAAGACGATTGATGAACCAGTGCCATTACAGATTCGTAATGCACCAACCAAGTTAATGAAGGACCTAGGTTATGGCAAAGATTACCAACTGGCTCATTATGCTAAAGATAAGTTAACGACAATGAAAACTATGCCGCCGAGTTTAGAAGGTCATGAATATTATTTGCCAACTTCGCAAGGTCATGAAGACCGCTTTAAAAAGAGGCTGGAGCAGATTAAAGAATGGCACAAAGAACACGATGATTAAGGCGAGGCTAAGAGGGTATATAAAAAGGTATTAGATCAGGAATCTAATACCTTTTTTGTTACAACTAATAACATTTATACTTTTAATTAGTGGATATTTATAGGTTCTTCAGTAGGTTTACCCGGAAGTTTCTTAATATTAATCAGCTTTTTCTTTAGCTTGGAATGATACAAGTAAGAGCCATTGTTTGATAAAAAGACGACGCCTGACTCTTTGCCATCTGTATCTTTCAAGGTGAAAGTGCTGTTACTTACACGTTTATAAGTACCTCTTTCAAATTTATGCCCGTCTACGTATATGGCATATTTGGGTTTCGTGCCACACGAAATTTCTACATGAGGATTTAAAGCATTTCCTGGCGTTGCAGTATTAGTAAAACCACCATAAATGGTAGGCGGTTTTCTAGTGGTATAGAGCAAAAAGCCTAATGTTACGATAAGTAAAAGTGCGAGAACGCAGGTGCTGATTTTGTAGCCGTTTTTCTTCATGAGTTTTCTCCTGTTGATGAGGTAAAATAAACTGGTTTAACCAGCTAATATAAAAGACGGGTTATGTTATCTATATATAATAATAGAAATAGATTTTTGTCAAACGTAATTAAGCAAGATATAGAGCCGTGATAATGTAATTGTTTCTAAATAAACTACCTTTGTATATATTATGTGAAGTTTGAACAATGTCACCGTTAGGGTAGTGTTGAATTTGATTGGTAGAAACACCAAGAAGAGTTTTGACTGTAACTTCTAGTCCGGCTTCTTCGCGAAATTCACGTTTGCAGGCATCTTCAGCCGATTCGCCAAACTCTAAAGCTTCACCTGGTAAACCCTAACGCTTAAAATCACTACGTTTTTGCAATAATATTTCATTGTTAGAATTGACTAACACGCTATAGGGATTTTTTACAAAGTATAATTAAAAAATAAAAAGATGCTCCATTTTTGGAACATCTTTTTATTTAAAGTTAGTTGTTTTGAAAATTACTCAAGAACTTCGCTGTTTTCTCGTTTTGTGGATGATTAAATAGTTGGTCTGGGTTACCTTGCTCGGCAATTACTCCGTCACTGATGAAAAACATTTTATCAGAAATTTCTTTAGCAAATGCCATTTCGTGCGTTACGATAATCATCGTTAAACCGGTTGTTGCTAAGTTTTTCATAACGCTTAAAACTTCACCGACCATTTCAGGATCAAGAGCACTTGTGGGCTCATCGAATAATAAAATTTCGGGATCCATCGAAATAGCACGAGCAATGGCAACACGTTGCTGCTGTCCACCAGAAAGTTGACTTGGGCGGGCGTTGATATATTGTTCCATCCCAACTTTTTCTAAGTTGGCAAGGGCGATTTTACGTGCTTCGTCCTTGGAACGCTTTAAGACGAGTTCTTGGCCAACCATGCAATTAGCTAAAACATTTTTGTTTTCGAAAAGATCGAATTGTTGGAAAACCATCCCAACTTTAGCACGGTAAATATTACGATTATAGTTTTGCTCAAGGACATTTTCACCGTGGAAGTGAATTTCACCAGCTGTGGGCTCTTCCAGTAAATTAATGCAGCGTAAAGTGGTTGACTTACCACCACCTGACGGGCCAATAATAGTTGCGATTTCGCCTTTTTTAATATCAAGTGAAATATCGCGTAACACCTGGTGTTGTCCAAAAGTTTTTTGCAAATGCTGTAAGCTTAAAATAGTTTCATTTGATTCAGTCATTATTTTTTGGCCTCCATATCCTGAGCTGTGCCTACTTGAACTTGATTAGCCATTAAGTTGTAGTTTTTATTTCCTTGCAAGTGCTTTTCAATCAGATTAAAGATTCTGGTAATTGTAAAGGTTAAAATCAGGTAGATAGCTGAAATTGTCAGGTAAGTTGGGAAGAACTTAAAGGTCTGACTGGCAATTGTTGTACCGACAAAGAAAAGCTCAGAGACTGAAATGATACTCAAAACAGAAGTGTCCTTAATATTAACGATGAACTCGTTAGTAATTGAAGGTAAACAGTTCTTAATAGCTTGAGGCAAAATAATATGCCACATTCTTTGGTTATGGGTCATTCCTAATGCGCTGGCAGCTTCAAATTGTCCTTCTGGGGTAGAAATAATTCCACCACGAATAATTTCTGCCAAGTATGCGCCTGTGTTAATCGAAACAATTACTAGTGCAGCAAGTGTACGATCGATATTGATGTGCCAGAATTGAGCAATTCCATAATAAATTACGGCTGCTTGTACCATCATTGGGGTACCGCGGAAAACTTCAATATAAACGGATAGAAGCCAGTTAATAAACTTCGAAAACCATCTTTTACCTCTGCTAGTTGGGGTAGGGATAGTCCTAATAATACCAACGAAAAGACCGATGAAGAAACCGGCAATCGTACCAACTGAAGCAAGAAGAAGGGTCATACCAATACCACTTAAAATCATGCCCCCAAATTGTTTCCAAACACTGACGAGCCAAGGATCTTGTTTACCTTTCTTGCTAGTTTCATCAGTTTTTGGTTGTTGTGAAATGGCGGTAGTCATTAGCTTGGTTCTTTCAGAGTTTGGAATAGTAGCTAAGACTTGGTTAACTTGCTTGAGTAAATCTCTGTTTGGCTTGGCGATGCCGATTGCAGTAGTTGAATCTTCTTCAGAAATGCGGAAACCGGCCATTTTACTAATTGGAATTGCCTTGATGTCAGGGTCAACCATTTTAAATGAGGTTGACTCGGTATCTTCGGCAATATAGCCATCAATGGTACCAGAAATTAAGCTTTGACGCATTGCAGCAAAGTCACGCATTGCGGGTTGTCTCTTGGCACCTTTAAGTTGCTTAATTAGTGCATAGTGCGAAGTACCTTGCTGAGCAGTTAACTTAGCACCTTTAAAATCGTTTAGCGTTTTAGCGTTGGCGTATTTACTGTTGACTTTTGTAATAACAACAAAAGTACTGTTTCGATATGGTTTAGTAAAATTAATCGCTTTTGCACGCTCAGCAGTTGGACTCATTCCGGCAATAATCAGGTCAGCTTTGCCACTGGTTAAAGCTGGAAGTAAACCATCCCACTCAGTCTTAACTACAACAACCTTACGATGCAATTGTTTACCAATTATTTTTGCAATTTTAACATCATAGCCGTTGGCATATGTGCGTGAGCCTTCAATTGGCACCGCACCATTTTTGTCTGTAGTTTGAGTCCAATTATATGGTTGGTAGTTGGCCTCCATTGCTACCTTTAGTTCACCATCATCTTTTTTGGCATTAACTTGTGTAATACCAAAATTGCTTGTAATGATGAAACTAAGCATCACCGTGATTAGAGCGGTAATCCACTTATTTCTTGACTTCATTTTGAAAACCTCCGAGAAATTTGTTTCAAATAAAGCCAATACAATAAAAAGCGTAAATAAAAACCTCGCTGTTTACAAAACAACGAGGTTATAATTGATCATATTTTAGACAAATCATATAGCGCTCCCCAGTATTAACTAGGACAGTCTGCAAGATCTTCTCCTGCAGCCCAACAAAAGTGTTAAAGCGAATAGCACTTTTGTTTCGGCGATAACTCTTACACTAATCTTCATTGTGTTCGTTCACTCAGATTAGTTTCGTAATTACCGCAACCTCTATTGCATTGGAAATTATTTAACTTAATCAACAGGATAGGCTAAAAAGATTAACTTGTCAACAGCTATAAATCAAATGTGTACTATTACCAGTTTTTATATTTAAAATTAGCACTTATTGCCAGCCATTATTAGCACGATAATCATTTTTCTTCATTCGCGAAACATATGGATTGCCGGCAACAAAAAAACGTAATGGCTTATTTGCCCATTCCAATTCAGATTGGTTGACACCGATGCGGGCACTCTTAGCAATTTCTTGCGGCTTTTTCTGATGTTGATCATTTAAATCGATTGCAAAGGGTGAATCACTTAAAAAATGTAGATCCCAATTTTTATCATGAATGCCAAAAGCTTGCATCATCTTAGCGGGTCCATTTGTTAATAAAATGCCGTTTTTACCCGAGCGATTACCAATCATTTGTTCAACTCCCCAAGCAGGTTCAATTGCTCTGATTAAGACACCTTGTGGTTCATCTTTTGCCTGAGTTGCAACATCAAAAAAGAAGTATTGTCGTTGAGCATAAATATAGATTGTTCCGCCACGGGCATAAAGCCCTTCGTTGGCAGGACTACGATGACCACCATAAGAATGTGCTGCACGATCCTTTTTTCCTAAGTATGCTTCTGCTTCGACAATATAACCGCCAAGAGTGCGTTTGCCATCATTATAAGTTAATGGCCGACCAAGTAGATCGGCACTAATTTCTTCAGTTGAGTGATTAGTAAAGTAAGTTGAATAATCCATTTTTTCCTTGAGTAGTACACTAGATAAAATTAGTTCGAATTTACGAAAAAGAGCAGCCTGCAGGCTATCGCATTTTAGTAGATCGATTATGGCTACGAGGTATAAGCAAGACAGATGCCAGACTCGATGTTTGGGTTAAGGAACTTGCACCCAGTAAAGAGCTTCGCAAGTGGGTTTAATCATGATGATAATAAATTTATGCAATTTAAGCAAAGGCATCTGGCAGAACTTGAAGCAAATTCAACCATGGCCGAGTTTGTGTCCCTAGTGAAACAGCAGTTGCCGAAACAAGACGTGTTGTTTTTATACGGTGCTAAAAATAAAGAGCATAACCAGGCGGTTGTGCTCAAAGAAAAAATTATTTCTCAATTATAGTTAACGACCATGCTTTTTAAGCCGTAAAAAGTGAAACGCAATTGTGATAATTAAGACACCAAAAACAATGATCGCAAAAACAGTGTTTGGTAATTCATAGTGAAGTGGTGGTAATGAAATAAGCAGTTTTAAGGCGATAATTGCAATCAGGACGTAGGCCATTGGCTGCAATTCAGGAATAATATCCATTAATTTGATAATTATTTCGGCGACGCCCCGCATACATAAAATTCCAATCATGCCACCAATTAAAACAACAACTGGATTACTCGAGACGGCTAGTGCGGCCAAAACTGAATCAATTGAAAAGACGATATCCATTGCCTCAATTGAAATAACTGTTCGCCAGAAGAGTGATAAAAAGTGTTTACCCTTTTTGGGAGAATGCTGTGCAATCTTTTCGCCTTCGGCTTTTTCTTCAGCTTGCGCTTTTTGTGGATGACGCTGATCGTAGAAAAACTTAAAGGCTAGGTAAAACAGGTATAAACTGCCCGCTAACTTAATTTCCCAAAAGTTAATTAGGTAAGTGCCAATTCCGATTACAATAAAGCGAAAAATATAGGCTCCCCACATACCATAGAATAGCGATTTTTCTTGCTCTTTCTTGGTGGGTAATACCTTAGTCTGTGCGGCTAAAACAACTGCATTATCAACTGAAAGCAGACATTCCATTAAAATAAGTGTCAGAATGATTAGCCAGTCCTTGCCACTGGTTAAAACATGCAGCCAATTGCTAGCACTAAAAAATGGAGCATACATTTTAATAATTGACATTTAAAAAACTCTTTTCTAAGTGCTCAAACTGAATAAACAATTAGTTCGCGCATTAAACAATTGCTAGTATTTTACCACAAGGCAAGAGAAGTGCTCCTAATAAGTGAAATAAATTATAGACTTAGATTTGCTGGAAAACATCCAGTGCATCACCGATGATGGCGGAAATGCCTGCAGCAGGAATAGCCGTTTTATTGATTGCCCAAACCTTTGCGTCCGGCTGATGGTAAGAAAGAAGCTGAGCGAAAGGATAGACTACAAAGCTGGTGCCGCAAATTATTATTAGATCTGACATGCTCATAGCATTAATTGACTTAGAAAGGTTTGTTTGGTCGATTTGCTCACCGTATAAGACAATACCGGGACGAATGATGCCGCCACAATTTTTATGGCGGAAAGAGTTAGCATATTCTTGATATGAAACAGGCTGACGACATTTTGTACAGTAAATATCATATAAACTACCATGAAATTCTGTTACATGGTGATTATTTGCCTTATGGTCAAGGTGATCAACATTTTGTGTGATTAGGTCGCCTTTTTCATTACAAAGTTCGGCAATTTTTTGATGAATTTTATTAGGTTGGGCATCAGGAAAATACATATTATTCATGACAAACTGATAGAAAAATTCAGGTCGCTGGTAGAGTGTTTCCTCACTTAAAATGGTCTCAGGGCTTTCATTAACTCCATCATAAATCCCGTTTTTTGAGCGGTAGTCGGGAATCCCTGAGTGGGTAGAAACACCAGCACCTGTTAAAAAAGTAATGTGTTGTGCCAGGTTAAGATCATTCTTAAGTTCTGTTATTTGGGTTGAATCAATCATGTTTATGTCCTTTCTAAAAATGTGTTCCCATCTACTATACTGCTTTTAGCTGCGAAGATTAACTTCTTAATGAACAAAAGCTTAGGGGAATTGACTATACACTTATCGATTAATTAATATTTTGTAATTTATTTGTAATTAATAAGTGGTTAATATTGAAATGTTTTTGTAATAAATGTAAAATAAAATTATGTAATTTATTATTTGATTTTAATTTGGAGGCAAAAAGTGAAGCATAAATTTTTGAAAAACCTTCTGTGTTCAGTAGCCGTTTTCTCTTCTTTTACAATATTGGGTCATTCAATTGAAGTAAAAGCAGCTAGTGCGGAGCAGCCAGTAGAAACTAATCAGGTCAAAGAACCCGATGTAACTTATGTGCCTGCAGGACGTTTAGCAAAAGATGGCTATGTGTTCGTACTTTCATCAAAGGCCATTGTATATCCTGAATGCCCTAATTCTTCTAAGTATGATGTTCAACCATACAATAAGGATTGGGTTAAAAAAATGGCGGAAAAGAAGACCAAGTTCAAGATTACAGAATTTGGTTTGGGAAAGGTAGAAATTATGGGCCACCTTGTTGACCAAAGTGGAAAGCAGCAAGGCTGGATTAGCTTAGTCAATGGAAACTTCTATCACGTAGATGCTAAGAAAAAAGCTTTAAAGAAATTGATTAAGGCTGAAACAAAGGCTATGTATCAAAAATCTGACGGAAAAAAGGTTTCATTGAAACAAGCTGAAGCTGAGGCTAAGAAACTTCATGGTCATAACAGAAAAATTGCTCTGAAATCAATTAAGGAGTTAAAAGCCTGGCTTAATTACGATGGCGATTATCCGTACACTTATCTTCCCGCACTAACAATTGATAAATAGGCTAGAAGCTGGATTTATTAGTGCAATTTTTAAAGCATGTAGCTTCAGTTCGGTTATTAATTTAAGACATAGTAAAAGCCCCTAGGTGGAATTTTCCAAGCTAGGGGCTTTTCTTTTTTACTATGTTAATTATAGAAGTTGAATATGATGTTCTTCACACTCTTTGAGCATTTCGCTTGGCCAAACACTTGCCTGAACCTCACCAATATGGGCTTTACCAAGTAAGAGCATACATAAACGAGATTGACCAATTCCGCCACCAATGGTGTAAGGTAATTCACCTTTAAGTAGTTGACGATGGAAAGGCAATTTTTCGCGGTCAAGGCAGTCAGCTTTTTCCAGTTGCTCGTGGAGACTTTCAGGACTGACTCTGATGCCCATTGAAGAAACTTCAAGTTTTTGACCTAGAGGCTCATACCAGAAAATCAAGTCACCGTTTAATGCCCAGTCATCGTAGTCAGGAGCACGGCCATCGTGTGGTTGACCACTACGCTTTAACTTATCACCGATTTTCATAATGAAAACAGCTTTTTCTTTTTTCGCAATCTTGTCTTCACGTTCCTCAGGACTTAAGTCGGGCCAGGTATCTTCAAGTTCTTGTGTAGTAACAAAGTGAACATCTTCTGGGAGTCGGTAGGTAGAAGCAGGATAGCGTTCGGCACATTCAGTTTCTACTTGCTTAATTGCTGAAAAGATTTTTCTAACCGTTTCTTTTAATGTGTCTTCGGTCCGTTCTTCTTTGGCGATGATCTTTTCCCAATCCCACTGATCAACGTAAATTGAGTGGAAGTTGTCCAAATCTTCATCGCGACGGATAGCATTCATGTTGGTAAAAAGACCTTCATGAATACCAAAACCGTATTTTTTTAACGCCATGCGCTTCCATTTGGCAAGTGAATGGACAATTTCAACTGTATCATCTTTAGGTAGATCTTTTGCATCAAAGGCAACTGGTCGTTCAACCCCGTTTAAGTTATCGTTCAATCCGGTATCTTTTTCAACAAAAAGCGGTGCCGACATTCTTTGTAAGTGTAATTTTTGCCCTAAGACTTCTTGGAATCGTTCGCGGATGAAGACAATTGCGGCTTCTGTATCACGAATAGTTAGAGTTGGTTGGTATTTTTCTGGCAAAATTAAGGACATGGTGTTTACCTCCAAAAAATATTAAAGCAAAGAAAAAGCCCTTCGCCTTATTCTAATAGAACAAGGACGAAAGGCTTTTTTCCGCGGTACCACCTAGATTGTCCGAAATTCGGACCAACTCATGAAGCACAATCATGCTTCACCAGCGTGGTAACGTACTGGAGACGGCGCCACCTACTTTGAAATCATTTCAGTGTGCAGCTCAAAGTGTTTTTCGATAATTCAGGGTCTGCTAGTTTCGCACTATCACTAGTTCACTTAAAGAGATAAATTATTTACTCGTCTTTTTCATCGCATTTAATTTAATATTATTTAATAATTATTTTAATTAAAATGCAAGCAAAAATTAATATTATTTCAAAAATTGTTTTAGCAAACCAAAAAGCCGTGTTCTGTTATAATGGGTAAGTATATTTACTGAGAGGAATTTTTATGGCAAGTTTTTATCTTATTATGGATGCCATACTGCTTGGTTATACTTGTTATAGCTGGTATTGGCAGGCCAACATTAACTTGAGGGGACATTACCGTTCCTCTTCAATTATCTGGGCGATAATTTTCATTTGGATTGGTTTTACTTGGCAGCTGCTTGAAAAAGGCGATCCGGGAATAGCCATCTTTTTAGCCATCATTTTATTGATGAGCATCATTGATGGTTTTACTGGTTTTGCTTCTAAAAGAGTAGTAGTTTCCGGTTACTTTCGTCGCACGGTGCCGTATTCAGAAATAGCTTTGGTAACTTTAATCAAAGTGCCCAACCCAAAGAAGAATGCCGTTATTTGCATAATTACAACCCAGAAAAATCGGCAATATTATTTACAGTTTTCTACTGGCGTGGCCCAGATTGTAGAAACAATTAAAAGTTACGCACACAATAGTATTAGAATTGAAATTCAAGACATTCTATAAATGTGTTAAACGCAAGTTAAAACCCAATTCCTAATGTAAAGGAATTGGGTTTTTCTTTGTTTATAAAATAGGTGATAGCATTCTTGAAAAACTTTGCAAAGTCCGCAACCAGCGTCCTTGCTGCTCAATCATTTCTGGAGTAAGCAAAGTAGAGTCTTGCATATCCTGCTCGAATGACTTCGCCACTTCTTCAGTGAAGTTCTTATCATAAAAGACAGCTACGTCCTCAAAGTTCAGGTCGTAGGAACGATAGTCCTGATTCATTGAGCCAACTGTTGAAAAATCATCGTCGACAACAATCGTTTTGGCATGAATAAAGCCCTTGTCATAAATATAAATTTTAACGCCATAGCGGGAAAGCTCGTTTGCATACCACTGCGTTGCCCGATAAATGAAGGGATGATCTGGCTTGCATGGAATCATGATGCGCAAGTCAACTCCTGACATGGCAATTGTTTGCAAAGTAGCAAACATCGCATCATCTGGAATTAAGTAAGGTGTTTGGAGCCACAGGCGTTTTTTCGCCTGGAACATTAGTTTAATGATCCCGTTACGCATATTAGCGTTATCACGATCGGGACCGTCAGAAATAATTTGGGTTGCTACATCACCAGGATGAATCTCATTTTCATCTAGATCAGGGAAGAGCAGGGTGTTAAAGGTGATTAATTGGGCTTCATCTTGAATTGAGGCGTTCCAATCCATAACAAAACGCTCTTGCAAAAGTAATGATGCGGAACCAACAATACGAACTTGGCTGTCACGCCAGTAGCCAAATTTCTTTTTGCGGCCAAGGTATTGGTCACCGACATTAAAGCCACCGGTCCATGAAGTCTTTCCATCGACAATCACAATTTTACGATGCAGGTGATAGTTAATTCGATACCGCGTAATCATGTTTCTGGAAGTAACAAAGGGAAGAACCTCCCCACCGGCTTTATTTAATTGGTCGAACCAGGCCTTAGTGGCACCGAGAGAACCCCATGCATCGTAAAGTAGCTTTACTTTGATGCCTTCTTTGGCTTTTTTAATCAATAAATTAAGCATTTTATTGCCGATATCATCATTGTAAAAAGTATAGAACTCAACGTTGATTGTTTGTTGAGCATTTTCAATGTCACTTATCATGTCATGAAACATTTGCTCGCCGTCAGTATATAACTTGACGTGATTGTTCTTACTTAATGGTGACTCACTGTTGCGGTCGAAAAAGTGCACAACCATTTTGGCCTTGTTAGAGGTGTCAGAAGCACTGATTTTTTTCGGTGCCTTGGTAATAGATTTCTGCACATTACGCAAACCAATATGGTGTTGTTTGTTGATGGCAAAAATATTTTCCTGTGAAATTCCGCGGCCAAAAAAGCCGTAAAGTGTAATTCCAATCACAGGAAATACTAGTAAAATAATCAGCCAAGCCCATGTGGTAGAAACTGAGCGTCGTCGATGAAAGACAATGTAAAAGGCTAAAATAGTATTAGTAATAATGATAATGTAAAAAATGTCGCGGAGCAGGGTCACGTGAATCCTCCAGAAAAATTAATCTTTTAGTCCAATAAATTTATCTATGATATTGATTACAAGTGGATTATCATGCATCCAGCTATGTTCGGCGTACTTTTTCCCACGAATTTCAACTTCATGGTAAGATTTAACGTTAGGAGCCAGAATATAACGAATGCTCTTGGCAGAAATCACAGAAATAAATTTATCGCTGTTAGTATTATCAAGTACATTACCATAAATGTTCAAGACAGAAATATTTGAATTGAAATGTTTTCGTCGAAGCATGAGATAGAGGTAATGCAAATTCATGACAGTGGGTCGTCCGCTGCTGTTAAGTTCATTTACATTAGGTATATCACCCATGTAAGTAACGCCATCAAAAGGCCCGGCAATAAAAGCGCATTTGGCTAAGTGCGGAAAATTCTTTTTCCGGTACTTACGCATTTCCGTTCTGACAATGCAGGGGCAGGCTAATGAATGGGCAACTGCTGAGTAGTGCGTAAAATGATATCTTTTAGCTAAAAAGGGTAAAATAAACCGTAAGTAATAGTCAATCGCATATACACCAACGATTCGCTGCCGAAAGACAACCTGAACAATTGGATTCTTGTCGCCCGTCCAAGTTCCTTCGAGTTTGAAGTTACCCCATAAATCCGCTGTTACCTTGAGAAAATGAGGGTCTCCTTTATCTACTAAGGCTTGTTTAACCATCATTTGAGTGGTGTAATCACCGCCGCGGAAGCCATGAAAGTAGATGATTGGAACTTGCTCAAATGATCCACGTTTATTCTCAACCGTGACGTTATCTTCAATCTTTCTTTTATGTAGACGCAAAAAAATCCGCAAGGGAGCAATTGTTGCCAAAATAGCCAAAGAGATCATATTGAATTTACTTGGCTCTTCTGCTAGATTGAGTTTGCGGTTTTTCTCTGCTTCTTCCTTATATTTTTTAGTATTGAAGAACATACATGCCACCTTAAAAAATTAAACTATCTATATTCTAACATTGCTAATCGTATTTTAGTGACTGAGGTACATATGAAATTTTATGCAGTAAAAAAAGGCCGCCAGCCAGGTGTTTATCGCACCTGGGAAGCGGCCAAAAAACAAGTTGATGGCTATCCTAATGCCGAATATAAATCTTTTACCAAGGTAACCGACGCTACCGAGTATTTGGATTGGGATCAACCAACTATTGATCAGGTCTTTCAAAAAGATGAAGACTCGCTTAAACAAGCAATTGCCAAAATTCAGCAGGCTAGCCATGATGTTAAGCAAAAACAACCGGTCGCTGAACGTAAGCCTAAAGAACTCAAGGGCTCAGTAAATATGCAGCAAGATACAACAGCCTTTTTTGCGACAATTTACACGGACGGCGGGACCCGCAATACTGGCAACTTTAAGGGTGGTCACGTTAAGAAAACGGACAAAGCGGCTTGGGCTTACTTAATTGAGTGGGATGAAGCGGGCAAAAAATGCTCCACTTATGATTCAAATGGTGAGTTCGGCGCAACCAATAATAAAATGGAATTAACGGCGCTAATTGAAGCTTTGAAAAAACTAATTGAATTAGGCTTTAATCAGAAACCACTATTATTTGTCCTTGATTCACAGTATGTCTTAAATCCAATCACAAAAGGCTGGCTTAAGGGCTGGAAAAAACGTGGCTGGAAGAAGAGCACGCCAGGCGAAATTGCTAACTTGGGATGCTGGCAAGAACTGGATCAATTACTAGATCAGTTTACTAACGCTCAATTTGAATGGACAAAAGGCCATGCAAACAATCGCGGTAATGAATTTGTAGATCATACTCTTAATCAGTTCATGGATCAAATGTAACTAGAAGTTAATAACAATTGTTCCACTAAAGAGATGGCTGAAGAAGTTGGTCACATTATCCCACATTCTCTCGAGCCAGTTGCGATTTTCTTGTGTGTTGATTTTGTCAAAAATATTTTTGGCGTTTTTCTTAATATTCGCGGATACAGCACCGGCTTGTTCTTTGAACTTGTTGTCTTTTAACGCACCAGAATTACGGATTTCAATTAGAACATTAATAATTTGTTGTTTCTGGTTGTTATTAATAGTGTCACCCAAATGGTTAATGTTGATTTGGTTGTTGACGATGTCACGAATTTGGCTATCGCTAATGTTGTTACCAACTTTACCCATTTCTTGCTTTGCTCCTGCAACTGCATTGTTCAATTGGGCATCAGAATAGCCGTCTTTATCTTTGTTTTCTTTGGTAATTTTGCTCAATGTACCCATCTCATCCTGAGCAGCATTAACCTGGCTTTGGTTAAGATTTTCGCCTGTTTTGCTGTAAGCAGCGTAAACGCCAGCAAGTGCCCCTGAACCATCAATTGGGACGGCACTAGTAACATAGATGTTAGCATCTGCAATTCCGGCGGTAACAGCTGCATTCTTGTATTGATTGGCTGTAATCGTGGTGATGTTATTTCTTCCTTGATAGTCAAGAATCCTTACATTAATACCACTACCTTGCGCTGTTTTTTGAATCATCGCGCTGGACCAAACACCAGAATTGGTTGTAAAGTTGGAACCCGAAGGATTGAGGTATTTAACTAAGTCCGCCCCAGTAATGTTGATAGTTTGGTAGCTTGCCCCGTTTAGTGGATCGCTAAGGGTACTTAGAGTACCGCTGCGCTGGCTATTTGTAAGGGAAGAACCAAGACAGACAACAGGTAGGTCATCAGCCTTAACTGTCTGCTGCGGTCTGACTAGACCAATAGTACTAAATAACAGTGTCGTAATTGTAGCGACAAGTGAGATTGTTTTTTTCATAAAAATAATCAACTCCTTTTATCGCTATTAATTATACTAAATGCTGCTTATAAAAGTTTAAAATCGAGTTTAAAGGCGGCTAGTTTACGATATTTTTAATATTTAAGATGGTATAATATAACTCAATAAAGGAGGGGTGCGATGATTCAGCAACCTGAATTAACTGTCATCATGCCAGTTTACAATGTTGAAAAATATTTGGCTCGTGCGCTTGATCATTTAGCTAAGCAAGACGATCCAAACTTCAAATTGTTAATTGTTAATGATGGCTCAACTGATAGCACAAGAAAAATTGCGGAACAATATCGTGATCAATTCCGCTATTTCAACATAATTAATAAGCATAATGGCGGTCTTTCGGATGCGCGTAATGTTGGGATTGAAAATGTGGATACACCATATTTCACTTTTCATGATGGTGATGATTGGGTCGATTCTGGCTACACAGCCTTTTTCGTTCGCGCTTTTCATGATCATCCTGATGCAGCAATGGTATCTTGTGGTTTTTGGTTAGATTACGAAAATAAAGAGGGGTCAATTCCGGCCACTAAGAAAAATGTTCATGGTATGAAGAATAAATTGCGTACATACCAGTTAGTAGGTAATCCCTTAGGTTCACTGATGGACAATCATTTTTTAGCTACACCAGTTAAGGGCTATACGTGGAATAAGGGCTATAAATTATCTGTAGTTAAACATAATCATTTGCATTTTATGAGCGATTTGGCCTTTATGGAGGACCAGATTTTTACTGTTCAATATCTTGCGTTAACCGATGGTTTTTATTGCGATAGTACGCCGCTATATCATTATTGGCAACGCAAGGATAGCATGGTTCACAAGTTTAACTTGAAAATGATTCCCGATAACTTTAAGGCAAATTACTTCATCATTAGAACAATGATTCGTAGCTTGTGGCAAGAGCATAAAAAAGAAAAAGGCACTAAGCATGAGCTAATTGAGGCAAGTGAAAGGGATCAGCGATGAAAGAACTAGTCAATGGTAATGAACTCTATTACAGCAAGCTTGGTAAAGGCGAGCCACTTCTTCTTTTGCATGGTCATCACCTTGATGGCGGGATGTTTGATCAAATTATTGCGCCGCTTGGCCTTTATTATACTGTCTATGTCCTCGACATGCGCGGGCACGGTTTAAGTGAGGGTGAAATTGCCAAGCATTATCAAACTGAAGTTGATGATGTCGCTGCTTTTATTAAGCAAGTTGACATTAGGGGCTGCTATTGTTTTGGCTTTGACGCTGGTGGTTTGGTTGCAATGATGCTTGCAAGCCAAGATCAAACTATTTTTAAGAAATTAATGGTAGCTGGTGTTTTCGTCAATGGTAATGGCATTAAGCCGTATCATTATTTAACGGAAGGCGTAATGTGCTTTTTAAAACGCAACCGTGATAGCGAAGTTGAATTGACTGAAAGTTTCATGTCAGTAGACAGCTTAAAGGCAATTTCAATTCCAACATATTGTGTTGTGGGCGAAAAAGACTGGGTTAAAGTTGAGCATGTTCGCTGGTATAGTCAAATTATCCCCCAAGGACAATTAATGATTATGCCGCGCCAAAAGCATGAAAGTTATGCAGTTAGAAGTTTTAAACTGCTTAATTTAATGGAAGATTTTTTTAAATAATTATCAATATACAAGGGCCGAAGATTTTTTTCGGCTTTTTGTTTGATTTTTGTCCTTTTCTGGGCATTACTAGTCTTTTTTAGTTATAATAGGTCATGCAAAGTTAGTATTTTAAATAAAGAGGTAGCTATGAATAAAGAAGAAATTCTTCAGTTGATGCACCCAATGAAGTTAATTGGGTTAAGTGGGAATCCGGTTTTAAATGAAAAGATTGCCACAATTTTAAAGAAACCGTTAATCGAAACTGCTGTTCAGCATTTTAGCGATGGCGAAATTCAAGTTAATATCGGTGAAAGCGTCAGAGGTTGTGATGTTTTTGTTATTCAGTCAATTCAAGATCCAGTAAACGAAAACTTCATGGAACTTGAGATTGTGTTAGACGCTCTCCATCGTGCTTCTGCACATCGGATTAACGTGGTTATCCCTTATTTAGCATATTCACGTTCAGATACCAAAACACGTTCACGTGAACCAATTACTGCTAAGTTGATTGCTAATTTACTGCAAATAACAGGTATGGATCACTTGATTGTCTTGGATCTTCACGCTTCGCAAATTCAAGGCTTCTACAATGTGCCAGTTGATCACTTACACGCTATGCCACTTTTAGCGCAATACTTCCTTGACAATGGTATTGCAACTAAAGAAGAGGATGACATCGTTGTTGTTTCACCAGATCATTCTGGTGCAAAATTGGCACGTAATTTTGGGCAATTCTTTGACGCCCCAATTGCAATCGTTGATCAACGTCGTGCTCGTTATGACGCTGATGTTCATGACATGATTGGTGATGTTAAGGGTAAAAAGTGTATCATTGTCGACGATTTGATCGATACAGGTTCAAGAATTTCTTCATCAACTAAGTCTGTTTTGGCAGCTGGTGCTAATAAGGTCTATGTTGCTGCAACTCATGCACTTCTTTCACAAGACGCACTTGAAACACTTAATGAGTTACCAATTGAGCAAATTGTTGTCACTGATACAATTAAGCATAATCACTATCCTGACCGGATGGTTCGTATTTCAGTTGACTTACTGCTAGCGCGAGGAATTAACTATGTTTATAATGATCGTTCTATGCACTTATTAAGCGAGAGCGACTTGAAGTAATTTAACATTTTATACACTTTTTACTGTACACATAAACCTTTGCATGGCAATAATTGTGCTGTTTTTGTGTATTTTTGTTTATTTATTTCATAACACTGATATAATAAAAACAAAATGTGTAAGAACGGAGAAACCATAAAATGGCACGACGTAAAAACTTCAAGAGAAGACGAATTATTTTAAGTAATACCTTCAATTTGATTAGGGAAAACGGAATGGATAATGTATCCTTCCAAATGATTGCAGAAAAATCTGGGATTTCCAAGTCGCTTCTTCAATCCTACTATCCGCATAAAGCAAAATTAACTGATGATGTGGTTCGCAATATCCTTAATACGTTGGATGAGCAGGTTAAAAAGTTCAATCCTACTAAGGAAGGTAACATTTGTGCTCGTACCAAAGCGTTTATTTACACAGTTGCGATGCTCGGTATTTATGACAAAGGACTAAAGCGAATTATCTCGGAAGTTTTTAGTAGCAATGAAACACTTGATAACTGGAGTAGTATGCTCAATAGTTGGGTAAAAGAAAACCAGATTTTTGACGAAGATCACTTCAATCTTAATGAAGTAGAATATGGTATTGCTTTTGTTGTAACAGGCGTTGGACGCCTCTATCATGATAGCAGTCGATTTAGTCTTTCTGCAGAACAGTTAGCAGATTATGCTACTAGTTCATTGATGTATAGCTTTTTGCATTGTAATCAAGAGCAAGTAGATAAGGCACTTGAAGCAGGTCATAAGATAATTAAGTCCATTGACATTAAAGCAATTCACAATGCAATTGATACAATGTTTGATGAAGATAAGGAGATCGTCTGTTAGAAAGGACATATATGACAAGCAGTACGCAAACAGATTTGCGTAGAGTCACTCAGGAAGAAAAGCACCAATATCAAAAGGCTTTATCATTTATTATTTTATTAATTGTAGCCTTGGTAATGGTCTCAGTGACTTTTCTCAATCCTTTTTTTATGAAAGGACAAATTAGGTCTGATAGCAATCAAGTTGTGGTTGTCAGACAAGTCAATAAGCACTTTAATACGCTTGCGAGAGAAATTGGGGCACGGCAAAGCGATGATGCCAATTTACTAACTAATAAGCAGACACAGCTAATTGCTGACCACATTATCGATTACACTTTAAAGCCATGGTTTAAAGTAAACAAGCTAACTTTGGCTAATGATATATTGTATGATATTAATTTAAATATTGACCAGGGCGCATCAAGCGATGCGCAACTGGTACAAGAAAAATTAAAAAAGCAAGGTAGTAATGCCCCGTATGAAGTAATGGATGCATTTAGTTTAAGCACCATTACTGTTGGTGGGAATGTAGCTTTTGGTCTTCTATTGTTAAATATTGTTTTAATGATAATGGCCGTAATCAGTCTGCGTTCATTATTCAATGAAATAAGAGCAGCTTTTACTAAAAAGATGTTGATACATATTATGACCGCATCAAATATGTGGGCAGGCTTTTGGTTAATGCTGGTTGCAGGAATATTTGCCCTTATTCCAGTTATAATTAATGTTGAAGCTGTTGCAGTTTTAGGCTATTTACTTGAAATTGGCAGCAGTATTTTCCTTGATTTTGTAATTGTTGGCGTGCTTTTGTACGTTTTCAGTGCAATTCCTTGGAAGATTACGTCTCCTAATAATTAAGGTTCTAGCTATTTATACGTGATTGAAAAATGATCAAAGGAGGCAAATATGAAAATCTATTTTGCAAACGCACTGTTTTCTCAGGCAGAACTTAATTACAATGCGCAACTCGCAGCTAAAATTAGACAATTAGATCAAACGATTGATTTATACTTACCTCAGGAAAATGATTCAATCAATGACAAACAGGCTTACGCTGATTCTAAAATGATTGCCCAAGCTGACACAGAAAAATTACTTGCCAGTGATTTGATGGTGGCAGTTCTTGATGGGTTAAGCATTGATAATGGTGTCGCCAGCGAAATTGGTGTTGCTTACGCGAAAGAAATTCCAATTATTGGTCTTTATACGGATACACGTCAACAGGGTAGTAGTAACCAACAAAAGCTACAGGCATTAGGTCAAATAGCTGAGAATCAGTTTCATTATGTTAACTTGTATACAACAGGGTTAATTAAACTTAACGGTACAATTGTTAATAGTGAAGCTGATTTACTTGAAGCAGTTAAGAAATATCTCTAATAAAGAAGCACGATTCCATAATTTTAAGGGGAATCGTGCTTTTATTGTTTTAACTGAAATAATTTAAAATGATAGCTAGTGATACCGCTGATATCGACGCGGTACTCGTGATTGGGAATCAAAGGTGTATCACCCGGTAAGTAGGTAATAACTGATTGGAAGTTACCATAGCCGGCACTACTAAAGTTTTCAACTTTTTCAGCTTGATAACTGATGCCACTGTCTTCATCAGTTATTGTGATTTTTGGTGTTCCTTCAATTACTTGATCAGAAAAATAAAGTGACCAAGCGATATTTTTCCCTTTCAAAATTTCGATTGGAAAAACTCCTGCTTCTGGATAGGCGACTTGAGCTTGGCTGGCCAGGCGAAAAGCATCAGTCGAATTGATGACTTTTTGAACAGAATAGCGATAACCGTTTTTGCCATAAGCTGCACCAATTCCAATGGTAGTCAGCTTGGTTGACAGTAGCCAGGCGCGATGTCCCGTATCAGTTCCTGTGAGATTGTATGAATCAGTGAGCAAATCCGTTACGACGTCGCCAGCAGACTGGTTGCACGTATTAAAGTTCAGGTTTGCTGCATTAGAAGTCTTACGTGCAATTTGCCAAGTCCCGCGATTGATGATTTTAGGCTTTTTTTCGTAAGGTAAATTATGCTGATTAATTAAAGGGTTGGCATTAAGTAGTGCTAACACTGCTGCTGTTTTTTGAGCATTAATGTTGTCTTGATGATTGTCACTAACTGGTTCTAAGTTGAAGAGCTGACGGTAATAGTTAATATAAGCCAGTTGCTGTTCAAGATAAGCAGGAGCTAGTATACCTTCTTTGAATTTGCGACTAAGTTGCGGTTTAACTGCATAAAGATTAGTAGCATTAAAAGTGGTCTGGTCTAGAGCTTTGTAGTCTTGTTGAAGCTGCTGAATTTTGGCTGTCTCAGCTGATGTGAATTCGGCAGCACTAACCATACTAGTGCCAAAAGGAAGAACACAAAGTAAGCTAGTTAATATTAAAATGATTTTACGTGACACTTTACTTTATTCCTCCTAATCCTCAATTTATTATAAGTCAAAACTTTGCAAATCAGTGCTAAAATTTGCAAAATACTAAAATAAAGGTGCTAATTATCAGTATGTTTTAAGTGTAGGAGAAAGATAATGTCGCTTAATCGGGGGATTCCAAAAGCTCATAATATTCAAATTGAGTTAATTAGTGATTTAGATGATTGGGACGGAGTAACCGGTTCTGTCGATCGTGACTTGCGCCAAGTAGTGGTCCAAAAAACTTATGTGGGGAAAAGCCATGCGTATGCCTTGCAGCAAGTCGGTGGCGCAACTTTTGTTTACCGTGGTCGCAAAGGACGCAATGTTTCTTTTAAAAAAAGTTGGCCAACTTTGCGAATAGTGCAAAAAGTAGCAGGTCATACGCAGACTTTTGAAAGTGCCGGGCGAAAGAAGCAATGGTTTGTTGGGGTAAAGCCCAATGACATGAATCAGCAGCAAGGCTGGTCTAGTTGGTCTTCTCAAATTGCTCGCCTAAAGTTACCAAGACTTAGACCGATAACTAACCTTAAGGGTGTGCCATGTCTAACCAACTTAAATCATGCCGGTGAGAAATTCGGAATTGGCTGTCCCAGTGACCAGTTTGCTAGGGTGGAACTGGCTGTTTCGTCCGATCGAGAAGCTGCACTAATTGCTTATGGTGACAATGATCATAATGGCTATTTTGCGCTCTATCATTTAAATGAGCTTAATGACGCTCTTGACCAGGTAAAAGAACCTAATAAAACTGTTGATGTTACTCAACTCAACTGTCTGGACGCATTTATGATTCCTAATTTGTCTGGTGGCACTGGCCAAGTTGGTTCGTTGCAGGGCTTTGCCCTTAACCATTATTTTGATCAAAGTGGCAAAGAACAAAATGACTTGTATATATCTAGCCAGCCCGCTAGTGACAAGGTGGGACATGATCGAAAAATTGTGAAAATTCCGTGGCGTGAATCTAATCCACTTAATTGGGAAATGGTTGACTTGACTGAGCAGCCCGCATTAGAAATTCCTGGCTATTACACCGAACTTGAGGGTTTACAGCTAATTGGCAATAATGAAGTTTATTTAACAGCTGCGTACCACCAGCAATTTTTGACGAAAAATCCCACTAAAATTAACAAACTTTATCGCATTGCATGGGAATAATGCTAATTAAGTAAGATTACGGCTGGACTTAAAAAGAGAGTTAGTAACTAGCAAAATAAGTAAGTTCATCTTTCTTGTTTCATAATAAAAGTTCCCTAAGCCGTGGCAAATAGGGGCTTTTTCACATTAAAGAGAACAAATAAAGAAATTTTTTCAAAAAAATTGTTTAATTTACACTTTTTTACAAGTTTATTGCCGTATAATTAAAAAGTTAGAAACATTAGTTAAGAGGTAGAATAAATGACTAGAAAAACACAGGTTGGTCTGATCTTTGGTGGCAATTCCTCCGAATATGAAGTATCAATTATGTCGGGCCACAATATTTATAATGCAATTGATAAGGACAAGTTTGACGTTTGTCCAATTTGGATTACCAATGACGGCTACTTGGCAAGTAAGGAAGACTCATTTAAAGTTCTTGAGGATCCCAAATATACTGTGGAAAATCCACATAAAGTCGCGAACATTTCCAATCTGATTGAGCTGGCTGATTTACCTGAAATCGATGTTTTCTTTCCAATTGTTCACGGTAATTTAGGTGAAGATGGTTGTTTGCAGGGACTTTTCCGTATTCTCGACAAGCCATTTGTTGGTGACGATGTTTTAGCATCTGCGGTCACAATGGATAAAGAGTTTACGAAAATCCTGGCGCAACGCGTTGGTGTACCTGTTGCTGACTGGATTTCAATTAAGCGATTTGAATACGAAGATGCAAATAATGATAAGCGCAATTACGCAAAAGTGAGCGAAAAATTAGGTGGTGACTTGTTTGTGAAGCCATCTAATCAAGGTTCTTCTGTTGGGGTTCATCATGTAACTAACGAGCAAGAATTCAATGATGCACTGGAAGATGCCTTTAGATATGATGACAAAGTCTTAATTGAAGAAACAATTCATGGAACTGAAGTTGAAACAGCTGTGCTAGGTAACGACAAGCCTATTGTTTCTGGTGTTGGTCAAATTATCAATGCTGAAGGTACTTTTTATAGTTATGAAAATAAGTATGATGATGATTCAACAACTATGTTACAAATCCCAGCAGATTTACCAGCAGATATTACCGAAAAGGTTCGCTCAAATGCCTTAAAGGTATATCAAGCCACAGAATGTAGTGGTTTATCACGTGTTGACTCAACATTGCGTGAAAGTGATCATCAACTAATTTTAACTGAAATTAATGCCCTACCTGGTTTTACTAACATCAGTATGTATCCTAAGCTATTTGAAGAAGCAGGCATCCCATACTCTGAATTAATCACACGTCTAATTGAATACGCTCAAGAACGCCATGAGCACAAAAAGACACTGCTACATAAACATGATTAAGCTGGACTATGCTGGGAGTATTAATTAATGACAAAAGATAAGCATGATTTTGAAGAGTTAACTGCACCTGCTGCTACTGCTAAAGAACTAAAAATAAGTGTGCCAACTTTGCGGAAGTACTCACTGATTGTTGAAAAAGTGACTGGTAAACCAGACTACTATGAACGGACAAAGCAAAAAGCCCGTTTATATAGTAAAAAGGATTTGCAAGACCTCAAAGACTTTCATAAGCTAGCTCAAGATAATGGTTTGACATTACAAGAGGCGGCCCAACAGATTTTTGCTGTTAGTGATAAAAAAGATAAAACTAAGAAAGTTGCTCAAACAAAAGCTGAGCAGGAAAAACAAGAAGTGATGTCGCCTTCGCAAATGGGAAAATTGCTAACAGCTTTACAGCAGACAATTGTGCAACAAAATTCGGCACTTGATAAATTACAGAAACAGTTGAACCGAATTGAAAAGCAAAACAAAGACTTGCTAGCTAAGCAAAAAGAACTAGTCCAAAAAGATTCTGACGAAAGTGCCTTTGCTGGGCTACCTGATATTTCAGGTATTATTACCGATGATGAAACAGATTTACTCGATCAAGCTGATTCTGACATCGACAAACCGTTAACGGCTGCGGAGAAGCGCGCCCAAGTTGTCGATGATGGACAAAAATCAAGTGAAGAAGTCCATGAAGAAATATTAGCTAAAGCCAAGGAAAATGCCGAAAAAAGTGCCAACAATAGTGGTTTGCGAACTTTGACTGATATGCAGGTCGAACCCAAAAAGGCTCACTGGTGGCAAAAATTTTTGGATATCTAAATAATTAAAAACGACTTTTTAAAGCCGTTTTTTTATTAATATTAAGTTTTAACTTATTAAGCTAAATTAAGATTCCAAATTGCTATTTTTGCGGTAGAGTAGAACCATTATGGATTTAAGGATGGTCAAATTGAAGAGAATTAAGCGACGTTATCTTGTTGCTATGATTATTGCAGTCATTGGTTTGATTTTGACGGCTTGTACATACTTTGCCACTGACATCTATACTAAGCATGATGTTGCCGTCATCAGCGATAGGCAAATTAAAGATACGCTGGTCGAAAAAAGTACAGATGTTTATGACAACAAGGACGAAACAAGAAAGCAAATTTTACATTTAAAAATTTTATCGGGCAAATACAAGGGGCAAACCTTCCGTACGGTAAACTATTACTACCCTTCGCAATTGATTACGCAAAAATATCGGGCGGGTCAACGGATTTTTGTTAATATCAAGCACAATGATCCAGCTATTCAGGGACCTAAAAGGGATTGGATACTTGCGCTCGCACTTACGGTCATGATGACACTGATGGTGGCCGTTTCTGGTAAAAAAGCACTGGGCTTGATGTGCTCAATGGCGTTAAGTTGGGCTTTGTTTTACCTGCTGATTATGACCGATATTAAGTTAAACGGTTCATATATCGTGCTACTGTTTGGTTTAGCTGATATTGTCTTTTCCTTTTTCAGTTTAGTTCTTGTTCAAGGTTTAAATAAAAAAATGCTGGCGACATGGTTAGCCACAATCCTTGGCACGGTTGTTTCTTTTGCATTATGCTATTTGATTATGCGTTTGACTGGAGAATCGGAAATCAAATACGAAACAGGCGATTATGCTACACAGGATCCACGGGGGATTTTCCTGGCGCAAACGCTGCTGGGAATTCTCGGTGCGGTTATGGATGAGGCAACTGACATCGTTTCTAGCCTATATGAACTAGTCCAAACTAAAAAGGACCTGACGGCGAAGCAGTTAGTCAAAAGTGGTCGCACTATGGGACAGGAAATAATGGGCCCCTTAATCAATGTTCTAGTACTGATTTTCATGTCAGAAGAATTACCACTGACAATCATTTATTTGCGTGACAATAATACGCTTATCTCAACCTTTGGCTTTACATTATCACTTGGCGTAACGCAAAGCGTAATTTCGGCCATTGGAATTGTGTTGACCGTTGTCTTTGCAACAGGTTGTAGTCTTCTCTTTTTGGAAGAGAAAAAGAGAAAGGAGTGGAAGCAAATTTGAGTACGTTAATGGCACTAATTATTGTTTTAGCAATTCTGATGACCATCGTTGGCGGTGAAACTGGAATTAGAAGCTTTTTCAGTGTACTGATTAACACACTGCTATTGATCTTGCTGGCAATTTTAATCTCATGGGGCATTAATATTCCAATTTTGATTCTGATTTTTATTCCACTAAAATTAGTAACAATTATTTTCCTAGGGACACATGACTATCAGGTGGCCAAAAATTCGTTTACCTGTTCGTTTATTGTCTGCTTAGTCGTCAGTGTGCTGATTTTAGGCTGTGAATGGCTTGCTCAAGCTGCGGGCCTTGGGCCAGAAGCGGGTGAAATTTTGGTTGGTTTATCGCAAATGCCAGGCTTAAGCTACCCACTAATTGCTGTAGCTGTTGCGATTTTTTCGACCTTAGGTGCAGTTGCTGAAGCCGCAGTTGCAATGAGCTCTGGTTTATTAGAAATCAAAAAGCACAATCCGGAAATTTCACACGAGGATCTAATGGCGAGCGGGTCTAAAATAGGTAATGATGTATTAGGAACATCAATGAACACGATTTTATTTGGAATGTTTGGCAGCTTTTTATCTCTATTTTTATGGTATATTAGGCTAAATTACACTTTAGGTGAAATTCTCAACGAAAAGATGTTTGTTAATGAAATTTTGATTGTCATGTACTCGCTGATTGCCGTACTGCTAACGGTACCCCTATCAACGGCTTTCTTGGCAAAGAATATGGTGAAGCATGAGGTAAAAGAATGAAAGTAACAGATTTAACATTAACTAACTTTAACAACAGGGCATTTAACGTGCACACATACACTTTGGATTCGATTGGAGATTTAGTAACCGCTAAACATCCGCTCGCAATTGTTATTCCTGGTGGTAGTTTTGATCATTTATCCTTGCGCGAAGGGGAGCCGGTTGCATTAGCTTTTAATAATTGCGGCTTTAATAGTGTAGTGATGGAATATAATCTGGTTCAAGATGAGGGCGATATATACCCTGATGCAGGACTTGACGTTTTAAGCACGGTTAAATACTTCCGTGATCACGCTGCTGAATATGAAATTGATCCGGAAAGAATTGTTACAGTTGGCTTTTCGGCCGGTGGACACGTTGCTAGTTTGGCTAATAGCATGGCCAATTCATCGGAATACCAAAAAGAATTTAATTTTACCAGTAAAGCGGTATTGCCAAATAAGACTATTCTAGGCTACCCACTAATTAACCTAGCTAAAATTGGCTTTGATATTCCAGAAGATGAATTGGACAAGGTGCCTGCTGATGATTTCGTTAAAAATAGTGCATTAGGTGTAACCGCTGAAACACCAGCAACCTTTATTTTCCATGCGTGGGATGATCCAATTGTACTCGTCAACAATACTTTGGAATACCTTGAAGCTTTACGTGAACATAATGTGCCGTGTGAAGCGCATTTATTTAATCGTGGTGGTCACGGCTTTTCACTTGCTCGAACTGATATGGTAGTTAAGGGAAGAGAATGGCAAGATAATCCACATGCTGGTCACTGGTTCGAACTAGCACAAGAATGGTTAAAGAGTGAATGGTAAAAAAAGAAGTGGAGATTAGCTTCTTTTTTTATTAACTTGGAAAGTTAAATTGATAAACGAGAATAGACTTGAAAAAGTGCCTAAAGAATGGACTATTTTAGCTGAAGAGTATTGCATTTATTTACTGAGGGTATATAATGGCACATATTTGAATCAAAAGAAAGGACATGATTTTTTGAAGTTAACGAAAATAAAAGTTTTGACAGCAATTAATGGCGTACTAACTTTGAGCAGTCTAATCATGTTATTCTTTGGATTGTGCAATCAAGTTAATGAGTCAGACGCCTTTTTAAAAGATGAGCAAACAATTGCTTTGAACAGTAATAATGGTTTGTTTATCTTGGCTGCAATTATTGCGCTGATGGTTTTTGGCTTTGCCTTCTTTGCCAACTGGCTTAAGGTAGAACCAGCTAAGGCTCATTTATTACGACACAGAGCTTAAAAAGCAAAAAAAGCTGTTTTCAATTGATGGAAGAACAGCTTTTTATTTTTCATTTTTAAGGGAGAAGAATATTGCAGACAGTTGAAAACAGCGTATACGATCCATTTTTGCCCACCTTATTACTATCAATGCATGAAGAATACGTAAACGAGATTTTAATCGGTCAAAAGGTGATTGAGTATCGTAAGCGATTCTTTAAGGACAGCTTCCAGGCCTTTGTGTACACAACTGGTAAAAACGGTGGCATTGAATTGTTTATTAAATGTCCCTCATTAATTCAAAATGATGCGGTTACCTTGGCTAAAATTGGCCAGTTGATTCAACACGACCAATATGAAGAAATATATGATTATTTTATGCCGAAAAATGATGGCTGCATTATTCCGATTCTCAATTATTGTGCAGTGAAAAAGGTCACTCTGGAGCAGTTACGTAGTGTCATGCCTGAAATCACTATACCGCAAAGCTACCTGTTTCTTGATCGCCCTGATAAGCAGAAATTGCTAGCGTATTTGCTAAAGCAGGAATGTGGCACGGAAAAAGATAACCAGTGGGAAAAATATTTTGGAGAAATTGAGCAAATGCTCAAAACAAATAAATAGTAAATAAAAAAGCCTAACAAATTGTTAGACTTTTTTATTTTTGGGAAACGAATTTTAATACCAGTGATGAGCTAACCAGAAGTTCTTGGCATTAACCCATGAACCGTAACGACCATATACGTAGTTATCAGCAACACGTTCTTGATTCTTTGGTGATAAATTACCTTTTAAGTAGTTGATATTTAATTGATATTTACCGTAACAAACACCATTTCTAGCATAGTAGTTACCACCAGATTCACGCATCGCAATCCAGTTTTTTGCAGCACGTTCAGCACCTGACAGCTTTTTGGCAGCTTGAACCGTTTGAACACCAGAGTGATCAGTAGTTACTTGTGCAATTGTAGTAAAGCCAAACGATAAGGCTAACGCGGCGACTAACTTTAAAATGATACTTTTACTTTTTTTCAATTTCTTCATTCCCTATTCAAACTTGATTTATTGATACTGATAATACTACACAAGCAATATTTCATTGTTGTTACAAAACAGACACGCAAACCTTACAAACGAGTTTTAATGTCATTTCCGAATAGTTTTGGTAAAATTTGTTATATTGCTATATTAGGAGGCAGACAATGACAGTAAAACATTTTTATGAAACTTTCCATCCCGAGCATTATGATCTCTATATTGAGGTAAACCGGGAACAGAAAACCATTAAAGGTACTACTACAATTACTGGTGAGGCCATCGAGGATTCAATCATGGTCAACCAAAAATACCTGACGATTGCTTCAGTGACTAGTGAAGGCCAAGAGGTTCCTTTTACAGTCGACGATGAAAAAGAAGCAATTAAAATAGATTTGGGCAAGACCGGTAAGACAGAAGTTGAAATTAAGTATTCTGCTCCATTAACTGATACCATGATGGGTATTTATCCGTCATATTACACAGTAGATGGGGTTAAGAAGCAGATAATTGGTACACAATTTGAAACAACCTCTGCTCGTCAAGCTTTTCCATGTGTTGATGAACCAGAAGCTAAGGCTACTTTTTCTTTAGCACTGAAATATGATGAACATGAAGGCGAAACAACTATTGCTAACATGCCTGAAATTAAAGTTGAAGACGGTGTACACTACTTTGAAAAAACCGTTAGAATGTCCAGCTATCTAATTGCTTTTGCATTTGGTGAATTGCAATCTAAGATGGCTGAAACCAAAGATGGTGTAAAAGTTGGTGTCTTTGCAACAAAGGCACACCAAGCAAAAGAACTAGACTTTGCTTTAGACATTGCTAAGCGAGCAATTGAATTTTATGAAGAATTCTATCAAACTAAGTATCCATTACCACATTCTTGGCAACTTGCATTGCCAGACTTTTCAGCTGGTGCGATGGAAAACTGGGGTCTAATTACTTACCGTGAGGCAGCAATTTTACTTGATCCAGATAATGCAACGGCTGACCAAAAAGCGTATGTTGCAACTGTAATTGCTCACGAACTGGCTCACCAATGGTTTGGTGACTTGGTTACAATGAAGTGGTGGGATGACCTGTGGCTTAATGAAAGTTTTGCCAACATGATGGAATACGTTTCAGTTGATGCACTTGAACCTGAGTGGCATGTCTGGGATAACACATACCAAGTTTCTGAAGTTCCGGCCGCTTTAAATCGTGATGCAACTGATGGTGTTCAATCAGTTCACGTTGAAGTAGAACATCCAGCTGATATTGATTCGATTTTCGACAGTGCGATTGTTTATGCTAAGGGCTCAAGGATGCTTGTAATGGTAAGAGCATTGCTTGGCGATGATGCCTTACGTAAAGGCCTCAAATATTATTTCGACCAACACAAGTTTGGCAATGCAACTGGTGATGACCTTTGGGATGCCTTATCAACTGCAACTGATTTGGACATTGGCAAAATTATGCATACTTGGTTAGATCAACCTGGTTACCCTGTAGTTAGTGCTAAAGTTGACGCAAATGGTCATTTGATCTTAACACAGAAGCAGTTCTTTGCTGGTGAAGGTAAGGAAGTTGGCCGCAAGTGGGCAATTCCGCTAAATGCAAACTTTGTCGCACCACAGATTATGTCTGATAGAGAACTCGATCTCGGTGATTATAGTGACTTACGTGCAAAAGCAGGCCATGCACTACGTCTTAATGTAGGTAATAGCTCACACTTCATCGTTAACTACGATGAAACGCTGATGGCTGATACTATTGCTGAAGTTGACGACTTAAAGCCTGTTGATCAATTACAATTATTGCAAGATTTGGGTCTTTTAGCTCAAGGCAACCAGATTTCATATGCAGAAATCGTGCCATTGTTACCAAAATTTGCTGACTCTGATTCTAACATCGTAATTGGTGCTTTATTCAGTGCTGTGGCTAGCTTACGTAAGTTTGTCACACCAGATTCTGATGAAGAAAAGAACTTAAAGCAATTCACTGATCAACTTTCAAGTAAACAAGTAGAACGTCTTGGCTGGGAAGCTAAAGAAACAGATACTGCTGATGAACTACAAATTCGTCCAACTGAATTATCAGCTGCTTTATATGCTGGCAACCCAGCTGTGATAAAAGCAGGTCACCAAATTTTTGTCCAAAACGAGGCAGACTTAATTAAGATTGAAGCTTCAGTTCGACCATATGTTTTGATTAATGAAGCTAAAAACTACCACAGTTCAGAGCTTATTGAACGCCTAGTTAAAGAGTATCAAACTGCAGTTGATCCATACTTTAAGCAAGACCTTATGGCAGCCATAACTTCAACTCAGGACAAAGAAGACCTTAAGCAAATTGTTGATAACTTTGAAAACAATGACATTATCAAACCACAAGATTTGCGCTCATGGTACTTCTCAGTTCTTTCTAACAAGCAAGGTGAGCAACTAGCTTGGGATTGGATTCGTGCTGAATGGGCCTGGCTTGAAAAGACTATCGGTGGCGATATGGAATTTACCAGTTTCATAACTGTTACGGCAAAAGCATTCCATACCCCAGCTCGTTTAGAGGAATTCACTACTTTCTTTGAACCAAAAATTGATCAACCTGGTTTAGGTCGAGAGATTCAAATGGATACTAAGGTTATTGCTACTAAGGCTGACTTAGTAACTAAAGAACAGGCAGTTGTTAACCAGAAGATTAAGGAAGCTATTACTAAATAGTTTCCTTAAAAATATTGGCGATCGCGTCATGATTTTTAGATAAAAGAAAAGCAATGCTAAATAAAGTGGCCCCCAAATTTGTCCTAAATTTGGGGGCCACTTTACTTTACTGCCTTTTTTAATGAATTAATGAAATTAGCCGTAATATTGATCATGGTCTAAAGCAGTTTCGTCAAAATTAACTATCACAAATTCATAGTTTGAAAAACACTCCATCCAATTGTTAAAATAGTCGTTCTCTTCTTTTAGCGACTTACTGCTTTCTTCTCCTTCTATTATAAAAGGCTTTGAACATATATTAAAATTTGCATGTATTGCACCCAGCAAATTCAATAAAAGCAAGAAATCTTTTGCTGAATCCACACTTACATGAAAAGATTTAAACGAATTATTATTTTCGCCAAGATATCTTTTTGCTCTATTATACTCATCAACAGATTCTGCCTTATAATTTTCAATGCTATTTACATTCTCTTCAATAATAGCTGTCGGAGCTTGTTTTTCAAAAAAATCTAGTATCTTTCTTAATTTAAAAAATTGTTCATCATTCATTTTTATCATTCCTGTTTAAAAGGCGGTGCTTGGAAACATTATATCTCCTATGAAGCAATCAATTTTACCGCTTAAAGTGGCACAGCCATGTCATCCACGAGGGCAGTTTGGTATAGCTCTAATCATAAACAATTACTGGCTCATGTTTAGTTACGTTACGCCAAACTTTTTTCGCTTCAGCTGGTTTAATGTTAACGCAACCGTGTGAACCACCACGGAGGTAGGCGGTTTTAGTCCAATCACCACGCCAGCTTGCGTCGTGCAGGCCACAACCACTTAAGGTAAATGGCATCCAATATTTAACTGGTGAGGCATATTTTGAACCATCGCTGTTACGTCCGCGAAGAACAGATGGAGATTCTTTATAGTGAATGTACCAAACGCCAGTAGGAGTTCTGTTGCCTTTACCGCCATTTTCGGTTCCTGTAACCACATCGTTTAGATAAACAACCAATTTTCCCTTTTTGACGATCCAAAGTGCCTGCTTTTTCAAGGAAACAACAATATAGTCGTCACCAATGCCATGATTATTTTGACCATAACCGAGGCCGTAAGTACTGTAACCTAGACCGTAAAGGTAGTTTTTACCATCTAATTTGGTTTTACCAGTTAAGAATGCTTGTTCAATTGCTGCTTGTGCTTTTTTAACGTTAACACCCCAGCCATAACTTTCGTTTTTAACGGTAATTTCCTTGCCATTCAATTTTTTCTTGACCGGAACAGTAAATTTATAACTCTTGTGCAAGGTTGTAACTTCCTGATCAATCTGGTTAAGCTTGGCGGTTAAGTTTTCGGAGTTAATGAAGTTAAACTTGCCTTGTTTGAAAGTAACTTCGTTAAGCAAGGCGCGGGCCTGCAATTTGTATGACTTGCCAGCGATTTGATAATTCAATTTTGCTTGACTAACATTTTTAAGCGCATCAGTAGCTGCTGCAAGATCTGTGTATTTGTAGTCAAAAATTCGCTTATCAGGCATTGTCGTGTGCTGTTTATCGAAATATTTTTTAACTTCTTCGCGCTGGATTGTTTTAAGCTTGGGATCGCGTTCAATTGAAACCTTACCTTTTTCCAACACAACCATATTGTTAGCTTTTGCATTAACTTTATTCGTTGCTTTATCAACAGTTAGATTTCCCACTTTTACACCATAAATGGTTACATTAGGGTTAAAATGAGTAATAGCAAATTCTTTGGCGGCCTTTTGTGATTCAACGTGCCGATTATATAAAATAACACCAAAGACAACTGCTAAAATCATGAAGATGCCAACCATAATTAAATAAAAGTTGTTGCGATTGTTTTGTTTTTTTAAATCTTTTATAGATTGCATAATTTTACCCACTATAAATAACTTTTTATAAAATAATTGCGGTTCCAGTTTATCATCTATTGCGGCGCTAGTAAAATGCAATAGATAAGATGGAATTTTTTGGAGGATATGATGGATATTGACCCGTTAATTTTTGATGTAAATATTGCAAAAAATAAACCTAATTCATATCGTAAAGTAAAGAATAATTCGGGCTGTCCATTTTGTGAAGTTGACAGCCTAGAAAATATCTATCAAAAAAATGGTGACATGATCTGGTTGCGTAATAAGTATCCAACCTTACGTGATACGGTTCAAACTGTTCTAATTGAGTCGAGTGATCATCATGGTGATATTGCGACCTATTCTAAAGCGTTCAATCGACAATTAATTCAGTTTTCCTCGAACTGCTTTAATAAGATGATGGCGCAAAAACGGTTCCAATCCGTTTTATGGTACAAGAACTTTGGCCCAAATTCAGGAGGCTCACTTGTGCACCCACACATGCAGATTATTGGACTTGAAAAGCAAGACGGCTATCGGTACATTAACGAAGCCAATTTTAAGGGTATAACACTCTTTGATGAAGCTGGAGTTGAGGTTAACGTTTCAACTGCTCCAATTCATGGCTATGTTGAATTAAATCTTAATTTATGTGATTTGTCTAGTGTTGACCTATGGGCAGACTGGATTCAAGCGGGAACCAAGTACATGTTAAATGTGGTGTCGAAGGGGCGTTGTGATTCCTATAATTTATTCTTTTATCCGCGTGAAGGAGGCAAAATTTGTGCTAAGCTAATTGCACGATTTGCTGCTTCACCTTATTTTGTGGGTTATAAGCTACCGCAGGTCGATAATCGTGAAAAATTGCTCCAAGAGGCCGAGCAATTTAGAGCCTTTTTTGAAGAAGAACAAGATTAGGAAAAAGCATATAAGGACAGTTAGAGTTTAAACCTGTATTATCATGGTCTTAGCAACTAATATAATTGTTTGCGACTTAAAAAGTTTAGCAATATAATAGCAAAATGTTATTAAGGAGAAAACTTACATGAGACGAGAACAAACAAGAAACATGGCAATTACAGCTTTATTCATCGCACTTTTTTTACTTCAGACCTTTGTTCCTAACATTGGCTACATTCGTATCCTGCCTGGGTTACCTGCAATTACGACTGCGCCATTAACAGTAGCAATCTACGCCTTATTAATGGGTCCAATGGCTGGAGCGGTTTTTGGTTTGTTTTGGGGAATTTTACGATTAATCTTGGCGTTTACACAGCCAGGCGATATTGTCAGCTTGATGCTCTTTCAAAATGTTTTCATCGCAGTAATTCCAAGTGTGTGTGCTGGACTTTTTCCTGGTCTAATAGGCAAACTCTTTCAGAATAAGAAAAAGGGAATAAGAGAAACCGGCTATGCAACTGCAGGTGCGGTTACCTCTTTAACCAATACAGTCTTAGTCATATTATTAACCAGCCTTGCTTTTATGAATGATTCAGGGCGGCTAATTGGTTATATGGGCAATTTTGCCAAAGGAACGCCATTAATCGAGGCTTTGATTGTTGCCTTAGGGATGAACGGTTTGATTGAAGCAATTTTTACAGCAATAGTTACACCGATTATTGTGATACCACTAAAAAAGGTGATGAAGAGAATTGGCTAAAGCTTAATTTTATATACTAGAATTACAGCAAAACTTAGCTGATAAAAGCACTTACTTAAGTAAGTGCTTTTTTTGTTTGACAAAATTCCAAAACAGGATTAGTGTATTAGATATATAATACACAGTGACTAACAGGAGGAAAAGGAAACATGACTGAAATACTACGTGTAGAGCAGGTAACTAAAACATATGGCAAGCGCGGCGAAAAGCAATATCAGGCACTAAAGGGTATTAACTTCACGGTTAATTCGGGCGAGTATGTGGCTATCATGGGTGCTTCAGGCTCAGGGAAAACGACCCTGCTTAACATTTTGTCAACGCTCGATAAGCCAACAAGTGGTCATGTTTTTATTAATCATGAAGATAATAGTACGTTAAACGCCAATCAGTTAGCCGATTTTAGAAGTAAACAAATTGGCTTTATCTTTCAAGACTTTAATTTACTGGAAAACTTAACTAACCGCGAAAATATTGCTTTGCCGCTAAGTTTGCGTGGAATATCAACCAAGCGAATTGATCCGTTAATTGATCGAATTGCTGGACGACTTGGAATTGAGCAAATATTAGCCAAGTATCCGGCTGAGGTTTCAGGAGGGCAAAAACAAAGGGTAGCAGCAGCCAGGGCTTTAGTTCATGAACCAGCAATTTTACTTGCAGATGAGCCAACCGGTGCGCTTGATTCAAAGAGTGCACGTGAATTATTGGATACAATGGAAGATTTGAATCAAAACGATGGCATTACAACATTGATGGTTACTCATGACCCGTTTGCCGCTAGTTTTGCCAGTCGAATTCTCTTTATTAAAGACGGTAAGATTGGTAAGCAAATGTTGAAAAACGAGCTGTCGCGGCAAGAGTTCTATCACTTATTGATTGATCATTTAGACACCGATGAATAGAGGAAACGAATATGATTTGGAAATTATCTTTAACAGGAATCAAAAATCGTTTTAAAGATTATACGGTCTTATTCTCTGGCTTGGTTGTTGCAAGCATGATCTTTTACATGTTTTTGACCATTGCAATTAATCCGGCCTTTATCAAAAACGATATTCAAACCTCAACTTCATATGTTCAATTTACATTTGGCTTTGGCATTGTATTACTAGTCATTATTTCAATGATTTATCTTGTTTACGCTAATTCGTTTTTGCTAAGCATGCGTAAGCACGACTATGGCATGTATATGATGCTAGGAGCCAAGAGCAGCAAGATTGGGTTGCTAATTTTTCTAGAAACATTGATTACTGGGATTTTAGCCACTTCAGCTGGCATTATTCTGGGCTTTGGCTTGACCACAGTTGTTGCCAAATTACTAATTGATAAACTGGGTTTAACGGTTACTCATTTTAGTCCCATCTTGCTTAATGCCGTTTTGTGGACACTAATCTTTTTCACTTTAATGTTTCTCTTCGGCGCGCTCAAAAATGCACGTAAATTAGTGCATACACCAGTAATCAACCTTTTGAAAGATGAGCAAAAGCCAGCTGAAACGAGTCTTAAAACGGGGCTGCGTTCAGTGGAAGCAATTGCTGGCTTAGTTCTGCTAGCCATAGGTTACTATACGCTCAGTCTTCCCGCAGCAATGATTTTAATTATCATTCCAGTTGCTTTAGTGACGATTGTAGTGGGATCATACTTTACATTTAATTCTTTTTTCAGTGCATTAATTGGCTTTTTATTAAAGCGAAAAGACTTTTCTTACCGCGGAATCCGGGTGTTTACACTAGGTCAGTTAAAGTTTCGGATTCATGACTGCACCAAGATCTTAACAATTATTTCGCTACTCTTTGCCTTGGCTTTAGGAGCAATCACGGTGGGCTTGAACTTTAGTACACTTAAAGATCAAGCTACTGCAAGCACATATTATGACACGACGATTGTAAGTTCCTCTTCTGCAGTTCAAGAAGCTAAAAAGCAGCTGCATATCAAGCATGAACAAACATATCATTATAAAGAAAGCAAAAAGTACTTGTACTTTAAGCGGGCTGAATTCAGTGCTAATCCAGTCAAAAACAATGAATTCCATGTCAAAAATGACACACCAGCTTATAAGACAGTAAATTTGAAAATTGCTGATCTGGCTAAGCAGGGAACAACTGCTAATAACGCTTTGAACTCAATGCTTCCTGCTAAGCACCATAAACCTATTCGTTTGGTTTCACAGCAAAAGTGGGCTAGTTTAAAGGGCGACAAGCAGTTTGTCACCCTTCTAACCGTAAAGAATTTTCAGCAAGACTATCCAATCCTCTTAAAAATTGAAAAGCAGCAGCTAGAAGAAAGCAAAAATTATGCCAATGTTTATCAATCAAGTAAGGCAGGAGCCTATCAGCTAGTTATGAACTTTAGCAGTGGCTTTGAATTCATGGGCTTCTTCTTGGGCTTTGCGTTCTTAACTATGCTTGCTTCTACTTTAATGTTTAAAATCTTAACGGGTGCTGCTAGCGATAAAATTCGCTATCAGATGTTGTTTGAAATGGGCACTAGAATGTCTGTCTTACGTAATTCAATTAAAAATGAGATTGGTATCTTATTCCTTTTACCGGGAATATTAGGCGTAGTCGATGTTTTATTTGGTTTACAGATGTTTAGAGTTTTCCTTCCAGCCCCGTACCACAACTTATGGATTCCATTTACAATTTTTATCATTTTGTACGTTCTCTATTACCTAATAACAGTGAAGTTATATGAAAAAATCGTTTTGAGATCAGATAGTGTTCTCAGCAAAGGAGAATGAGCTGCTAGTTTAGGAAAGAGGAATACGTATGATTTGGAAGTTGTCTTTAACGGGAATAAGAAGCAGGTTAAAGGACTATCTGGTTTTGTTTTCAGGTTTAACTGTTGCTAGCATGGTTTTCTATATGTTTTTAGCAATTGCAGTTAACCCAGCCTTCATAAAAAATGACATCCACGTTAGAACAGATTACTTAAAATATATTTTTATTTTTGGCATTGTTTTATTAGTCATTATTACTTTAGTCTATTTATTGTATGCCGATACGTTTTTACTCAGTATGCGTAAGCATGATTACGGCATGTACATGATGCTGGGTGCTAAAAGCACTAGGATAGGGCGACTGATTTTTGGTGAAACCCTAATCACTGGTCTTTTGGCCACTTTCTTAGGGCTTATACTTGGGTTTGGTTTAACCTGGATCAGTCTAAAAATACTAATTAGCAAGTTAGGCTTAGAAATACCACATTTTCAGGCCATTTTACCTAATGCGATTATAATTACGATTGCGTTTTTCTTAGTAATATTTTTGGTGGTAGCCTTGGCTAACGTATACAAGTTAACGCACACGCCTGTTATTACTTTGTTGCATGAAGATCAGGCACCAGTAAAATTTCGCTATCGCCCATTTTTACGAGTAATCGAAGCAGCAGGCGGTGTTTTCTTATTGGCAATAGGTTATTACGTAATGACACTGCCAAAGGAGCAAGTTTTTAAAATTATTCCAACCGCTTTGGTAACAATTGTAATTGGTTCATACTTGATTTTTGCTGCAGTGTTTAGTTCGCTTGTGGGGCTTTTGCTAAAAAGGAAAAGTTTTTCTTATCATGGTATTCGTATGTTTACGCTGGGACAGCTGAAGTTCCGGTTGCAAAGCTATACTCGAGTTTTGACAATGATTTCTTTGCTGTTTGCTCTGGCACTTGGTGCAATCACCGTTGGTTTGAACTTTGATTCGCTCAATGCTTTAGCAACGCAGTCTGTTTATTACGATGCAACAATTGTTAGCAATTCTTCTGCCGTCAAAAAGGCCGAGTCAAAACTGGATGTAATTAGTAAACAGACCTACCATTACAAGGAAACCAAAAAAGTTCTTTACTTTGATCAAGCAGAACTTTCGAAACAGCCAGTGAAATATGTCAGTGTTAATTATTCCAATAATAGAGGTGTCACTCAATATACTATTAAAGCACTGCAAGTAAATAAAATATCTGATAGCAATGCAATAGATAATACTATTTTTATGCGGATGGTTCCAAACCATGGCCAGCAAAAAGTTAAGCTTGTCTCGTCAAAGGAGTTAAGCAAACTTAGCGGTCAGAAAAACTTTGTTAGTCTTCTTCGAGTTAAAGATTTTCGCCAGGCTTATCCTATTATCGCTAAAATAGAAAGTCAGCAAGTAAAAGAAAAGCCTGTTTTTTCCGCCCTCGTGCCTCAGTCTAAAGCGGCTTTTTACGGCAACTCACTTGCTTACAGTAGTTCGTTTGAGTTCATGGGCTTCTTTCTCGGCTTTGCCTTTTTGACTATGCTTGCTTCAACTTTAATGTTTAAAGTTTTAAGTGGTGCTGCTGGCGATAAAGCGAAGTACCGGATGCTCTACCAAATGGGGACAAGGAAACAGCTACTACGGCGTTCTATCAAAGCAGAAATCGGTGTTCTTTTTCTCTTACCAGCACTTCTAGGTGTGATTGATGTTCTTTTTGGACTTCAACTTTTCAAAGATTTGTTAGAAAACCCATATCGTAGTATCTGGATTCCATTTGCTATTTTTATTATTCTTTATTTATTTTATTATTTATTAACAGTCAAATTGTATGAAAAACTTGTTTTAACAAAAGAGTGAAAAAAGCTGTAATCATTGAGATTACAGCTTTTTATTTTTGCTGAGAAAGCTAACTATTTATTCAAGTTTTTTGACTAAATTAAATTATTTTTAAAATATTTCTTGACACCTAAAAACAAGATACCTATAATTCTAAGTGTTAAATTAAATTTTGAGGAGGCTATTTTAATGAAAATTACAAAATTAAATAAAAAGAACATTAGAATAGTCAATACGCAAAAGATAATTATTGCCTTGTTGTCAAGTAGGACTTAACCTAAGTAGATTGCTGAATGCAGTTTTTAAAGTTGAGCCCTTGTTTGCTTCTTGATGAATGGGGCTTAACTCATAAATGACCTAGCGCCTCATTCATTAAGTTGAATGAGGTGTTTTTGTAGGTAAATGTCAAAGGAGAAAAAATGAGTAAGTTTACTAAAAGAGTAATGAGTGCTGTCACATTAGGAGCGGCTGCATTTATGATGGCGGGCTGTTCCGTTGCTAAAAACAGTGGTAGCAAGGGAACAACCCAAGCACATGATGTTGTTAAAATTGGGGCCAATTTAGAGCTGTCTGGAGCTGCTGCCGGTTATGGTAATGCGGAACGACAGGGTGTCCAACTTGCAGTTGATGAAATCAATAAAGCAGGTGGAATTAACGTTAATGGCCACAAGAAGAAAATTAAATTGATTTTACGTGACAATAAGTCGGCAATAGCTACTTCATCCTCTGTTGCAGCTCAGTTAACTACTAAGGACAAGGTTGCGGCAATTGTTGGGCCTGCAACTACAAGTGCAGGTACTGCTGAAATTCCAAATATTACGAAAGCAGCTGTGCCAAGTGTCAGTCCATCAGCAACGGATTCAAAATATACTTTACAAAAAGACGGTAAGGTTCAAGAGTATGTTTTCCGTGCTTGTTTCCAAGATAATTTCCAAGGAACTAAAGCAGCAGAATTTGTAATGGATAAATTAAAGGCCAAGCGTGTTGCTATTTACGCTGATAATTCAAGTGATTATGGAACAGGGCTTGCTAAGGCTTTCCAAAATACATATAAGGGTAAGGTAGTCGCTAACCAAACCTACTCAGCAGGTGATAAGGACTTTAATGCTGTTTTAACTTCATTTAAGTCGAAAAACGTTGATGCGATTTATGTTCCTGGTTACTACACTGAAGTAGGTTTAATCATTAAGCAAGCCCGTCAAATGGGTATCAAGGTTCCAATCGTTGGTGGTGACGGAATGGCTGATCCGAAGTTACCACAAATCGCAGGTCCCAAGAATGCCACAAATATTTTCTACACCACACCATTTTCTACCCGTGTTGCAGCTAAGGATCCATTTGCTTCGAAGTTTATGAAAGCTTTTAAGGCACGTTACCACACTGATGCTCCTGCATTCTCAGCACTTGCTTATGATGCGGTATACCTAGTTAAAAATGCAATTGAAACACAAAAATCAGATGATTCAGTCAAAATTACTGCAGGCTTAGCTAAGACTAAGAACTTCAAGGGTGTTACTGGCGAAATCACGATTGATAAAAAACACAATCCTGAAAGACCAATCATAACTGAGGAAATGACTAACGGAAAAATCAGTAATTCTTACAAGGTTGACTAACGTAAAACATGTTTAGTTAATAGAGATATTTCAAAGGAGCGATCAAATTTGCAGATAGTTTTACAGCAAATTATCAATGCCTTATCATTAGGCTCGATATATGCCTTGTTGGCGTTGGGTTATAGCATGGTTTACGGCATTATTAAGTTAATTAACTTTGCTCATGGTGATATTTACATGTTAGGGGCATTTTGTGCCTACTACGTAATTAGCCTTTGGCACTTTAACTTTATTACCGCTCTACTTACAGCAATGATTGTTAGTGCACTAGCTGGTGTAGTGATTGAATATTTTGCATATCGGCCTCTACGAAAGTCACCTAGAATCGCGGTTTTGATTACTGCTATTGGTGTATCGTTTTTGCTAGAAAATGGTATGTCATATTTAGTAGGCTCTAATGCACGCAGCTTTCCCCAAGTAATGGAACAAGTTAATTACAACATTGGTGGCATTGTCATTTCTAATATTCAAATTTTGATTTTGGCTACAGCGTTGATCTTAATGGTTTTGCTGCAGGTAATTATCAAAAAGACCAAAATGGGACGAGCAATGAGAGCTGTTTCGGTTGATCCAGATGCAGCTGAGTTAGTCGGTGTAAATGTGAACCACACGATTTCATTTACTTTTGCCTTAGGCTCGGCCTTAGCCGGTGCTGGCGGTATTCTGATTGGGATGTACTATAACCAAATTGATCCGCTGATGGGAATGACACCGGGAATCAAGGCCTTCGTGGCAGCCGTATTGGGCGGAATTGGCTCAGTACCTGGGGCATCACTAGGAGGTTTCCTGATTGGTATTTTGGAAACATTTTTCCAATCAATTGGTTTATCTGCATACAAAGATGCTGTCGTTTACTTTGTCTTAATTGTTATTTTGCTCTTTTTACCAGCCGGTATCTTTGGCAAAAATACTAAAGAAAAGGTTTAGGTGGCAAAATGAAAGCAAATTTGAAATACATCTTGTCGTGGCTTGTAATTATGATTGCTGGCTTCTATCTAATCAATGCGTTAATTATGGTAGGCGTGATCGATGACTTTATTGAAAATATGTTGGTCACAATCGGAATCAATATTATTTTGGCAACGGGATTGAACTTAATTATCGGTTTTAGTGGCCAATTTTCACTTGGACACGCTGGTTTTATGGCAATTGGTGCATATGCAACCGCGATTATTACCCAGCACGTAAGCACTGAACTAGGTTTTATTGTGTCATTGCTGGTTGGGATGGCGCTTGCAGCACTTATTGCATTAGTTGTCGGAACAGCAACGTTTACTCGATTAAAGGGTGATTATTTAGCAATTGCGACTTTAGGTGCGGCTGAAATTATTCGCAACATCATCAATAACCTGAAGATTACTGGTGGCTCAGCGGGGATGTTTAACATTCCTCAACTATGCTCTTGGCCAACTGTTTATATTTTGGTTTGTTTAACGACCCTAGTTTTGATGAACTTTATTAAATCTAAAAACGGACGAGCAATTAAAGCCGTACGTGAAGATGAAATTGCTGCTGAAGCGATGGGAATTAACACTACCAAGTGGAAAGTAGCCGCTTTTGTTATTGGTGCGACAACAGCTGCGATTGCTGGTAGCTTGCATGCATCCTATATCCAAACTATTTCACCATCAAACTTTGGAATTATGGAGTCTATTTCGATTCTTGTAATTGTTGTTTTAGGTGGTGTTGGTAGTATGACAGGAACATTTTTAGCAGCAGTTGTTTTAGGCGTGTTAGATACGGTCTTACAAAACTTTGGTGCGCTAAGAATGGTTATTTATGCAATTGCACTGATTTTAATTATGATCTTCAAGCCATCAGGACTGCTCGGTAACTGGGAATTTTCATTAAAGAATCTTGGTAAACATTTTGGTAAAAAGGAAAGGGGCTAGCACATGGAGCATTTACTGCAAGTAGAACACGCGGTACGTAAATTTGGTGGTGTAACCGCAGTTAACGATGTTTCACTTCATCTAGATGAACATGAATTGGTTGCCCTTATTGGTCCAAATGGTGCTGGTAAAACAACGCTATTTAACTTATTAACAGGGATGGTTCCTGTAACTAGCGGCAAAATAGATTTACGAGTTGACAAGCAAACTTATGATTTAACCAGTAAGAATGCTGTCCAAATTGCTGATTTAGGCTTGTCACGAACTTTTCAGAATATTCGTTTGTTCAAAAATTTAACAGTTATGGACAATGTTTTAACTGCCATGACAAATAAGTACAAAGAAGGATTTTTGACAACTGTTTTTCGTTTGCCAAGCTACTATCGAATTGAAAAGGAAATGAGAGCAGCAGCAGAAAAACTGCTAGACATTTTCGATTTAACAGATAGCCAAGCACTATTAGCTGAAAATCTACCTTATGGAACGCAGCGCCGCTTAGAAATAGTTAGAGCCTTGGCAACACAGCCTAAAATTTTGTTCTTAGATGAGCCTGCCGCTGGAATGAATCCAGAGGAAACGGCAGATTTAACTAACCTAATTAAGCGGGTACAAAAAGAGTTTGGTATAACTGTTTTATTGATTGAGCATGACATGTCTCTTGTTATGAACTTGGCTGAACGCATTTATGTTCTCGATCAAGGAGAATTACTTGCAACTGGTACCCCTGAAGAAATCAGGACAAATAATAAAGTGGTTGAGGCATATTTGGGAGAAGGTGAAGTCTAGATGGCGATGCTCGAAGTTGAAAACTTGTCCGTTAACTATGGTGTTATCCAAGCTGTTAAAGGGGTAAGTTTCAAAATAAATGAAGGTGAAATTGTGACTTTGATTGGTGCAAACGGTGCCGGCAAGTCGACAATTGTTAAAACAATCTCTGGACTACTTAAACCTAAGGATGGTCAAATCACATATCAGGGTAAGAGCATTGTTAAAGAAAAGGCTCCGCAAATAGTATTAGACGGGATTTCACAAGTTCCAGAGGGACGGCATATTTTTTCCGGACTAACGGTAATGGAAAACCTACAGATGGGTGCTTTTTTACAAAAAAGTGGTAGTGAAGTGAACAAGGGTTATCAAGAAATTTTTGAACGTTTTCCAATTTTACAAAAACGTAAAAATCAGGATGCTGCAACGCTGTCAGGTGGTGAGCAACAAATGCTGGCCATCGGTCGTGCGTTGATGGCTAAACCTAAATTACTTTTACTTGACGAACCTTCGATGGGACTGTCACCTTTGTATATTCAGGAGATTTTTAAGATTATTAAAGAGCTGAATGAAAAGGGAACAACAATCTTGTTGATTGAGCAGAATGCTAAACAAGCTCTCTCGATTGCTGATCGAGGTTATGTATTGGCAACTGGTAAAATTGAATTAACTGGTACAGGACAGGAACTATTAGCTAATCCAGAAGTGCAGAAAGTGTACTTCGGTGGCTAAGTAGTTACTTCAAGAGTAAAAAGACCATTCACATTTTTAGTGAATGGTCTTTTAATTTTTGGAGCAAGCTTTATTTACGGCAGAGCTTCTTAATGTTTTTTATATCGACTGGCTGAATTGGGTATCTCCCTTCAGTGTCCATGACAGATGGAACCTTTGTGTTATGATCAAACCCCATTGCATGCCCCATTTCATGTTCGATGGCTTGAAGTACTTGTTAGTAGCGCTCAGCATCGTCTGCAAAATCACACAAGCAACATGTGTTTAACTGGATAGTTGAAGCAACGAGACGGTGGTTTTTGACATAATAGCGCCAGTGAGTGTAGCCAGCATAACGGGTTTTTGAATTGTACCAAGGTACTACAGTGATTTGAGCCTTTTTCCTATTCTTAGTTTTTGTGAAAGTAAATGCACCTGTTTCGTTCCATTCTTTAATTGCATCATTAGTTGCGGCAATTAAATCGTCATTTTTCCCTAAATCAAGGTAAATTAAAGCTTTGGCTTTGTTCCATCTGCGATGTGGTACCTTCTTAACTTTCTTAGCCTTTTAGTCTTTTTGGCATAGGTTATTTGATTAAAAGAAACGGGTGAATAGGAACCACTGCTTAGAATAAACGATCCGACGAGAGCTATTGAAACAAATAGTGAACAGAATGATTTTTTAATAAAATGATGGCTTTTTTCATCTTAATTGCCAGTATACTGACTATTACAATTTAATGACAATTATAACAGTGAACCAATTAAAGCGTGTAAATCGTCAATTTATTTTATTATTGAAAATCAATTCTGGACTAATGATGTCACTCGACAATGCGGTAAATAAGTGTTTAGGGTAATAAAAATCCTCAGTTATCAAAGTAATTGAGGATATCCATAGATAGAAAAGTGTAATTAAGATAATTTCATTTTATTATAGGAAATTACTTTTTTATCTTTATCAGTCATATTCATAATTGTGATCGAAGCGTTACGAGGACCTTCGCTAATATCAAAGTCACCGTATTTTGCTGCGATGCTACGAATAGTAAAACTATGGGTTACCAGAAGGATGTTTTCTGCACCATCAAGTTGGCTAATCAGTTTGAAACCTTGGTCGAGTCGTTTCCAGTATTCTTCAGCGTTTTCAGCATCATGAAAGGGATCAGCCTCTTTAACCCAGTCCTTAACCTTATCAAGTGGTTCCTTTTGGAATAAATCATAATGGTTTTTGTAACCATGCGGGCCAGCAATCATTTGCCATGCTGCATCGGAATCCATGCCTTCAAAGTACCCACAAAACTGTTCGCGGAAAAATGGGGAAGCTATATGTTGCAACGTGTCACGATTAGTGTTGTGTGACATGATAATATCACAAGTATCACTAGCACGTTTTAAGTCGCTAGAAAGAGCAATGTCAAACGAGATGTTCTTAAGAACTTCACCAGCTTCATTGGCATCAGCAATTCCCTTATCAGTTAATGGTGTGTCGCACCAACCTTGCATTTTGTTGTAGCGATTAATATAAGTTTGACCGTGGCGGACAATATAGATTCTTTTCATTTTACCTACTTAGATTTTTTTAATATACTTATTTATTGTAAAGTTTTTTGACAGCTTCAATATCTGTTTCTTGAATAGAGTAGATAGAGCCAGTTGGATACATAACTGATTGTCCGTTATTGTGCTTAAGCCCAATTGCGTGCCCCAGCTCGTGTTCAACTGTGTTGACAACTCGTTCATAACTGTAATTGTAGCTTGAGAAATTGTCAAGGTAGTAGGTGTTTAATTTAGTGTCAGCAGAGAATAATAGTCCTGATTTTACATAGAAGTGAAAAGTTGTATAGCCAGCATAAGTAGTGTTTGGACTATAGACACTTTCTATTGTAATATCAGCTTTCTTTTTGTTTTTGGTTTTAGTAAAAGTGAATGCTCCGGTGTCATTCCACACTTGAATTGCATGGTTGGCAGCTGCGGTCAGGTTTTTATCGCCATCTAGGTCAACATAAACACTGGCTTTAGGTTGTGCCCATTTCCATTCAGCAGAAACAGTCTCTTTTCTTGATTTCTTGGCACGTTTTTTAGCCTTTTTTGCATAAACGACTTGATTTGGCATGCTGGACAAAATATTGTTGCCGAGTAGTTCAAAGCAGCCGCTAAGTGCGATAACTGCTATTAAAGCGTAAGTTAGTTTATTTAAAAAATGGCGAAAGTTCCTCATGATTTATCAGCTCCGTTACTTTATGTTATTCGAGGATAATTACAAAACTTTCAAACGACCCGTTTACTTTATTATAGTCACAAGTACTATGATTTTCACGGATTGCACTCGGAAAAATTCAAAAGTAATTAAGTGAGTTATTGTATATATATAAATCATGTTTAATGTTAAAATAATAAACAAGTTTTAAAAATACAGGTGACGTTATGTTAAACGCAAAGGATGAAAAAAAAATTGAACAAGAACATCTTGATCATATTTTAAAAATGATAAGAGCCAAAAAGGCAGAGTTATCCTCTTCAATTAAGTCGGCAGAAGGAGAAGCTAAGGATCTTAACTCCCACTTTTTTGACGATGTAAAACTAGATTATGACGGCTATTCCACCTCAATGGAAACGGCCTTGTCAATTCATCAACAGCAACAACTTCTTGATGAACGTGAGAATGCATGGCAACATGCAGCTAGACAATTAACGACAATCCAGAAATTAGAGCAAAGGCCATATTTTGCGCGGGTTGATTTTAAAGAAAATGGACAGCCTGCAGAAACTATTTATATTGGTTTAGGTTCTTTTGCTGATAAAAATGATCACTTTTTAATTTATGATTGGCGCGCCCCAATTTCTTCAATTTATTATGATGGCAAGCTTGGCGACGTTTCTTACGTTTCCCCTGAAGGTGAAATTACCGTTGAGATGACCAAGAAGCGACAATTTATGATTGAAGACGGTAAGATTGTCAATATGTTTGATACCAATGAATCGATTGGTGATCAAATGTTGCTTGAGGTCTTGGGTGAAAAGTCCAGTACGCAAATGAAGTCAATTGTGACGACAATTCAGCGCGAGCAAAATAAGATTATTCGTAATACAAGCGCTGATTTATTGTTTGTTCAAGGTGCTGCTGGGTCGGGAAAGACCTCTGCAATTTTACAAAGAATAGCATACTTGCTCTACCGGTACCGTGGTAATTTAACAAGTAGCGATGTTATTATGTTTAGCCCTAACCAGCTATTTAATGACTACATTAAAAATGTTTTGCCTGAGATGGGTGAACAGAATATGGTGCAAATGACATACTGGCAATTTGTTGCACGTCGTTTGCCTGGCATGAATGTCGAAAACCTGTTTGATCAGTTTGAGGATGATGCTGCCGATTCAGCAATCAGCCAATTCAAAGATTCGACTAATTTCTTTGAATTGCTAACTCGCTATGCAAAACACCTTAATCAACGTGGTGTCATCTTTAAGAACATTTATTTCCGTGACAAAAAGCGTCCATTTTTTGAAAAAGCAAAAATCAATGAAATTTATTATTCCTACAATTCGAACTACAATTTAAGCAATCGAATTGATGCAACGCGTGAAGAGTTAATTAAATTGCTTAACCGCAAGATTAATTCTGAAGCTAAAAAGTCTTGGGTAGCTGATGAGATTCAAAGCCTAAGTCAAGAACAGCTTAATGAGCTATATGACAGGCCTGATCAAGAGTTTGAGTCTGAGGAAAAAGAAGAAAAGTTCTTAAGCCGCAAAATTGTGGTTAAGGCACTAGATAAAGTTTTCCAACAAATTAAACGTAATAACTTTATTAATATGCGTGCGCAATACCTTAGCTTCTTGCGTCGCGTTCCAAAAATGACTGATCTTTCTAAATGGAATATTACTGAAGATCAGTGGAATGGCCATGTTGAGGAAGTCAAAGCAAGTTTTAAGAATCACTACATTCATATGAATGATGTTTCGGCGTACCTATACTTATATGACATGATTACGGGAAGACACGTTGATTATGAAATGCGCTATGCCTTTATTGATGAGATTCAAGACTACACGCCATTTCAACTTTGCTACCTTAAATATAATTTCCCACGCGCCAAATTCACGATGCTGGGAGACTTAAACCAGGCTATTTTTACCAAGGATGAGAGTCGAAGTTTACTTAAACAAATTAGTGGCTTGTTCGATCCTAAGAAAACGGATGTTGTGCAGCTAACCAAATCGTACCGTTCAACCAAGCAATTAACAGATTTTACCAAGCAAATTTTACGTCAGGGTGAAAAAATTGAGTCCTTTAACAGGCAAGGACCAAAGCCTGTCGTTTGGGGACGAAATGATAATGCTGAGGCGATAAAGGTTTTGCAACAAGTATTACTGGAAAATGAGCAAAACAAGTTGACGACAGCGGTGATTACTAAAGATCTTGAAAGTGCTAGGTTTGTTGCAGAAGAATTGAAGAAAAATGGTGTAAAAGCCACTTTGATTGCAACCGCTAATCAGCGACTGGTTGATGGAACGTTGATTATTCCGTCATATTTAGCTAAAGGCTTGGAATTTGATTCTGTCATTATGTGGGATGCCTCAAAGAAAAGCTATCACCGCCTTGATGAAACGCAACTGGTTTACACTATCACTTCGCGTGCAATGTATAAGCTTGATATGATTTATACAGGCACCAAAAGTCCACTTCTTGATGTTGATCAAGACACTTACGAAGAAAAATAGGTGAGGCTAAGATGGAGAAACAGGAAACATTTAAGTTTAAAAAAATTGCTGATATGTCGGGTCAAGAGATGTATTGTATTGCAAGATTGCGTATTGATACTTTTGTCACGGAACAGAAAATCACTGAGCCTGAACTTGATGATCAAGATCTTACTGCAATTCAAGTCTTTTTGCTGAACGAAGAGCAAAATAGAGCGCTTGCTGTTTGCCGTATTTTTAAAGAAAATGATCAGTGGGCTCTTGGCCGTGTAGCAGTTGCTGCGCAAACGCGTGGGCAACATCTTGGTACAAAAATGATGCAGCAGGTGCACCAATATCTGCGTGATCTTGGTGTTAAGCAATTAATTTGCCATGCTCAAATGCAAGCTAAACCTTTTTATGATCAATTAGGTTATCAGACTAAGGGCGAAGTTTTTACTGAAGCGGGTATTGACCACATTATGATGTACTATAACTTATAAAAAGAAGTAAAACTTGCGTTTTTAACGTGAGTTTTTCTTTTGCAATGAGATAATTTAATTTGATATCCGTAATGATTTGGACAAGGTAAGGGAATGACTAAAGATGAAAAATTATTTGCGTTTTAATCGAGATGAATGGGCATCTTTTTCTTCTAATGATGCTGTTAAAATAACGAAGGACGAACTTGCAAAAATTAAGTCATTAGGGGATGTCATCAATTTAACGGATGTTCAAGAAATTTATGGCAGCCTAATTAACTATCTTTATTTGGTGTACCAGGAAAAACGTACTTTGCAGCAAAAACAGAGTGAATTTTTAAAGCAGCATGTGCTTGCTGCACCTTTTATCATTGGTATTTCCGGTTCGGTTGCAGTTGGTAAATCAACAACTGCTCGTCTTCTACAGGTCTTACTTAGCCGAACATTTCCTGGCTTAAACGTTCATCTAATGACAACAGATGGCTTTATTTATCCGAATGAAGAATTGAAACGGCGTGGTCTTTTTGATCGGAAAGGTTTTCCTGAAAGTTACAACATGAACTTACTGAGTGACTTTTTAAAGGATGTCCTTAGCGGTAAAGAAAATATTGCCTATCCGCTTTATTCCCAAGAATTAAGCGATATTGTTCCAGGCAAGTATGGTCACGTGAAGCAGCCGGATATCTTAATTATCGAAGGAATTAATACCTTACAGTTACCAACTAATGGGCAAATTGTTACCAGTGACTTTTTTGATTTTTCAATTTATATCGATGCCGATGAGGAGTTAATTGAAAAATGGTTCATGCAACGGTTTGAGCGCGTGCTTGAAATGAATAAAACTGATCCAACTAATTTTTACTATGAGATGGCTAACGGTCCTAGAACAGATGCAATTCAATTAGCACAAGATACTTGGCAAATGGTGAATTTGGTTAATTTGCGTGAATATATTGCACCAACTAAACAACGAGCCAGCTTAATTTTGCATAAAACAACCGGCCATCAAATTGATGAAATCTATCTGCGGCAGTTTTAACTTTTAGTACCTAGTTTGGGTCAATTTTGCTATACTAAACGGTATGAACACGATTTATTTATTATTAATTAAAAAATTTGCATTGCCTCCAGCGTAAAGTTTTTTCTGGAATTTAAACGCGATTAAAATAAAAAGGAGAAAAAAATGGTACAGGCAATTAACTTAAAAAAGGGTATGGTATTTAGCCAAGACGGTAAAATGATTCGAGTGCTTAAGGCAAACCATCATAAGCCTGGTAAGGGCAATACTGTTATGCAAATGGACTTACGCAACATTGAAAGTGGTGCAGTTGTTCATAAGACGATGCGTCCAACTGAAAAGGTTGAATTAATCGACATTACTAAAAAGAAAGCACAATTCCTTTATAACGAAGGTGACGTTTATACTTTCATGGATTCCGAAACTTATGAACAATACGAAGTTTCTGGTGAACAACTTGGTGATGATAAGTTTTATTTGATGCCAAATATTGAAGTTCAATTGGAATTTGCTAATGACAGTAAGCTTCTTGGCGTTGAATTACCAGCAACTGTTACAATGAAAGTTACTCATACTGAACCTGGTATTAAGGGTGCTACAGTTACTGGTACAGGTAAGCCTGCAACAATGGAAACTGGCTTAGTAGTTCAAGTTCCTGATTTTATCAAAGAGGGCGAAGAACTAATTATCAATACCGCTGAAGGCGTATATAAATCAAGAGCCGAAGGTAATAAATAGATACACTTAAAAAACGCAGTCGAAAAAGACTGCGTTTTTTGTTTTTGCTAAAATGCTGCTAGGTAGCTTATATTTCAATCTAAAAAGCGCTTGCATAGAAAATATAATTGTGTATAATGATACATATAATAAGAAATGGATTGTTACTCTTTGAGACATTACCATTAGTCAAAGTGTTTTTTGAACACTTGCTAATCTTGTGCCACAAAGAGTTTTTTTGTGTGCTAAGGGGGGATAATTATGTTTAATTTTTTAAAAAAGAAAAGTACTAAATTTACTGTTACTGCACCTATTTCGGGAACACTGACAAATTTAAGTAATGTAAAAGATCCAGTATTTTCACAAAAAATGATGGGAGACGGCTTTGCAATAACTTTATCTGCAACAGCAAATGTAGTTTTTGCACCAGTAGCTGGAAAAGTTGTTTCATTACCTGAAAGCCATCATGCAGTGGGGATAGTTACCAAAGATGGAGATGAAATACTCGTTCACATTGGTATAGATACAGTTAATTTAAATGGACAAGGTTTTACAGCTGTCGTTGAACAAGATGAAGAAATAGAACAGGGACAAGAAATAGTTAAACTTGATCGTGACTTTCTTAAGAATAGAGAAGTCGATTTGACTACGATGGTCATTTTTACCAAGCTGATACCGGAACATCAAGACTGGAAATTGATTGAGAACTATGGCGATAAGGTGACTAATTTGGACACAATAGTCGAAAAGCAAGTTTAATGGGAGTATCTGAATGCAAGTCATTAAGCGAATAAATAATAACGTAGCAGTTTGCTTAGATCAAAATCATGACGAATTGGTGGCTTTTGGTAAAGGAATTGGCTACCCTAAAACACCATATGAACTAACTGACTTAAGTAAAATCAAACTGACTTTTTATCGAATTGACAGTCGTAATTTTAAACTGATTAAAGAAATTCCGGAAAATGTTTTAGAAGTGAGTGCTGATATCATTCAGCAGGCACAAACTATTTTGAGTCAAGATTTAAATCAAAATATTCTGTTTAGTTTAGCAGACCATATTAATTTTGCGATTGAACGTTCAAAAAAAGGGATACGAATTGATTATCCATTTTCGTATGATATTCGTTCGTTTTATCCTAAAGAATGTCAGGTTGGCGAAATAGCTCTGAAACTAATTGAACAGAAGTTGAATGTAAAATTATCTTCAGAAGAAGTAATTGCGATAGCTATGCACTTTATTAATTCTCAAGTAGTTACAAAACTGCAAATAAGTGAAGATAGTTTTAATTCAATTGCCGACTTAATAGTAAAAGAGATTGAGCAACAATTTAAGCTAAAAATTAATCGTAATTCCTTTATCTATAACAGATTTATTACGCATCTAAGATACTATTTGAAGCGGTTAGAGAGTAATGAGCAAATTGATGATGGCTCAAGTAAATTACTCAGGACAAGTTTTAAAGAAAGCTATCCTAAAGTGTACCAGTGTACAGTAGATATTATTAATCAGATTGATGAAAAATTACGTACAAATACTACGGATGATGAAGAATTTTATTTAATGATTTACGTTCAAAGAATGATTACACAATTAAATAGTGAGGAAAGTGAAAATGAATAAAAAATATCAGGAAATGGCTCAGCAAATTGTTGATGCTGTTGGTGGCAGTGAGAATGTTGTTAGTGTAACTCATTGTATGACAAGATTACGATTCAATCTTAAGGACATGAGCATACCAAAAGACGACGAGATAAAAAATATTGCTGGCGTGTTGGGAACTGCAAGATCTGGTGGACAATATCAAATTATCATTGGTCAAACGGTTAATGAAGTTTATGATGCAGTTACTGCAGTGGGCAACTTAACAGAAGCTGCGCCAATAAATGAAAATATTGATAACGTAAAAAGCGAACCCAAAAAACTAACATGGAAGTCTGTAGGTAATACGATTTTAAACAAAATTGCTGGAAGTTTAACACCACTCATTCCAATGCTGATTGCGGCATCAATGTTTAAAATGCTAGTAGCAGTGCTTGGACCAACTATGCTAAACGTTATTTCTGTACATAGTGACTTATATCAGCTGTTTAGTTTTGTTGGTGATGCTGGTTTTTACTTCTTCCCAATTGCAATCGGCTATACTGCTGCCAAACAATTTAACACATCCCCAATTCTAGGAATCTTTCTTGGAGCGATTATGCTTGACCCAGGTTTGGTAAAAATAGTTGCTGCAGGAAAGCCATTCACAGTATATGGCATTCCAATGCACTTAACCAATTATGCTAGTTCTGTTTTGCCAATCTTACTATCGGTATGGATAATGTCATATATCGAGCGCTTTTTCAATAAACATATCACTGCCGCATTGCGCACTATTCTTGCACCTACTTTAACAATTGCTATTATGCTACCTCTTGCCCTATGTGTACTTGGACCACTTGGAGGATTTGTAGGCGAATACGTTTCTAAGGGAATCATTTCCTTCGGTCAACTAGGCGGTGTTGCTGCTATTATTGGTGTCGGGCTAATAGGTGCTCTTTGGGAACTTCTAGTTATAACAGGGATGCACTTAGTTATGATAAGTGCAATGATTACGATTGTGGCGCAAACTGGTCACGATAACTTTATTATTCTAGGTTCTTTGGCTGCTAGTTTTGCAGTAGCTGGTATGAGTTTGGGTGCTGCATTACGCTTAAAAGATAAAAAAGAAAAATCTTTAGCTTTTGGTTACTTTATTGCCAACTTTGTAGGTGGTGTTACTGAGCCTGGTTTATATGGAATAGCAATTAAATACCGTAGACCATTTATTGGAATGATGATTGGTGGATTCGTAGGCGGTATATATGCTGCCATAATGCATGTTTCTGGTTATGTAATTGTACCAGTGGCCAATTTTATGTCACTGACAGCTTACGTAGGCGGCTCTACTGCTAACTTAATTAATGGGATTATAAGTGCAGCAATTGCCTTAATAGTTGCAGCAATTGCTACTTATATCATTGGCGTTGAGCCAAAAACTAAATAGGAGGAGAATATGAAAAACATAATTATTCGTGCAGACGATTTAGGCTATTCTAAGGGTGTTAATTATGGAACTTATGAAAGCGTCAAAAATGGATTAATCAATAATGTTGGCGTAATGGTTAACATGAAAGACACGCTTCATGGGTTAGACTTGTTGAAACCATTTGATCTTGATATTGGGATGCATACAGTGATTTGTGCAGGTAAGCCTTTGACAGATCCAGAGAAAATACCAAGTTTGGTGACATCTAATGGTTTATTCAAACCTTCTAAGGTTTATCGAACTGCCGAGTATGATGTAGTTAATTTAGACGAAGTTATTATTGAAATTGAGGCGCAATATCAGTATTTCTTGAAAATTGTTGGTAAAAAGCCCGATTATTTCGAAGCGCATGCTGTTTATAGTGCAAACCTATTAAAAGGCCTTGAAGTAGTAGCTGAAAGACATGACTTACCGTTGTTGCCATTCGACTTAGACCTAAACCCAGTTAAGTTTAAAAATAATACAACAATCACAACTTTTATGGACAGCATGAAGCCGAATTATGATCCATATCGTACTTTTGCTGACACCGTCAAATTTGCTCTTGCTAGCTCTGAGGATAATGTGCCAATGATGGTATGCCACCCAGGGTATTTAGATCAAAGCATTATTCAGCAATCCAGCCTAACTATTCCGCGTACACAAGAAGTGGACTTTTTATGTGATCCAAAGGTAGCACAGGAAATTGAGGATAAAGGACTACATTTAGCTAGATATACTGAATTAAGTTAAAGATGATATTGTATCAAAGGAATAGAAAAAGCAGAGTTTGTAAAAACTCTGCTTTTTCTATTTGTTAATCTTCCCATTTACATAAAGTGTAGCCGCGGCTAATCGCATTTTTCTTAGATATTTTAGAGATATTTCCTCTTGCAGGCCTGAGGCCGCGGCAGTTAGGATCATAATGATATCTTCTACCAGACCTAGGTGCAATATAAACAACGCGACTTTTTCCTTGACGGTAGTATTTTACTTGGTTAAACTGCGTTTTCTGAGTAACATTTTTATTGACGGTCAGTACTTGCTTTGTGGGTTTTTGATTATTATGTTTAACTACAAGTTCTTGTACTTTTGCTTTGGCTTGTGGTGCATCTTTTTTGTGGGTAACTTCTACAGAGCGAGCTTCATTAGTTTGATTGCTCTGATGCTCGCTTGAAGTTGAATCATTAGCGAAAAAGGTAAGGGCAAAGAAGGCAACTAGCCAAAGCCACCACTTTTGATAAAACGGTTTGTTAGATTTCATTTATAACTCTCCTTGATGTGTTTTAGTTTATTGTAAATTATTCATGTTGCATATAGTTAATTTTGTGGTGTAAATTCACATGAAAATACAGTGTGAATAATATTACTTGGCCATTGGTAGTGATAAAAATAGTTGAACTTTTTGATGCAATAGTATAATTGAACAGAGGTGATATCATGGAAATAGGACCATTATCTGAGTGGGTAACAGCTATAGCAGAGATTGCTGCTGTTTGCGTAGCACTATTTTTACCTGTCTATGATAAGAAACGTGAAAAAAAGAAAAGAACTCGTAACTTGAAAAAGGTGTTTATATTCCTCATACAAAAGGCTTTAGATGAAAATGATACAACTGGTTTGGAGGCCTACTTTAAAATTAGTTATTTGACGATTGATAGTTTAGAGAACAGGGAGATATATGCGGTAGTTCAACCTGCATTTGAAATCCTGAAAAACCCTGATATTCCAAAACAGAAAAAAGAAAAGGATCTCAAACCAATACTGGAGTATCTTAATAAAAAATAAAATAGCACTTAACTTATATTAAGTGCTATTTTTTTGTTGAACTTTAAAACTTAGTTTCTTTAATATCGTCTTCTGGCCTGTGCTCCTGTACACGAATAATTTGCCAGTCAAAATCACTTTCAGGAATATCTGCTAAATCAATAGTTAGTTTGCCATCTTCATAGCTAAATTTTGGTTCAGTTCGCTTTTCGATCATTTCGATTCGGTTAGGTTCAACTGCAATACCGTCTACCACTACTTCTCGTGCTAGTGGTTTTTTAACAAAAACATATTTTTGATATTGCATGTGACGGTTTTGCAAGACAAAACCGTTGTCGCTGGTGCATGCGCATGGTTCGCTTTCGTTTAAAGCATGGCCAAAAATGTGCATCCAATTGTTGGTCGCGGTGAACATTTCTGTTGTGCTTTCAATAAGTGAATTGGCAGAATCCACTTCAACATTGATAAATATGCTGTTTCCTTCTTTACGGTGATTAATAATTTCATCAATTACATTGTCAGGAGTTAAATCAACTCCAGTCTGCGCATCAACTAGGGCAATCGTATATTTAGCACAAGCCTTTTCGAAGTCAGCTTGTAATTGATCGGTTGCAACAGCTCTAGCACCAATATTGCGTGCAGTTTTTACTAAAAAATCAGCATCTACATCTTTGGTGCTTTTTAGTTTAAAATTTAAGATAATAGCAAAATCAGGATTCATTAAATCTCTCTCCTTAATACTCATACTATTAAGTTTAACCTAAAAGGCGGTAAATACGAAAGATGAAAATTATTATCTCACCAGCAATGAAAATGAAAGTTGATACTAATGCCTTTGCAGCGAAATCACAACCACAGTTTTTAACTCAAGCAAAAGAACTATCCGATTTTTTAAAAAAATGCAGTTTTACGCAATTAAAGGCAATTTGGGGTGGAAGTGACCGTACTACTGAAGAAGGACAAAAACAACTCGCTGCCCTGGACATAACTGAAGTAGAGGGCTTAACGCCAGCAATTATCTCGTATTCAGGTATTCAATATCAGTACATGGCACCGGACTTGTTTACAGCTGAAGCCTTGGCATACCTGCAGGAAAATGTGCGCATTTTGTCTGGCCTCTACGGTGTTTTGCGGCCATTTGATGGTGTGTGGCCATACCGTTTAGAGATGAAGAACAAAGTTTTAGGTTTTGGAGAACCAAACCTTTATAAATATTGGGGCGAAACTTTGGTCGATAACCTCTTTGATAAAAATGATGTTGTAATTAATTTAGCTTCAAAGGAATATTCAAAGAATATTGCGCCATACGTATCTGATAAACGACAAATGATTACAATTGATTTTCAGGAACAAAAAAATGGGCAATGGAAGACGGTAGGCGTTCATGCTAAAATGGCACGAGGCGAAATGGTTCGCTTTATTTCAGAAAACGAACTCAAGCAGCCAGAAGAATTACAGCAATTTGATGATTTTGGCTTTCAGTTTGTTGCGGAAGAAAGCACAGCTAGTAGGTATGTTTTTCGAACAGACTTTGATTTTAAGCGACAGTAATACCGATAAGTTAGCAAATGGAGATTAGCATGGAAATTGTTTTTGTACGGCACGGTCAGACAGATTTAAATAAGACTAGGAAAATTCAGGGGTCAAAGTTTGATCATGATCTTGACGAAGAGGGGCGTACATATGCAGAAGAAGCTGCAGCAAATTTTGATCCTAATCAATTTGATCTTGTATTTTGTAGTCCGATGAAAAGGGCGATGACGACAGCACAAATTTTTACTAAAGGACAAAAAGAAATAATTACTGATGAGCGCTTAGTAGAGTTCAATTTCGGTGAGTGGGACGGAGAATACCTAACGGAATTAGGTAAAAAGTATCCGGATGCGATTGATCCATGGGGAAAAGCGGCAGCTAATTACGTTAAATACGCGCCACACGGCGAGACTTTTGCGGAACTTGATCAACGTTGCGGCAGCTTCCTTGATGAATTACAGGAAAAAAATCTCGATAAAAAGATTTTGGTTGTTTGTCATGGCACGTTAATTAGAATGATGTTTGCCCACTATTTTACAGCAGGAGATATCAACGCATTTGAAACAATTGATAACTGCGCATTAGCTAAAATCTCATACCGTGATCATGTGGCCAGGATAAACTATTACAATCGATTATTAGCATTTAAATAAATAGGGAAAAGAGTTCGAGAAGGAACTCTTTTTTATTGCTCAATTTTTAGACCAAGTAAAAATTGCAAGAGCTTTTTGATTGACGGAAAAAATTATAAGGGTTAATATTTCGCCAAAGTGACACAGTGTCATTTTGAAAGGAGATGAGAAAATGGTAAAACCAACTTTTGTAAATTTACCGCAGGACAAAAAAGAGAAAATTACGCAGGCTTTACTCAATGAATTTAGCAATCACTCGTTGGCTGAGGCACAGGTAGCTAGGATTGTTAAAGAGGCTGAAATTGCGCGTGGAGCTTTTTACAAGTACTTTGAAGATTTGTCTGATGCTTACAGATATTTGTATCAGCTCGCAATGAAAGAGATTCATTCTTTTGTTGGGGCGCCAGCAGACTATCAGCCTGAAATTTTTTATCAAAATGTGGTTGATTTCATTAATCAAACGCAAGGTAGTAAATATGCCAAATTAGTTAAAATGCATATGTTGTATAACGAGAGCACAGTTAGTGAACCATTTTCTCAGGAAGTGTTAGTTAAATTAAGTCCACAAAATTGGAGCGCCATGGTTCTCAGTCATGCTGCTATTAGGGAAATACTGGTTGATCTGGCGCAAAAGGAGCTTGTCTTTTCTAAGCTTAAGGCGGGCTTGACGCTACTTAAGAAGGAGTCAGATTAATGTTTTTAGCGATTAAAGAAATTAAACGGGAAAAGCTGCGTTACGGATTGATCATTTTAATGATTTTTCTAATCAGCTACTTAATCTTTATTCTGTCATCACTAGCTGTTGGTTTAGCAAGTGAAAATACGCAGGCAATTGAGTCTTGGAATGCCAAACAAGTGGTATTAAACAAAAATGCTAATGTGAGCATGAGTCAATCACTTTTAACTAAAGATGATTTGAGCAAAGCCAAGCTAACTAAAGATGAAGCTTTACTTGGTCAAACACCAGTAGTTGCTAAAAACAGTAACCGTCCACAGGTTTCAGCTCAGTTTATTGGGGTAAAAAAAGATCAGTTTATTTACGCCAATCAAGAATTAATCGCTGGTAGAAAAGCCAAAAAAGATCGTGAAGTTGTGGTCGATCAAGCCTTCCAGACAAAAGGATATAAGCTAGGTGACGAGCTTGAATTAAATGGCTTGACAAACAAGTATCGTATAGTTGGATTTGTTAAAAACGCGAAGATAAATATTGCACCCATTATTTATGGTTCATTAGCAAGTTGGCGCAAATTACGTCAAGGGATGCCTAATTTAAAGGCTTCAGCGATAATTTCACGGAATGTAAATTATAGTTATAATCATGCTAACAGTAAGACTTACCAGATTGCTCAGTTCATTAAAAAGCTGCCGGGCTATACAGCGCAAAATATGACTTTCCAGTTAATGATTGGCTTTTTGTTCGTTATTTCGTTAATTATTATTGCGGTCTTTTTGTACATTCTGACAATGCAAAAGATGCATAATTTTGCTGTAATGAGGGCTCAAGGAATTCCAAGTCGAACTTTAGTAGCAGCAACAGTCAGCCAATCGGTTATTTTGGTTGTAGTTGGAGTAATTATTGGTTTGGCTGTAATGTGGTTAACCGCAAAAGTTCTGCCTGCTGCAGTTCCAATGAGCTTTACACCGCAAATTATTTTAAGTGGAACATGCGGCATGCTATTAACAGGAATTATCGGTAGCTTAATTCCAATTAGATCAATTTTAAAGGTAGATCCAGCTAAGGCGATAGGTGAATAAAATGGCAGTTATTGAATTAAAAAATGTTCAAAAAGTATATGGAACAGGTGCAGCAGAAGTTCAAGCGCTTAAGCAAATAGATTTCAAGGCCAATGAAGGCGAAGTCGTGTTAATCATGGGACCGTCTGGGGCAGGTAAAAGCACTTTTTTAACGATTGCAGGTTCTTTACAAAAGCCGACATCTGGACAGGTTTACATTAACGGTGAGGATATTGCCAATATTTCTGCTAAGCAAAGTAATGCATTGCGTCTGAATCAGATTGGTTTTGTTTTGCAGGCATACAATTTGGTTCCTTTTTTAACGGTTAAAGAGCAGTTTGAACTTGTTGATCATGTAAAAAAACAGGGCAACCTTACCCAAGCAACAATGGGCAAGTTATTAGAACAGTTGGGAATTACTGGACTAGTAAATAAGTATCCGAGTGAGCTATCTGGGGGTCAGCAACAACGTGCCGCAATTGCTCGGGCACTTTATGCCAACCCTAAAATTTTGCTGGCTGATGAGCCAACAGCATCACTTGATAGTAAAAATGTAGATGAAGTAGGTCAATTGTTCAAAAATCTTGCCCAAAATTACCAAAAAGCAGTCATTTTAGTGACTCATGACCCGAGATTGGAAAAATATGCTGATCATATTTACGAAATGATGGATGGGGAAATGATAAAAAAACAGTAGTTCTCTAACAGGTATATACCTTTCATGGCTGACTTAATTATTTTGTTATTGTATACGAGCATTTTCAATAATGATTAAACTGGCTATTTTTTATTGCTTTTTATATAGTAAATTTCCACTCTACGGGTTCATTATCAAGTAACATTATTCGTTGAGACTATTAGAGTAACTGATAATTTTAGGTATAAAATATCACATTGTTCTTGACAAAATAGTTTTAAATTTACTATTCTTATCATTGGATAATTAATTGTTATTTTATGAGATGGTTATGAGATGGTACTGTTGTCAATTCAATAAACAGATTAAAAATGAGGTTTCTTTAAGACAGTTATTAATCATTTGAGCCGAAATGTTCTTTTAAGAGAAAATAGCAAAAAATTATGTTAAAGAAGATGTTTTTGTAATGTGAAGTCGCGATTTTACGCCATAGCCAAAGCTATAGAAGATTGAGCGACAAGTAAAGAGTTAAGTAATGAAAAATTGAGGTAGAAAATGGAACTTCCAGAAGATAAAGCAATTGAAATAACAACAGATTATGAGAATCAAAGCATTAACTTGAGATTTTCTGACAATTTAACGGATGATCGCGAGAGAGGATATATTTTATCAGCTGCATTCTTTTCATTTTGCGCATCACAAGGTTTAAGCAAAGACGAAATTGGCGATATGGTCTCGTCATATTACGATGAATTTTCAGATAACGAAAATTAAAGAGTTTTCTGCGGGTATGGGCAGTTTAATGACTTGATTGCCAGCGAGCAGGGAAAATTATGGTACTAAATTAATCAAGGAAAAAACCTTATGGCAAGAAAAAAAGAAATTGGGAAAAAGAAAATTTTAGCTATTGCTTATAAAATGGTTGTTAAAGATGGTATTGAAAGCTTAACTGCCCGAAATATTGCTAAAGTAGGCCACTTTTCAACACAGCCATTGTATCTTGAGTTTGAGAGCATGGACGAATTGCGCAACGAGGTTTTGCGTCAAATTGCGGACAACCTTAGAAGTAATATTTTGCAAAAGCAATACACCAGTGAACCTATGGTAGATATGGATTTGTCGTACATTGAATTTGCTGAGCAACATGAAAATCTTTTTCGTGCAATGTTTGTTGATGGAAAGTTTGGCAGTAAAGTTATTTCAGATACTTTGATTGAGCTCGGAATTATTAAGTTTAAAGAGCAGTATCCGGATGACAGTCATACAAATGAAAAAATCAAAAATATTGTAATTGCCAATTGGATTACCACTATCGGAATTGCGTCTTTAATCGTTAATGACATTGCAAGCTTTTCGCAAACGCAAATCGTAAATGTGCTGTCTGCACAGCTTAATGATGCAGTTATTAACGATTGGCTAAGTGAGACTAGCACCGTTTCTCTGTTCGATACTGATGATGTTAAAGAAGCTAGAGCAAAAAAGAAGAAAAACCACAAAAAATAATTTTTTAATATAAAGCCATATATAACAAAGGTTATAGAATAAAAAATTAAACTTCTGTAGGCGTACGGTTATGTTTTTTGTTCAAAAATTAGAGATGATGTTATAATTATTTAAGAAATTATTTTTCTTGAAAGGTGGTTTTTATGAAAATTCTTGCATTATCTGGTTCAAATGCCAATAATTCATTTAATGAAGCATTGCTTAAGTTTATCTCTAAGGAATTTGCTAACAAATATGACTTTAAATTAGCAACTGTTAAAGGTTTACCAATGTTTAAAGAAGGTGAAGACGTTCCTGAAGCTATTCAAACTTTGACTAAAGAAATTGAAGATGCTGATTTGGTCTTAATTGGTTCACCAGAGCAACAACACTCTGTAACTAGTGCTTTAAGTAGCGCACTTGAATGGTTATCAAGTGCAACACATCCATTTAAGGGTAAACCTGTTGCTATTGTTTCAACTTCTCCAATGCCTCAAGGTGCTTCACGTTCACAAAGTCGTTTGAAGAGCTTGATGACTGCACCTGGTTTTGGTGCTAAGATCTTTAACGGCGATGAGTTTATGATGGGTGTTGCACCTCAACAATTTGATGAAAATGGTGACTTAACTGATAAGTCTTCTGTTGAATTCTTAGGTCACTTCTTCGATGAAGTTGATAGTTGGTACGCACAAGTTACTAAGTAGGAGGACCAAGAATGAAAATTTTAGCAATTGTTGGTACAAACGCTGATTTCTCATACAATCGTTTTTTAGCAAAGTTTATTGCTAAGCGTTACGGTGACAAAGCAGAGATTGAAGTAAAAGAAATTGATAAGTTAACACCATTCTGTAGAACAGAAATGGCTGATGAAACTATTAAACCTTGGATTGAAGACGTTAAGAATGCTGATGGTATCATCATCACTACACCAGAATACGACCACACTATTCCTGCTGCATTAAAGAGTAGTCTTGAATGGTTAGGTTCACACGCTGGCCCTAATGTAATGAAGATGAAGCCAGTTGCTGTTGCTGGTGCTTCATACGGTACACAAGGTACTGGTCGTGCACAAGAAGATATGCGTGAAATTTTACTTTCACCAGATATGAGTGCTAACGTTTTACCAGGTAACGAAGTTTTGATTGGTCAAGCCCCAAGCAAGTTTGACAAGCAAACTGGAGAATTAACTGACGAAGCAACAATCAAACAATTAGATGGTATGATGGATAACTTCTTCAAGTTCATTGAACAAGCAAATAAATAATATTTTGCTAGATTGTTTAGCAGAGAGTAAAATAACCGGATAGGATTAACTATCCGGTTATTTTTGTCAGGAAGGAAATTGTCGATGACTGCCCCAATTGTATTGCCAATAAAATCTGTTCGTAATCCCCGTGATGTTGGAGGATATGTAGGATCTGATGGACGTAAAATTCGAACACACTGTTTACTGAGGACTGGTAATATGAGTGAAATAACGCCAGCTGATGAGCAGTTTTTGCTAGATTACGGCTTACACACAATTATTGATTTACGTTCACCAGCTGAATGTAAAAAAAGTCCTGATAAAGAGCTGGACAATGTTGAGCACTATGCTTGTCCGCTTTCTGCTGAAGATAATACTGGTGGGCAGGGACAGAATATGAGTAAAGAATTTGCTGAGTATCGTAAAGACCAATATGCAGGTTTTAAGTTGATGTGCCGCCGCTATCATCACCATATCCTTAACAAGTCAGCCCAACAAAGCTTTCATCATATTATTGAATTGATAGCAGAAAATGATGACGGGGCAATTCTTTACCATTGTTCTGAAGGTAAGGACCGCACAGGTCTGGTAACGATTATCATTTTATACATTTTAGGCGTAGATATGGAGGTAATTCGCCAGGACTATCTTTATTCAAACTACATGTTGAATGATTATCGTGCAGTTCGTGACCAGCACTTTAAACAGGCGGGAGAAAATGACAATTTCCGCGCCAATATGCGTGTCTTAGGTTCGGTTGCGAATTCTTATTTTGACACCAGCTTAATCACTATTAATGAAAATTTTGGTGGTCTTGATTCATACATTACTAATGAACTTGAGATTGATGACCAAATGCAAGAACTAATTAGAGAAAGATACTTGGAGAAATAGAAAACATAATGATTGAAAATTTAACTTTAGAGCAGGCAACAGGGCAGCATCAGGCCTTAGGAACCGCAATTACTTTGCAAATTTTTGGTACAACTGATGATACTTTGATTAATGAAACGTTTGATCTGATTGATCACTACGAAGATTTATTGACTGTAAATCGTGAAAATTCAGAAGTAATGGATATTAATCATGCTGCGGGTAAGGAACCAGTTCAGGTTTCAAGTGCTGTCTATGGTTTGGTTAAGTTAGCGGTTGAACAAAGCCGAGAAAACTTTGGCTTTAATGCATTAATTGGTCCGTTAGTTAAGCTGTGGGCAATTGGCTTTAAGGATGCACATGTTCCAACTGATGAACAAATACAAGAAAAAATGAAATTAATTGATCCATTTAGTGTTGAATTAGATGATGAAAATCAAACAGTCTACTTGAAGAAACCAGGGATGGAACTCGACTTAGGTGGCATTGCTAAGGGCTGGATTGCTGATCGAATTCGTGACTTTTGGCATGCTTACGGCGTCAGAGCTGGCATCATCAATCTGGGTGGTAACATTTTGCTTGTTAATGATTCGCCTAAGCGTACGAGTGGCCAATGGACAGTTGGCATTCAAGATCCTAAGAAGCCACGTGGCAATAACATTTCAACGGTAACAGTTACAGAGTGCTCAGCTGTGACCAGTGGTACTTATGAGCGTTATTTAGTTGTAGATGGTCATAAGTATCATCATTTGATTGATCCAAGAACTGGCTATCCAGTAGAAACTGATTTGGCTGGTATAACTACCTTTACCAAGGACTCAGTTGAAGCCGAAATCGAATGCAAGCGTCTTTTTTTCGCAGGACATCCAATTGAAGGCTGGCATGACAATCCTGATCGAATTGGTGCAGTTTTTGTATATAATGATGAACACGTTGAATATGATAATTTTGATCAGTAGAGATTTAAAACTGCTTTTACGATATTGTAAAAGCAGTTTTTTATTAAGTAACAAAAAAACGAAGCTGAGATTTAACCAGCTTCGTTTTTTAAAATAATTGAATTTATTTAATAGTAATAGCCTTGTGACAGAATTCATGTTGAATTGTTGCTTTTGGAAGCCAAGCAATGGCGCCATGGTCGTAGTTCATGTTCTTGCCACCAGTACCAGCACCATCATGCTTTGAGTAGTATAGAGGGTCATAAACTAGGAATTTACCTTTTTCATAGCCAACAATAACTTTGCAGTGGTTACGTACATTGTCACCAGGCTTTTGGTATGAAGAAAAACCGTAGTAAAGAACAGGCTTTCCACCTTGAACGTACATTCTGATGTCGTCTAAGGTCAATTTCTTGTTAGAAATGTTAATAACATTTTTACCGGTCTTAAAGGTACGAGCATATTTAGCTAAAGCACCTGGGCTGATTACAAAGCCAAAACCGACACCGGTGTAAACATTACCTTTTTGACCACCCTTAGTTGGTTGCATTGGTAAGTTGTCCTGTACTTTCTTTAAGAAACTTGCAGTAATCTTTTGACCTTGTGAGCCAAGTAGCATTGACATTGAAGCCCCCGCACAGCCCCAAGGTGTTTTAACTGGAACGTATTGGCTGACATATGGAGCCTTAACAATTTTAGCTTGGTTAGGTGTTGCGACAGCATTTTTGTTAATGTAGCCAATTGCTGGTTTGCCTTTTTGGCTGATCCAGTAGTATTTTTTACCGTTGTGGGTAAAAGTTTTGCTGACATTAAAAGTCTTGTGGAAGTATTTTGAGCTAGATTTTTTGTTCTCAAAATTGCCTTGATAAATGCCGTAGTTCTTCTTAACAATTGCTACTTTGAAAGTCTTAACCTTTTTATTTGAAGCAGTTGTTGTTTGCTCCTTATTCGTGGTCGAAGGCGCTTTTGTCTGATCAGATGAAGATGGCGTCTTTGTTTGATCAGTTTTACTTGATTGTTCAGTTTGACTAGGTTGCTGTGTTTGAGTTGTTTGACTGCTTTGAGGTGTTTGTGATTGAGCCTCATCAGCAGCGCTAACAACTGAAACGATACTTGAGCTTGCGATCGGAGCAGCAAGCAAGATTGCAGCAGAAAGTGTCTTTATTTTTTTAAGCACTGATTTTTTATCCACTTTTTTCCTCCAAAATTTCATATATTATTGTTAAATAATCTTACCAAAACTAGTTTACTACAATCACCAATTAATTTGTCATATTTTTAGATGAAAAAAATAACAAAAAAAGCAATCGTAGTTGCTTTTTCATTTGTTTGACTTTTTTATGCAGCTGTCCGACTAATACTAAAAATATAGTTGAACATACCGTTAGATAGGCCTGGTGTACTATAAATTATAAAACGTAAAAATGATGAATTAAGTGTTTGTTGAATAAACCATGGATTTTGCAAAGCATTGAGCATCGACAAAATTATATAGACGAAAAAATAGCTAGCAAAAAATTGAGCGGTCGCGCCTAAAACACCATCTAAAAGAGTACCAAAACTGGTTGAGTGTGGCTTTTTGCTTGGGAACCACCCTTTAACAATTTTGATTAACCATTTACCAACAAATAAAATGATGAAAAAGGCTAAGAATCGAAAAATCATTAAATTGGTGCTAGTGGTCAAACTGGCTTGAATGTTTTGACCAGTAATTTGGCTGTAGAGCCAATTGCCAACAGGATTTTGAAATAAGATTGCAGCGATGAAAACAACCGCTGCAAAAATTAAATTAATAACTAATTTGGTAAAACCGGTTTGGTATCCCTTATATGTTTTTAGGGCCAAATAGACTAAAACAATTAAAGTAACAATCATAATGATCTCCTTTGACGATATTATAGCGTATTTTGCTGATTTAGACTTTGACGGCAGTCAAAAAATATTTCATAATTAATAAGATATAATGGCTTTACAATAAGCCGCTTTTAGCGTTAAATTTATAGGGTGTGAAACAAGGTTTCACGGGTGAAAAATGAATCCTGAACAATTTGTCCAAGAATTATCAAAGCGTAATTTTAAATTAAATGAAAAGCAAATCAACCAATTTAACCAATACTTTACTAGTTTGATTGAAGCTAATCAGCATGTTAACCTCACACGAATTACTGAAGAAAATGATGTTTATCTTAAGCACTTTTTTGACAGTATTACGCCACTACTCATGTTTGATGAACTTTTTAAATCGGGCAGCAATTTATGTGATATCGGTGCTGGCGCGGGTTTTCCATCAATTCCGCTCAAAATTATAAAACCAGAAATCAAAGTCACTATTGTCGATTCACTAGGTAAGCGACTAACTTTTTTGCAAGAACTTGTTGATAAGTTAGATTTGAAGGATGTAACACTTGTTCATGGTCGCGCCGAGGATGTCGGTCAAAACAAGCAATACCGTGAACAGTTTGATCTTGTAACTGCACGTGCAGTTGCCAATATGGCGGTATTGAGTGAATATTGCTTACCACTAGTCAAAAAAGGTGGTAGTTTCATTGCACTTAAGGGACCTAAAGCTGATGATGAGTTGAAAGATAGTCAAAAGGCAATCACAACTCTTGGTGGCAAGGTCAGTGAGGCTGAAGAACTGCAATTACCTTATAGTGACGAAGAAAGAACGCTGATTCTTGTTCAAAAAGTCAAAATGACACCTAAGAAATATCCACGACAAGCGGGAACACCGCATCGTAAACCAATTCATTAATAGGGGGACAATCATATGTCATTATTTTCTTCTTTAAGACATCACGATGAAATTCCTAAAGATAAACAAATTCAAGATATTGAATTAACTAAAATCGTGCCCAATTCTTATCAACCAAGACGTGAGTTTTCCGATGAATCAATTCGTGAATTAGCAACGACGCTTGATAAGGAAGGATTGCTACAACCGATCGTGGTTCGCGAACAAGGCGAGCAATACGAAATCATTGCAGGTGAGCGTCGCTTTCGTGCTGCTAAGCAATTAGGTTGGGAAACAATTCCTGCAATTGTTAACAATATGGAGGAAGCTCAGGCAGCATCATTAGCGCTGATTGAGAACTTACAAAGAGAGAATTTAAATCCAATCGATGAGGCGCAAGCATATAATAATTTAATGAAGCTAAATAATTTGACGCAAACAGCTCTTGCGCAAAATATTGGTAAGTCTCAATCATATGTTGCCAATAAGATGAGATTGCTGAAGCTATCACCTAAAGTTCAAAGCTATCTTGCCAGTGGACAAATTTCGCCACGACATGGTCGTTGTCTAGTAGGCTTAAGCCAAAAGGACCAAGGGCGTGTTTTAGATGAAATCTTGGACAATAATCTTAATGTTAGTGATACAGAAAAGATTGTCAAAGACGTTGCTGGCTACTTTGAAAATAAAAAAGAGCAGGACAAGGCAGAAAAAACAAAGCGCGCTGTCAGCCGAATACCTAAGGACATGCAGGTCCAAATTAACACAATTAAGCGTGCAGTTAAGTTAGCTAAAGAATCTGGCATCAAAGTTAAAGTCAAGGAAAACAATGATCCTGATGATTATATGATTACGATTGAATTAAAGAGAAAGTAGGTTGCACATGGAAAATATGGTAAGTGTAATTTCAGTTGCTAACCAAAAGGGTGGTGTTGGTAAAACAACCACCACGATTAATTTGGCGGCTTCGATTGCAGAACGTGGCTACCGCGTTTTAATTGTCGATATTGATCCACAGGGGAATGCAACTTCTGGCTTAGGAATTGAAAAATCGGAAATTGATCAAGATATTTACAGTGTGTTGATTAACGATGTTCCACTCAAAGACACAATTTTCCATACTTCGACTGATAAGCTGGATTTGGTGCCAGCCACCATTAATCTTTCAGGAGCAGAAACGGAATTGATTAGCATGATGGCACGTGAAACTCGACTCAAGTCAGCGCTTGATACGGTTAGTGGCGATTATGATTTCATTTTTATTGATTGTCCACCTTCTTTAGGACAATTATCAATTAATGCCTTTACAGCTTCAAATTCAATTTTAATTCCAGTTCAAAGTGAGTATTATGCAATGGAAGGATTAAGCCAGTTGCTCAATACCATTCGCCTAGTTCAAAAGCACTTCAATAAGGATTTAGGTGTTGAGGGTGTATTGCTGACCATGCTGGATGCACGTACTAATTTGGGTGCAGAAGTTGTTAAAGAGGTTAAGTCGTATTTCACAGATAAGGTTTATAAAACTATTATTCCCAGGATAACTAAACTAGCAGAAGCTCCAAGTTACGGCGAAGCAATTACAGAATACGCACCTAATTCAAGAGGTGCCAAGGTATACGATGATTTAGCTAAGGAGGTGTTGAAGAATCATGGAAAGAGAATCAAAAAATAAAGAAATGAAGCGAAAAGGCGGTCTTGGTCGTGGGATTGAAGCTCTATTTGAAGATGAGCCACAGATTGAAGAAACTGAAGAAGAAATCAAGGAACTTGATCTAGGCGATATGAGACCCAATCCGTATCAACCACGTAAGAGTTTTGATGATAAAACTCTGAAAGAATTATCGGATTCAATTAAGGAAAATGGCGTTTTTCAACCAATTATTGTTCGTAAGTCTGTTAATGGTTATGAGATTATTGCAGGTGAGCGCCGTTTCCGTGCTTCCAAATTAGCCAAGAAAACAACAATTCCAGCAATTGTACGTGAGTTCACCGAAAGCCAAATGATGGAAGTGGCTGTTCTTGAAAACTTGCAACGTGAAGATTTGACACCGCTAGAAGAAGCGCAAGCCTATGAAATGCTGCAAAAGAATTTAGGTTTAACACAGGAAGAAGTTTCAAAACGGATGGGCAAATCACGTCCATATATTGCCAACTATCTGCGTTTACTTACTTTGCCTAGCAAAACCAAGCACCTTCTGCAGCATGGTGACCTTTCAATGGGTCAGGCTAGAACACTGTTAGGGCTAAAAAACAAAGATAAAATTGATGAGGTTGCCAAGCAAGTAGTTAAAGAGGGGATGCCTGTTCGTAAGGTAGAAGCCCTGGTAGCTAGTCTTAACGCAAAGAAACCTCATAAGAAAATGACCAAGAAGTCAGCCTTTATTCGGGAAAGTGAGCATCAATTATCTGATAAGCTAGGTTCCAAAGTTAATATTTCCGAAAGCAAAAAAGGTAACGGCCGTTTATCAATTGGATTCTCCTCAGTTGATGAGCTGAACAGAATTCTCGATATCTTGGGTGTTGATCTTGATGAATAAGACGATCAGTTATAACTTGGCAGACACAGTTTTAATGAAAAAACCGCACGCCTGCAAAGTAAATGAATGGGAAATTTTGCGTTTGGGCGCTGACATTCGTTTAAAGTGTATGGGTTGTGGCCACATTGTAATGATGCCGAGATCAAAGTTTGATCATAATCTCAAAAAAGTTTTAACTAAGGCAAATGATCCTGTAAATGAGAAAAACGAATTCTTTGTACCAAAGGAAAATATTGTCCAACCAAATTTTAATCAAGATAATAATTAATTTAGAAAAAAGAAGAGGATAAAGATGTCATTAACTGCTGGTATTGTTGGATTGCCAAACGTTGGGAAGTCAACCTTATTTAACGCAATTACTAAGGCGGGGGCCGAAATGGCTAACTACCCATTCGCCACGATTGAACCAAATGTAGGGATGGTCGAAGTACCTGATAAGCGTTTGGCACGAATTCAGGAATTAGTACCTGCGAAAAAAATTGTTCACACGACTTTTGAATTTACTGATATTGCAGGCTTGGTTAAGGGTGCGTCAAAAGGTGAAGGGCTTGGTAACAAGTTCTTAGAGAATATTCGTCAAACAGATGCGATTGTTCATGTGGTACGTGCCTTTGAAGATGACAACATTACCTCTGTAACTGGTAAGGTGGATCCAGAAGAGGATATCAATACCATTAACTTGGAATTGGCAATTTCCGATTTGGATGCAGTTAACCGTAGAATTGACAAGGTAAAGAAGCTTGCACAACAAAAAGATAAGGAAGCTAAAGTTGAACTTGCTGTTTTGGAAAAAATCAAGCCAGTTTTAGAAGAAGGCAAGGCTGTACGCTCAATTAACTTCAACGAAGAGGAGCAAAAAATTGTTAAAGGCTTGTTCTTATTGACAGCTAAGCCAGTTATCTATGTTGCCAATGTTGCTGAAGATTCTATGGCTGATCCCGAAAGTGACCAATACTTCCAAATCGTTAAAAAGCATGCAGAAAGCGAAAATGCTGAGTGCTTAGGAATTTCGGCTGCTACTGAAGAAGAAATAGCCGGACTTGATGATGATGAAAAAGCTGAATTTTTAGAGGCTGAAGGTGTCAGTGAGTCAGGACTGGACCGCTTAATCAGAGCAGCATATCACATCTTAGGACTTAGAACTTTCTTCACAGCTGGTGGATCAGAAACACGTGCTTGGACTTTCCATGAAGGCATGAAAGCTCCACAAGTTGCTGGTGTAATTCACTCAGATTTTGAACGCGGCTTTATCCGCGCTGAAGTTGTCTCATTTGCTGACTTAGACAAATATGAAACAATGCAAAAAGTTAAAGAAGCTGGTAAGCTGCGCCTTGAAGGAAAAGACTACGAAGTCCAAGACGGCGACATTATTGAATTTAGATTTAATGTTTAGGAAGAGATAATGGCTGAAAAGAAAACTGAAGAAGAAGTAAAAATAGATACGAATAAGCAAGAAAAGCTGAAAGAAAAAGTTGAGAGTCAAAATAAAGACGACGAAGTGAAGGAAATGAATCCGGAGCAACTGCGTAAGCAATTGAGTAATAAAAACTCGGATTATATTTATCGTTTGCAAAAAGAACTTGAAACCCAAGGCAAAATGAGTGCTGAAGATGCAGATAAACGTGTTGATGATTTATTGGCTGACCTAGTTGTTGCTCAACGTCATGGCCAGCCAGCTTCTACTTTTTATGGCATGGCACCAAAGCTCAAGGCAGCTGATATGTTAAAGCCAAAGAAAAAGACTGCAGCTGATATCCCATTTTGGCAATATGCAGTAGATAGTGCACTCTTATATATTGCATTATTTGTTGGTATTTTTGGTGTTATTGCACTCTTTACGCCAAACTCAAAGAATAATTCGCAAATGGGAATTTTGTCGCTGGTTCTTGTAGGTGGTGTAATGGGCGTCTTCATGACCAAATATAATGAATGGGTTTTGCCTTCAGCTGGAAAGAACAGAAAAATTCCTTGGTCAAAATTGATTTGGGGCTTTATTCTGATGCTGGTGATTCTGTTTGCCTGCTTCTGGGTATTGGCAATTCCAGCATTAAGAATTATTAATCCTGTTTTGTCTGGAGTAGCTAACATTATTATTGCAGCTGCGGCATACGGAATCCGTTGGGTATTCCGTCGACACTTCCAAATAATTGGTTCAGTTTTTAATCCGGCGACAACAAACAAATAGGTGCTTTTTATAAAAAAAAGGCCTATAATTAATGACTATATATTTTAAGAAGGATAAATAGCTTTTTAAGTCTATTTATCCTTTTAAATTAAAATTTGCACTTCGAGAAATAGCTATTTTCCCGTGGATAGAAAGAGGTACTTAATGATTAATACACTGCGTAAATCAATTAGGCAGTATAAGAAGCAATCTTTGCTGTCCCCACTTTTTGTTATTTGTGAGGTTATCATTGAAATGCTGATACCATATCTAGTTGGTATTTTAATTGATAATGGAATCATGAAGGGGAATATGTCATATATCATGAAAACAGGTTTACTGTTGTTCGTGATCACAATTGTGTCACTTGTTTTAGGTGCATGTGCGAGCTATTTCTCTGCTCACGCTGCAGCAGGGTTTGCTGCTAATCTGCGAAAAGATATGTTTTACCATGTTCAAGATTTTTCGTTTGAAAACATTGATAAATTTTCCAGTTCCAGTCTTGTAACTAGAATGACGACAGACGTTAACAACATTCAAATGGCATATCAAATGCTGATCAGAATTGCTGTTAGAGCACCAATGATGTTGATTGTTTCAATCATTATGTCTATAATTATCAGTCCTAGATTGTCATTAATCTTTGTCATTATTGCTCCTGTTTTTGTGATTATCATGGCGCTCATTATTAAAAGCGCTAATCCATATTTCCCTAAAATTTTTAGAGGCTACGATCAGATGAACCAGGTGGTTCGTGAAAACATCCGTGGTATTCGTGAAGTTAAGACATATGTTCAAGAAGATGAGCAAACGACTAAGTTTAAGAAGTCGTCTGGCTTTATTTACAAGCTATTTTCAACAGCACAAAAAATCATGTCACTTAACTCAATGGTTGTGATAGCTGTTTTAAATATTTCAAACTTAGCAATTTGCTGGTTTGGTGCAAAGGAAATCGTTGGTGGTACTCTACAAGCTGGTCAATTGATTTCAATGTTCTCATATTCAAACTCCGTTTTAAACAGTCTGAATATTTTAGCAATGATCATTACTCAGCTTGTCGTTTCAGCTGCTAGTGGTCGAAGAATTGCCGAAGTAATTAATGAAAAGCCATCCATTGAAAATCCACTTAAGCCATTAAAAGAAGTGACTAATGGTGAAGTCATCTTTGATCACGTTAACTTTAAGTATAATCCAGATGACAAAAATTTCGCTTTATGCGATATAAATTTAAAAATCAAACCTGGAGAAACGTTGGGTATCATTGGTAAAACTGGTTCATCAAAATCAACTTTAGTTTCAATGATTCCGCGTTTATATGATACGGACTCGGGTGCAGTTCGCGTTTCTGGACACAACGTTAAATCCTATAACTTAAAGACTTTACGTGACAATGTTGCGGTTGTTTTGCAAAATAACGTGTTATTCTCTGGCACAATTAAGGACAATCTGAAATGGGGAAATGAGAATGCAACTGACGACCAAATTTTAGCTGCTTCAAAGATTGCTCATGCAGATGACTTTATTCAAGAAATGCCTGATAAATACAACACAATGGTTGAACAAGGCGGTAACAACGTTTCTGGTGGACAAAAACAAAGAATTACTATTGCCAGAGCACTTTTGAAGAAACCGAAAATTTTAATTTTGGACGACTCGACTTCGGCTGTTGATACGCAAACGGAACGTGAAATTCGTGAATCTTTAGCACAAGAAATGCCTGATACGACTAAAATTATCATTTCCCAACGAATTGTTTCAATTAAGGATGCAGATCGAATTATCGTAATGGATGATGGAAACATTCAAGATATTGGTAACCATGATGAGTTGATGAAACGTAACGATCTGTATAGCTCAATTGCTAAATTCCAAGAAGAACAAAAGAAGTAGGTGATGAATTTGGATAAAGCAGTGACAAATAAAAATGCAGAAATGAAGGGGCAGCGAACTACTACCTTATTTAGATTATTGAAGTTAATCGCAAATACTAGTCCTTGGATGCTTATTACATCTATCATCGCCATTATTTTGTCGGCAGGGGCTAACATAATTGGATCACTATTTATTGAGCGGTTAATTAATGTTTATATCATCCCTCTAACTAAACAAGCACATCCAAATTTTGGTCCACTTTGGCAAGCAATTGTGGTAATGTTTGGTTTTTATGCAATTGGTTTTATTTCTAGTTACCTGTTTGCCGTTTTAATGGCAGTTTTAGCTCAAAAAGTTCAGTATCGGGTACGTAATGAAATGTTTGAGCACATGGAAAAACTGCCAATTTTATATTTTGATGAAAATGACTATGGCGATATCATGAGTCGTTATACAAACGATATTGATACATTAATGCAAATGATTTCCCAGTCAATTCCGCAATTTATGAACTCAACTTTAAACATTGTCTTCGCGTTAGTGGCAATGTTTACTTTAAGCTGGCAGTTAACAATTTTTACTTTAGTAATGTTTGTGCTCTCACTGGGAATTGTGCGTTTCCTAACTTCTCGTTCATCGCACTACTTCCAATTGCAACAAAAAGAACTTGGGCAAGTTAACGGCTATAACGAAGAAATGCTTAATGGACTGAAAGTTATCAAGGTCTTCAGTCATGAGCCAGAAGTTGAAGAGGAGTTTGAAACTTACAATCATGCCCTAGAAAATGCAGCTGGTAAGGCAAATACATACGCTACTGTCTTGTTCCCCATTATGGGTAACATGGGTAACTTACTTTATGTTTTAATTGCAGTTATTGGTGGTGCCGTTTCACTTAACCACCTCGCACCAATTTCATTGGGTGTGATTGGTGCCTTCTTGCAGCTAGCAAAACAGTTCTCAATGCCAATTGCACAAATTTCGCAACAATTAAACTCAATCGTAATGGCTTTGGCTGGTGCTAAACGAATTTTTGATTTGGAAGATGAACCGGTTGAAACTGATGATGGTGATGTAACTATCACTAAGGACCGCGACGTTAAGGGTGCATGGCACTGGAATGTTCCTCAAAAAGATGGATCTGTTAAGCAAGTAACTGTCAAAGGTCACATTGTATTTGACAATGTTAACTTTGGCTACTCACCAAATAAACAAATTTTGTATAATATTTCTCTTGATGCAAAACCAGGAATGAAAGTTGCACTTGTTGGTGAAACCGGAGCGGGTAAAACAACTATTTCCAATATGATTAATCGGTTTTATGAGATTAATTCAGGAACAATTACCTACGATGGCATTCCAATTAGCAGAATCAAGAAGGATGACTTGCGTCATTCACTATCAATTGTTTTGCAGGAAACTCACCTGTTTACCGGAACTGTAATGGATAACATCAGATTTGGTAATATGGAAGCAAGTGATGATGATGTTTACCAAGCAGCGCATTTATCGCATGCTGATGAATTCATCCATAATCTAGATGAAGGCTATAAGACTGTAATTGATGGTAATGGTGGAGATCTTTCTCAAGGTCAAATGCAGTTACTAAGTATTGCACGAGCAATGATTGCTGATGAGCCAGTAATGATTCTGGATGAAGCAACTTCAAGCATTGATACTCAAACTGAGAAACTTGTTCAAGCCGGAATGGATAACCTTTTGGCTGGACGAACTAGTTTTGTAATTGCACACCGGTTATCGACAATTGTTAACTCTGACTTGATTCTGGTTCTCGACCATGGTCACATTATTGAAGCTGGTAATCATCAAGAACTATTGAAAGAAAAAGGCTATTACTACGAGTTATATACTGGTAAAAAGGAAATCGAATAGTCTTAAATTAAGAAATCCTAATCTCTTATTAGAAGAGGTTGGGATTTTTTGTGTGCTCATAAAAAGCGCTCAAATAAAGGAAATACCGCAAAGCAGATGTTTGGCTTAGAACACTTGTTTGTGTTACCATTATACAAAGATAAAATTATAATGATAGGTTAAAAATACTATATTCAGCAATTAGCGTGGATGTAGGTAAATAAAAGGAAATTAGTGATGAACCAAATACTTCAAATTCTGAGCGAACGTAGGGGCGATTTGTGGGTAGCACTCTTACAGCACTTACAAATTTCGCTTGTTTCGCTATTGTTGGCGATGGTAATTGCCATGCCGCTTGCTTTTTGGGCAACGAAACACAAAAAAGCAGCGGAATTTCTCTTACAGGTGACTAGTATTTTACAAACGATTCCTTCGCTAGCCCTTTTAGGATTATTAATTCCACTTGTTGGAATTGGCACTATTCCAGCAGTGATTGCTCTTGTTGTCTACGCATTACTGCCAATTTTTCAAAACACTTATATCGGCCTAACTGGAATTGATCCGGCATTAGAAGAAGCTGCAAATGCCTTCGGCATGTCAAGGATGCAGAAGTTATGCAAGGTTGAGATACCGCTAGCTTTACCAACAATTATTTCTGGTATTCGAACTGCACTGGTGTTAATTGTTGGAACGGCGACAATGGCTGCATTAATTGGTGCGGGTGGTCTAGGTAGTTTTATTTTGCTGGGAATAGATCGTAATAACACTGCTTTGATTATTATTGGCGCGGTTTGTTCAGGTGCACTGGCAATTTGCTTGAGCGCACTAATTAAATGGCTTGAGCATGCATCTGTGAAAAAGGCTTTAGGCGTTTTTGCAGTTTGTCTGTTTTTCCTAGCAGGCTCAGGTATTTATCAGGCTGTGGAGAATCACACGGAAACAATTACTATTGCAGGTAAACTTGGTTCAGAGCCAGAAATATTGATTAATATGTATAAGGAATTAATTGAAGATGGCGATGCACACGTTAAAGTTGTTTTGAAGCCGAATTTTGGTAAGACTACTTTTTTATATAGTGCACTTAAAAATAATAAAATTGATATTTATCCAGAATTTACCGGGACAATCTTAGAGACTTTTGCTAAAAAGCCAATTTCAACTTCCGGGCTTGACGAACAGCAAACTTATCAAAAAGCTCGGCAATTAATGAAGCAGCAAGACAAGTTAGCTTTGTTAAAGCCAATGGCGTACGACAATACTTATGCGTTAGCAGTAAAAACCTCATTTATGAACAAATATCATCTGCATAAAATCAGCGATTTGGCACCAATTCAGTTCCAATTAAAAGGTGGAATGACGATGGAATTCATTGATCGTAGTGATGGTTTTAAAGGAATTAAAAAGCGCTATGATCTTGACTTTCCGGTTAAATCAATGGAACCAGCACTACGTTACCAAGCAATTCAACAAAATAAGGTCAATATTGTCGATGCTTATTCCACTGACAGTGAGCTACGGCAATATCATTTGAGTATTCTGCGGGATGATAAACATAATTTTCCTATTTATCAGGGTGCGCCTTTAATGAGCTTGGATTTTGCCAATAACCATCCCAAGATTGTTCAAAGCCTAAACAAGCTTGCCGGTAAGATTACTGAAAAAGAAATGCAGGAAATGAACTACGAAGTTAATGTAAAAAACGTTGATCCTGGCAAAGTTGCGCACCAATATTTGGTCAAGCATCATTTGATTAAGGAGAATTAAGATGACGGCAGCAATAAAATTTGAGCATGTAAAAAAATCTTTTGCCGATAAGTTAGTAATTAATGACCTTAATCTGGAAATTAAGCAGGGTGAATTGTTCGTCTTAGTTGGAAACTCAGGTAGTGGTAAAACAACAACAATTAAGATGATTAACCGATTGGAAGACCCTACGACCGGACAAGTACTGGTAAATGAGCAACCAACTACTTCATATGATTTACAGAAATTGCGTTGGAATATTGGTTATGTTTTACAACAAATTGCATTATTTCCGAATATGACCGTTGCTCAAAACATCTCGCTAATTCCAGAAATTAAGGGCGAATGTCGGCCCAAGGATAAGAAGCAGGAAAAGAAAACTGAACAATTGTTAACCGAAGTAGGACTCGATCCTAAAAGCTATTCTTCTCGCTATCCTAGTGAATTATCTGGTGGAGAGCAACAACGAATAGGCATTTTACGTGCGATTGCTTCTCAGCCGCCAATTGTTTTAATGGACGAACCGTTTAGTGCGCTTGATCCATTATCTCGAACTAATTTACAAGACTTAGTTATCGACCTACATGAAAATCTACATAACACAATTGTGTTTGTCACCCATGATATGAGCGAGGCACTTAAAATAGCAGATCGAATTGGAATCATGAAAGATGGTGAGCTGCTCCAAGTGGGTGAGCCCAATGAAATCTTGCGTCATCCGGCTAATCAATTCGTCCAAGACTTTTTCCGTGGCAGCTTGGGTAAGGATATCTACGAAACGCCTGTAAGGCAAGCAATCTTCTTCAATCGACTGGCTGAAGATCATGGACAAGAAAGCGAGCAGCTTCCAACAATCAGCGTTGATGAAAAGTTGGCTAAAGTGCTCAGCCTTTTATGTAATGCCGAAAAAGTTGCGGTTCAGGATCATGATGGTAAATTTATTGGCTTTCTTGACCGGCAATGGGTAATTAAATACTTGAATGGAATAAATGATTTTAGCTAAAAGTTGGGCCAAGTGCCCAGCTTTTTTAACAAAAAGATAAGTTATGTGTGAATGCTAGGTGATTGTAACAAAATTAGCTAAAATATGAATTATAGAGTCTGCTACACTATAAGTGGTAGAGATTATTCGCAATAATTAATAAATGAAAAGAAGGGACAAAGCCCTATGAAAATTTTGGTAGTCGATGACGATAAAGAAATTGTTGAATTATTGAGTATTTATCTAAAGAATGAAGGTTATACTCCGGTTATAGCATATAGTGGTAAAGAAGCTATCACTAAATTAACTACTACACCTGATATTTCGTTAATGATTTTGGACGTAATGATGCCAAGTATGAGCGGAATTGATGTAATTAAAGAAGTTCGAAAGGACTCTGATATTCCAATTATTATTGTGTCAGCTAAAACCGGCGACATGGATAAAATTCAAGGCCTAATTACTGGTGCTGATGACTACGTTTCAAAGCCATTTAATCCGCTTGAAGTAATGGCTCGGGTACGTTCACTTTTACGTCGGAGTCAAAAGCAAGTTAAGGATGATGAACCAGATGTTTTGGAAATCGGGCCGCTAGTTATTAACCGTGATTCACACGAAGTAAAAACAATTGATGGCAAAGATATTCAGTTAACAGCATTGGAATTTGGCATTTTGTATTTACTTGCTAGTCACCCAAATCGTGTTTTTTCTGCTGACGAAATTTTCGAACGAGTATGGCAACAGGAATCTATTGTCTCGGCCAAGACTGTAATGGTCCACGTTTCGCATTTGCGTGACAAAATCCAGAAAGCTACTGGCGGCGAAGACGTTATCCAGACTGTCTGGGGTGTAGGTTATAAGGTTGAGGCCTAAATAAAAATGAATAAAGAACATGTCAAGTTAACAGCTACGGAAAAAAGTGAACTGTTTGCTGAAGGCGTGATTACAATTGTGCTACTCTTGTTGCTCAATTTATCCATTGTTATTTTGATTAATTTGACGATTTTGCAAAATAAGAACTTAGTAAACGGTATTTATTTTTTGAAAAAAACAATTACGTTTGCTGGAGGCCGACACCTATGGTCCTGGCAAAATACGTTTTTAGTCATGATGGGCGTCGGCGATTTGATTGTCTTATATTGGCGTTTAATTAGACGTTATCATCAAATGCAGTTGCGCCATGTTATTTCAGAGCTGCACTATATTGCTCAAGGTCACTTTGACCATACTATTTCGTTTAAAGTAAAAACCGATTTACAGAAGGTGATTGATTCAATCAATTCTTTAGTTGACAGTACTGTAAATGCAATTAATGAAGAAAGGGCAATTGAGCAATCAAAAGATGAATTAATTAGCAACGTCTCACATGATATTAGGACGCCATTAACATCAATTATCGGTTATCTCGGCTTGCTTAAATCTGGTGTAGACGATCCTGAAGAACAGCAACGCTACCTTAACATTGCGTATTCTAAAGCAGAACAAATGAAGTCACTTGCACATGATTTGCTTGAATATACAACGCTAAAATCTACTAATACTAGTTTAAACCTGACTTCCCTGCATATTTTTTCAATGCTTGAACAGGTAGCGGCTGGTTTTGAATTTGAAGCAGATGAAAAAGGGGTTGTTTTTAACATTGAAACAAGACCCAAAGACTTGACGATTCAAGCTGACCCAGAAAAATTAGTGCGTGTGTATAATAATTTGATTACTAATGCCTTGAAATATGGTACCGGTGCTACCCAAATAAACTTGATTGCCAATTTAGTTAATAATAATGAGGTTGAATTGCGAGTAGAAAATAACGGTGAGCGCATTCCAAAGGACTCTTTAAAGAAAATCTTTGAGCGTTTTTATCGTATGGAAGGCTCGCGGAATACTCAAACTGGAGGAACTGGACTTGGCTTAGCTATTACCAAGAGCATAGTCGACTTGCACCATGGCAAGATTCGCTGTGAATCCGACGATAAGTGGACACGTTTTATCATTTGTTTGCCATTAGACCCAAAGAACACAAAATCTCTAGCCTAGCTGTGTTATAATTTTGACTAGATAACAAATAGAGGGGTATAGCATGAGTATTTCTTTAAATACCTGTATTTTAATATTAAAAGAACATCACTTACTTAAATCGAGCGCAGTTCAAGATACTGTTATGACCAAAATGGAATATGTGTCATACGATTCACGTGATATTAAAACCAACACCTTGTTTTTCTGTAAAGGTGCCGGTTTTAGACCAACTTATTTATCAATGGCAAAAGATAATGGTGCTAATTGTTATGTGGCTGAACAGCCCTACCCAGAAGGTAAAGGGATGCACGCACTGATTGTTCGCGATGTTTCAAAGGCAATGGCATTGCTATCTGCGGCATTTTTCCGTTTTCCACAAGATGATTTGTATGTAATTGCAATTACTGGAACTAAGGGCAAGACAACAACCTCTTACTTTTTAAAGGGGATGCTAGATCAAGTTAATGGTGGACGTACTGCATTAATTTCTTCTGTTAACAATGTCGTTGGTCAAAAGCCAGAAGATACTTTTAAGTCGAGTTTAACTACACCGGAGTCGCTTGATTTGTTCCGTGATATGCGTGAAGCAGTTGATAACGGAATGACTCATTTGGTAATGGAAGTTTCTAGTCAGGCTTATAAGCGTAACCGTGTCTTTGGCTTAACTTATGATTTAGGCTTCTTTTTGAACATTTCGCCTGATCATATTGGACCAAATGAACACCCAAACTTTGCGGATTATCTGCATTGTAAGTTACAGCTGTTGGTTAATGCGCGCAAGTGTATTATCAATGCGCAAACAGCCCACTTTGATGAAGTCTACGCAGCAGCTACAACGACAACAGATCCCGATAGTATTTACTTATTTGCGGATGAAAAGTTCACCAATCCGAGCTTAAAGCAAACAATTGACTTCCGCTTTTCTACGGAAGAACTTGATATGGCTCGTACGAAGTTCCAAGTTCTTTGTGTTAGTGACAAGGCAAAGCAGCTTAAGATAGCTGGTGATTATCAGTTGAAGATGCTTGGTGATTTTAACGAGTCCAACGGAACTGCAGCAGTTATTGGTGCAGGCTTGGCAGGTATGGAACATGATCCTGCTGCCAAAGGTATAAGTCAAGTATCTGTTCCCGGAAGAATGCAAACTGAAGTTACTAAGGATCATGGTGTGGTAGTTGTTGACTATGCTCATAATGAAGCATCAATGATGGCTTTAATGGGCTTCATGCAACGCGAATTTGATAATCCAAAAATCATAGTGGTAGTCGGTGCACCTGGTGATAAGGGGATTTCCCGACGTCCGGGTTTTAGTAAGAGCTTGAATGCATATGCTGACAAGGCCTTTTTGACAACTGATGATCCAGGCTTTGAAGATCCAATGGAGATCTGCCAGGAAATTGACGCGGGAATTGACCACTCTAAAGTTGATGTCACAATCGAATTAGATCGACAAAAAGCAATTTATGATGCAATTAGTATGTCAAAAAATGGTGACGTCGTTCTAATCTGTGGTAAGGGTGAAGATGGCTTCCAAAAGGTTCGCGGAGTTAATACACCTTACCCTTCTGATATCAATGTAGCCCAGCAAATGATTAATGAGCTGGAAGGACAGAACGAGCACTTTAAATAGTGAGAAAAGCGCAATATGAGAAACTTTTTTACAATTCTCGGTGGTATGGGGACGATTGCGACAGAAAGTCTTGCAAGGCAGCTTAACCACCGAATTAAAATCACTAAAGACCAAGACTATTTAAATTATGTTTTGGTTAATGACGCCCAAGTACCTGATCGAACAGCTTATATTAAAGACCATTCTAAAACAAACTTTTTCATTAATCTGCGTGAGGATGTTTTACAACAGGCGCAATTAGGTCCAGATTTCTTTATCATGCCATGTAATACAGCACACTATTTTTATGATGACCTTGCTAGTCTAACTGATGTTCCTTTTTTGCATATGATGCGGATTGCAGTGCACCGATTTGTTGAAGAATATCCTAATGAACAGAAAATTGGTGTAATTGCGACTGAGGGATCAATTTATGACCATTTATATGTTGATGAAATTACGGCAGTTGGCCGTCAGGCAGAACTAGGTGGGCCTGAGATTCAGCCGATGGTTACTGAACTGATTTATACTAATATCAAGCAAAAGGGTATAGTGGATGCAGAATTATATCATAGTATTTTGCGTAAGATGCATGATGAATACGGCTGTAATGTTATTTTGTTAGGCTGTACTGAACTTTCCTTAGCCCAAGAAAAAGCTCCTAATCATCCTTATAAAGTGATTGATCCTCAATCAATCATTGCTGATGTAGCGATTGAGTTAGAATTGAAAATTCGTGCGGGGATGGATCCTAAAGAAGCTGTAAAGAAGTACTTATATTAAAAAAGTTTCACTTGCTATTGTGAGTGAAACTTTTTTTAGTATGTAATTGATATTTTGGTTATTAGAAGACAAAAAATATTGCGGGGGAGAAAGATGATTGCAATCATTTTTTTGATTTGAAACAAAAATAAAAGCTCTGAAAGTATTATTCCAGAGCTTTTATTTTAGAATTTTTATACTAGTAACATAGCATCGTCTTCAACTTCAGCACCAACTTGCTTTTGGAATAATTCCATTAACTTAGGCACTGTTAAGCTTTGCTTTTCTTCACCTGCTAAGTTAACTGCAACTTTTCCTTGATGCAACATAATTAGTCGATTACCGTAGCGAATAGCGTCTTCCATGTTGTGTGTAACCATGAAAGCAGTTAGCTTTTGGTCATTAATTAGCTTTTCGGTTAATTCCATTACTGTGATTGAGGTCTTGGGATCAAGAGCAGCAGTGTGCTCATCAAGTAAAATTAAATCTGGTCGTTGCAATGTGGCCATTAATAATGTAATTGCTTGACGTTGACCACCTGATAATAAACCAATTTCTGTATCCAAACGGTTTTCAAGGTTAAGTCCTAACTGAGCGAGTTGTTTTTTGAAGAACTTGCGATCTTGCTTTTTAACTCCCGGACGAAAGCCACGTCTTTGTCCACGTTTCATTGCCAAGGCTAAGTTTTCTTCTACAGTCAATCTTACTGCTGTTCCCATTTTAGGGTCTTGAAAAACTCGGCTTATATTTTTAGCACGCTTGGTAACAGGCAATTTGGTAATATCAGTTCCGTTTAAAATGATTTGTCCTTCTTGCACCGGAATGGTTCCAGCAATACTGTTTAGTAAAGTGGATTTACCAGCACCATTACTACCGATAATGGTAACAAAATCACCAGCCTCTAAATCTAAATTAACGCCGCGCAGCACTCTGTTTTCATTAACGGTGCCACTTTCAAAAGTTTGGTGTAAATTTTTAATCTTTAGTACTTCTGGCATGATTTTTTCCTCCCTTTAGATTACGCGGTAAATGGAAATTAGGTAATACAAGACAAACAACTAGAACTAAGGCAGAAGCCAATTTGGCATCTGCAGGTTCAACGTTCATCTGGAAAACTAGCGCTAAAATCAAGCGGTAAATAATTGCACCCAAGACTAAAGTTAGTAAACGTCCCCAGATTGGCAAGTTGCGTACAAGAACTTCTGCGATAATGATTGAAGCTAAACCGATAACTAGGGTACCTACACCAGAGTTTAAGTCTGCAAAACCATTATTTTGGGCAAGTAACGCACCGGAAAGAGCAATACAACCGTTAGAAATCATGTAACCTAAAATCTTCATTTGTTCAGTTTTGATACCATTTGCGGCACTCATTTGTGGATTATCACCAGTTGCACGCATTGCTAAACCAATTTCAGTTCTGAAGAAAATTACAAGTAAAGCTATTACTAGTAGGGCAATGATTAATCCCATAACGATAACTGCATTATTTCTGGATAAGCCCCATTTTTGCGCGATTGAGAAAATTGTTTCTTTACCTAAGAGAGAAACATTAGCGGCATTTTGCATGACTCTTGAAGTAATCGAGTACAAACCAGTCATTGTGATGATTCCGGCCAATAACGACGGAATTCGTAATTTAGTATTTAAAACTCCTGTCACTAGTCCTGCAATTAAGCCACCGCCAAAAGCTGCTAGTGTAGCTATAAAAGGATTAACACCTTTAACTAGACACATTGTGGCGATTGCTCCGCCCAAGGGAAAACTGCCTTCTGCGGTCATATCGGCCAAGTCAAGAATCCGAAAAGTTAAGTATACGCCAATGGCCATTAGTGACCAAAGCAATCCTTGTGAGGATGCTGAGAGAAGTAATTCCCAAAAAGTATTTAACATTGTTCTACATTCACGCTACCTTTCTGCTATTTATTTAGGGGCTTTAATGGAATTAGGATCAATTCCAAGTGCCTTAGCCATCTTTTTGTTAACAACTAATTGTAATTTTTCTGCTTTTTCAACTGGCATATCAGCAGGTTTAGCTTTACCATCTAAAATTTTAGCGGCCATTTTTCCTGTTTGTTCGCCAAGTGATTCATAGTCGATACCGATTGAAGCTAAACCACCAGTTTTAACTTGGTCAGTTGAGCCGGCAACCAACGGAATTTTCTTTTCTTTAACAACTTTACCAATGATTGAAGCCGCTGAAGCAAAAGTATTGTCAGTTGGAACATAGATGCCTTGAACTTTTCCTGCCAAAGTTTCAGTTACTTGTTGAACGTCATTAGTTGTATTAGCTGTTTTAACTACTACTTTTACACCAGCTTTTTTAAGAGCCTTGATTGCTAAATCTGCCTGAATCTTTGAATTTGATTCACCAGCATTGTACATAACACCAATTGTTTTAGCTTTTGGAACAATTGATAAAAGCAATTTAATTTGCTTGTCAATTGAAACCATGTCGGTTGTACCAGTAATATTTCTGCCTGGTTTTGCGTTTGAATCAACTAACTTAGCAGCTTTTAAATCCGTTACGGCAGTGACAACTACTGGGATATCTTGAGTTGAGTTAGCCACACTTTGTGCTGCTGGAGTTGCTATTCCAAGAATTAAGTCTGACTTCTCGTTCACAAGTTTTTCACTCATACTCTTTAAGTTGTCTTGACTATTTTGAGCGTTTTGGTAGTCAATCTTAAGGTTTTTACCTTCAACGTAACCACCTTTTTTTAGACCCTTTTTAAATCCAGCATATGCTTTGTCAAGGGATGGGTGCTGTACAACTTGCAAAATCCCCACATGCTTAACTTCTGAACTGTTATCAGCTTTTTTATTATTGCTGCATCCACCCAATAAGAGTAATCCGGCTAAACTTAGCCCTGCCATTAATTTTTTGATCTGCATTTTGCAATCCTCCATAAAAAAATACCCACTTACTTCTAAGTGGGTATCACAAAAATTATTTTGTAATTTTAATAGTTGCGCCTAGCCACTTAAAAGTTATGTGGCTAACCGTAAACAAATCGCTCTAGCCATCATAGATAAATTCAAACTTGCGTTTTGTTTGAACCCACCTTGATGAATTCAAACACTATCTAAAGTAGCTAAAGTAATAACGGTTATTCAGTTGTGAATTTTGACAAATATTCATTATCAAATACCTCCAACCTTGATGAAAAAATTATAGGAAAAAAAGAAGAGAAAGTCAAGTTTTGTAATGGTTGTATCTGGAAATAGGGAAGGAGGATGTTTTAGCTGAATAAAAAAGGTCGCCGATATCGGCGACCAGAATTATATTTCTTACAGTTATTTAGGTGCTTTGATTGACTTAGGATCAATACCAAGCGCCTTAGCCATTTTCTTGTTGACAACTAGCTTCATGTCATGAGCTTTTTCAACCGGCATATCAGCTGGTTTAGCTTTACCTACTAAAATTTTAGCAGCCATTTTCCCAGTTTGTTCGCCAAGTAATTCGTAATCAATTCCGATTGAAGCAAGTCCACCAGTTTTAACCTGATCAACTGAACTTGCCACTAGTGGCACTTTCTTTTCTTTAACAACTTTACCAACAACTTCTGCAGCGGAATCGAAAGTATTGTCGGTAGGAACGAAAATACCGTCAACTTTTGAAGCTAAAGTTTCAGTTACTTGTTGAACATCGTTAGTTGAATTAGCTGTCTTAATTAAAACTTTGACTCCTGCTTTTTTTAGGACAGCTGTAGCTAGATCTGCTTGAATTTTTGAATTTGACTCCCCGGCATTGTACATAATACCGACTGTTTTAGCCTTGGGAACAATTGATAGAAGTAGCTTAATCTGTCTCTCGATTGAAACCATATCAGTGGTCCCAGTAACATTTTTACCAGGTTTAGCATCGGACTTAACTAGCTTAGCTGCCTTTAAGTCGGTGACTGCGGTAACCACAATTGGGATATCTTGACTAGCATTTGCCAAACTTTGTGCTGCTGGAGTTGCTATTCCAAGAATTAAGTCTGACTTCTCGTTCACAAGTTTTTCACTCATACTCTTCAGATTATCTTGATTATTCTGTGCATTCTGGTAATCAATCTTAAGATTTTTACCTTCGACATAGCCTTCTTCCTTTAACCCTTTTTTAAAGCCCTTGTATGCTTTGTCTAAAGAAGGGTGTTGAACGACTTGTAAAACACCAACATGTTTTACATTTGAACTATTATCAGCTTTTTTATTATTGCTGCAGCCTCCTAATAATAGTAATCCAGCTAAACTTAATCCTGCCATTAATTTTTTGATTTGCATTTTGCAATCCCCCATAAAAAATACCCACTTATTTCTAAGTGGGTATCATTAACTGATCTGTAAATTAATTAATTATTAGTACTATTTTGCTCTAATAATTAGCCACTTAGAAACCTATGTGACTAATTACACTCAAAAAGCTATAGCCATCATAGATAAATTCAAACTTTTCAGTCTAAATTCATCTAGATGAACTTAGACCTTATCTATAGTAGCTATAGTAATAACGGTTATTCTGCTGTAATTGCTGATTAGAAATCATCAAATTACCTCCAAACCTTTAATATTTTTAGCATAAAGTATTAATAAAAATGTGTCAAATGAATCTAAATATATGCGGCAGTGCAAAAGGCTTATTAATTAGTGTTTTCGCCTAGGAAAAACATTTTTCAAAATTTCTTTAGTTTTTTGCAATGGAAAGCGCTATTATTTATAACTATAACAGGTAGTTAAGTTGAGGGAGTTTGAAATAATGGGTACTGCTAAGAACCGAGTCCTAAGACAAATTGATAATTTGCCCACTAATGCAGCAATTGGCACTAGTGAGTTAGCTGATGAGTTGGATTTATCAAGATCAGTTGTAAGCCATTATCTTAATCAATTGGTTAAGGATGGTAAAGTAAAAAAGATTGATGAGCGTCCTGTAAAGTGGACTAAAGTTTCAGAAAAAGTTACAAAAAATCCACCTGAGTTTGACGACATTATTGGAAATCATGGCTCACTAGAAAAAGTGCTTGAGCAGGTAAGTGCAGCAGTAACTTATCCACCAAACGGGTTGGATGTGCTAATTACTGGCAATTCGGGAACAGGAAAAAGCTATCTGGCGAGCAAAATTTTTACATACGCTAAAAAAGAAGGTGCTATCACAGAAAAAGCACCCTATGTTGTTCTAAACTGTGCTAATTATGCTAATAATCCAGAGTTGATATCCAGTATGTTATTTGGCTATGTTAAAGGTGCATATACAGGAGCTGATAACGAAAAAGAAGGTTTATTAAAGCAAGCAGACGGTGGGTATCTTTTTTTAGATGAAGTTCATCGCTTGAGCAATGAAAATCAAGAGAAATTATTCAGTTTTATAGACACAGGACAATTTTATAAAGTTGGTGATAATGTTCATCCCGTAAGTGCAAGTGTCCGTCTAGTGATGGCAACTACAGAGAAGCCAGAGCAAGTTTTGCTCCCAACTTTTTTACGTAGAATACCAGTAAGAGTGGATTTGCCTGATTTTATCGATCGGCCAGTTGATGAGCGCTTGGAATTAATTAGTTCGCTTTTCTATGTAGAAGCTCAAAAAATCGATAAACAAATAATAGTTGATAAGCGAGTCGTTTCATCGCTTGTTCAGCTCAACCACTCAGGAAATATTGGCTATTTAAAAAACATTATCAAGGTTTCATGTGCTGCTGCTTATCATGATGAGCAAGATGCTGATGTCATTACTTTGGCATTAAAGAATTTACGGACCAATTCTTTACCACTTTTTAAAGATTATGGTCAGATTAAGGTAGGTAAAGGCAACAAAGGAATTTATACAAAAAACTTCAGTCTAGCCAACGAATTGGCAAGTATTAACGATTCGTTAAATGAGCTAGCTTCTAACTATTCTACGAAAAATTTAAATAATTGCCTGTTAGAAATTCAAGCAATTAATAAGTTTCTTACTGACGATGAATTGGTATCAGGGTTACATGTACAGCATCGTTATTTGTTTAAAAAAATCATTGAAAAACAATATGGTTTGAATAAAACTCATTATCTTGAACCAATTATCTACGTTCTTTATGAGCATCACTTTAAGCCCGATTGTAACTTAGAGGATCTTAAAGAAGCTATTAGAGAGCATTTACCGCGATCATTGCATGTGTCATATAAGTTTTATGAACAGTTATCCGTTTTAGATAAAGAAAGTCAAAATGGATTGATTTTGATTTTGGCAATCTTATTGAGTGATCATGTGGATGAAAACATCCAATTGCGTGGTCTGATGGTTGCGCACGGGGAGAGTACTGCTACGAGCATTCAAAGCGTTATTAATTCACTTTGTGGTAATTATGTGTTTGATGCAATTGATATGCCAATTGATGCTGATATCAAATTAATCATTAATGAAGCTAACAAGTTAATTGCCAGTTTTAACACAACAAATGGGTTTATTTTAATGGTCGATATGGGCTCTTTAAGTCAACTTTATGCAAAAATTAGCTCTCAATTAGATGGCGATCTACTGGTCGTTAACAACCTAACGACATTAACGGCACTTGATTTAGCATTGAAAATGAAGCAAAACTTGCCATTCAAACAAATTGCTGAAAAAGCAGATAAAGACTATGGCATTAGTGTGAAGTATTATGAAGGCTTTTCACAATCACTAAATATTTTAGTTTCATGTATTTCTGGCTTGGGAATTGCCGAAAAAATTAGCGAAATTATGAGACAGTATTTGCCTAATAATATTAAGGTCATCCCACTTGGCTATAACGCATTAAAGGAAAAAATTGAAGAAAAGAAATGGTCATACTTTAAGCAGACACTATTCGTATTAACAACAATTGACATTACAGATGAAGTTGAATTTAACTTCATGAATCTATACGATATCTTGGATTCAAGCGGGGAAAACAAGCTCAAGAAGTGGCTCTCTCCATATTTAAGTCCTGAGCAGTTGGACAGTTTTAATAATGAATTGTTACGTTTCTTTTCAAAAGAGGGAATTTCAGAACGACTGAGTTTTTTAAATCCTGACGTTGTCTTAAGTGAGGTTGAAACAATTAATAAAAAATACGAAGACTTTTATAATTTAAAACTGGACGGCAAGGTCAAGCTGAATCTTTATATGCACATTGCTTTAATGATTGAACGATTGATGATGCACAATGAAGGTAAAGTTGAGGTTGAACCATCTTCGAAAAAAGAAAGTGCATTTTTTAAAATTACTAAGAGTATCTTTCAACCAATTGAATTGAAATATAATATTAAAGTTTCAACATACGAAATGTCATTGCTATATGAGCTGTTTAGACAGTTTATCTAAGAGTGTTTAAAAGCGTAAAAAGAAGTGTTTAATTTTTAAACACTTCTTTTTTTGTGTTGCTATTTCAAGCTTTGTTTAACCTGGCATAGATCTTGCTAAAAGAAAAGTAAACAGGAAATAAAGGAGGGACAAGATGACTGATATATTGATTGCAAGTCACGGGCATTTAGCCAGTGGCCTGAAAAGCTCAGTTGATATCTTAACTGGCATGGGAGACAAAATCCAAGTGATAGACGCTTATGTAGACAAAACTGATTATACAAGTAAAATCACCGACTTTATTAAAGGCGCCCAACGACCAGCCGTGATTTTCACAGATTTAAAGGGTGGTAGCGTTAATCAAAAAGTGGTTTTAGAAGCAGCTAAGGAAAAAGATATTTTTATAGTTACTCAAACTAATCTAGCAATTGTAATGGCAGTTTTTCTTGATAGTGAAGAGCTGACAGAAGAACATTTAGAAGAATTGATTGGCCAAAGTCAGGTTGAACTTTTTAAGTTGGAAAAAGAACAAAAGAATGTAGAAGATCAGAAATCTGATTTTTTTGAATAAGGAGTTAAGAAATGATTGCAGCTTTACGTGTAGATGAAAGACTAATTCATGGACAAGTCTCAATGTCCTGGAGCAAGGCGCTGAGACTGAATGGAATTGTTGTTGCTAACGACAAGGCAGCAGCTGATGATATGCAAAAAATGATGTTAAAAATGGCGGCACCGTCTGATATTAAAACAATTGTTTTATCAGTTGATAATGCAGCTGAGTTATTGAATGATGCTCGCTCTAAAGACATGCGCCTTCTAGTGATTACAACTACGGTTAAAGACGCACTGACAGTAGCAGATCATATTAATGAAAAGCCAGATCAGGTCATTATTGGTAATGCTGGAAAAATGAATGCTGAAGGAGATGAAATAACTTTAACCAAAGAAGTTAGGCTGTCGCCAGCAGAAATCGAAAATCTAAGGAAGTTAGTAGATGAATTCCCAGATACATATTTCCAAGGTACTCCTAATATGGAAAAACATACGGGAAAAGAAATTTTGAAGAAAATCAAGGAATAGGGGATAGAAAATGTTTTATGACGCATTAATGACCGCGATTGCTGTATTTATTGGTACAGCTGGTCACGAGTTTTTCGGTAACGCGATGTTGAGTCGACCAATTGTTGTAGCTCCACTTTTGGGCTTTTTATTGGGTGACGTTCATACAGGTCTTATGGTCGGAGCATCAGTTGAAACTATTTTTATGGGAGTAGTTAATATTGGTATTTCCAGTACAGCAGAGCCTGCTTTGGCAGCAGCCTTAGCAACTGTTTTCACCATCCAGTCAGGTAACATGGGAGCAAATATTACGTTGGCATTCCCGCTCGCCGTTTTGGGTCTACAATTTTTGAACATGATTCTTTCATTTGTGATTGGGCCTTTTGCACCGCTGTTTGATAAGTTTGCTAAAAAAGGTGAAGACAAGAAAATGGTTGGACTTCACTTTGGACTATGGGTTCTTCACTATGGCCTATATGCAATGATTCCATTTTTTGCCGTTTTATTCGGTTCAAAGGCTGTACAGATTGCTCTCCAAGCAATTCCAAAGACAATCATGAATGGTCTAACTGTTGCAGGTAATTTGTTACCAGCCGTTGGAATGGCCATGTTACTGCTGCTTCTATGGGACAATAAATTGGCACAATATTACTTCTTGGGCGTAGTTTTAATGGCTTACCTAAAATTACCATTGATGGCTATTGCCGTACTCGCAGCTATTGTCGCTGTTGTTGTCGCTGAACGTGATATGAGTGAAATGAAAATTATGAAGAATAAGCCAGCTGCTGCAGCTGAAGCTAAGCAAACGGATGAAAAAGCGACCATTAGTCAAGAAGAGGAGGATTTCTTCGCATGAAACTAACACAAAATTTATCCAAAGATGAAAAGAAAATGATCCGCAGCATGTTCTGGCGGTCATCAACAATGTATATTTCCGTTAACCCAGTGCTAATGGGTGGTGGTGGCTTCTGTTTTTCACTAATGCCATTCATCAATAAATTCTACAAAAACAATGAGGAAGGTAGACGAAAAGCTCTAGAACGAGAAACTTCTTACTTCAGTACAACAGTTCCGATGTCGACTTTTGTTATGGGAATTGCTGCTTCAATGGAAAAAGAAAATAGTCAAGAACCGGATTTTAATGCGGACTCAATTAATGCAGTTAAAACTAGTTTAATGGGACCTTTGGCTGGTATTGGTGATTCTTTATTCTGGGGAGTCTGGCGTGCAGTGTGTGCAGCATTAGCAATTAACTTCGCACGTAATGACAATTTTTTGGCTCCAATTATCTTCTTGGTAATGTTTAACATCCCTAACTATGTTATTCGTTATTATGGTGGTTTTTTCGGATATTCACTTGGATCAAGTTATGTTAAGAAACTTTACGAAAATGGGCTAATGAATGTTCTGACCAAAGCAGCAAGTATCTTAGGGCTTGTGATGGTTGGTGCTATGACTGTGCAAATGGTCATTTTTAAGACAACGATTAAATGGACAATGGGCGGAAAAACAATTATGAATGTCCAATCCGTTCTTGATCAAATTTTTGAAGGTCTTTTACCCGTAGCAATTACTTTAGTTTGCTACAAACTGTTAAAGGACAAGAAGATTGGCGTAATTACATTGATATTTGCAATTGTTATTCTGTCTGTATTGGCTTCACTGATTGGTATTGTTTAAGATGAAAGAAGAACTTGGATTTATTTTTGAAACTGGCTGGCAAACTAAAAAGAATCAGTTTTATAATGTCACTACTAATAACGACAGCCAAATAACTACTAACCAAAAGAGTTATTATGGTCATTTATTTCCTGCTACAGACTTTTCGGTTGAAGTCAGTAATCAAAAAATGCAAGCTAGTATAAGCGAAAAGGGACTTATAAAAGCAATTAGCTTTTTTAGAGATGCATATTTTACGGAAGATAAGCCTGGTACTTGGGTCTCAAATGGATTTGTTCAAGAGGCAAATATCAGCACAGAAATCGAAGTAAATGGGCATGCAACTCCGCTAGATAAAGAAGACCATCAAATTGAATACGATTTGTTGTTTAAGCTGATACCTCGTTTTATTCATCGCTACTCTGATTTCACAGTTTTGCAATTGTTTTTACCAATTTATCTGGAATCAGGAGAATCGGTCAGTGGGTTAATTGAACTCTGTGCCATAAGAAATGACTCTTCGAAGGATGTAAAGCTGATTTTTCCTAAATGCTATCACTTGAAATATTCTGATCGTCATAATGTTGAATTTAACTATGCTAATAATCAGCGTGTAATGGATGATCAAGCAGGCTGGGCTACTTTAACTGATCCTAACGCAGCTTTTAATGTGACAGATGAAGAAATGAACAAAATAATAATTTCTTCTTATAATTATCTTATTGGAAAATACGGTCAGCTAGAAATACCGACTAATCCAGAATTAGCTACTTTGATTACACGTAAAGCAGCTAATGCGCTGAATAGTATTTCAGAAAGCACAAATGGGAAAGTGGTAGGTGCTAATTGGGGTTCAAGTCCAGTTGTTGATCGAACGTGGCTTCGTGACATGTTTTATGCTAGTTTGCCAGCAATATATTTTGACCATGAACTAGCTAAAAAGGTAATTCTTTGGTTTGTTCAATATGAAATAAAACCAAAGGGTGGAAAATTTAATGGTGGAATCCAACATTCAGTTGAAAATTCTTTGAATAGCGCGATTTTATTAACACTATATCTTACTGAAACTAACGACGTTGAATTTCTTAAGCAAAACCTTCAAATGTGGGAACATATTTTATATGTTGTAAATTACCTAATTGCACGTCGCGATTCCAAATTTGGCTTGATAAAATCACAATGGATATCAGACGGTATTGCGCTAGGGGAATTTCACACTGGTACACAAATCACCTTTTGGACAGCTGTAAATGGCATTGGTAAAATCTACCGTGAAGTTTTAAATCAACCAGATGAAGCAAAGCGTTATGAAGAAATTGCTGATGAACTAAAGAAACAAATTCTAGAATATTGTTTAATTGAAAACAATCAAGGACGAAAACGATTCATAGAAGGCGTTAATCCTGAAAATGGAGAATTAGCGACAGACTTAAAGCAATATCAAACTGATATTGTAGATCAAGGTCTAGACTTTTTAACTAGAGTTATTAAAGAAGACAAGATCACTTTAGAATTTCATGATGGCGAAGAATCTGATACAACACTTGCCCCATTTTATGGCTTTAATGATGTATTGGAAGGCTATTATTTGGAAACACTCCAATTTGCTAGTAGCTCAGATAATCCTACATACAGCAAGCTAAGTAAGGGAATATCGTGGGGTGATCAGTCCGAAGCAACCTTTCCCGGCTACATCACTTTGTTAATGGGTACTGTCAATGACCATTCAAAATTTATGGAAAAGATTGACATATTAGAGAAGTTAACCGACTTAGATGGTAGCTGGTGGTGGTGGCCATATGAAGTAGGAAGCAGTGGAGATAATGTCATGCGATTTAACCACTGCGGTAAATGTGGCTGGAGTGATGGCTCATTCAGTGTTTTAATGATTAAAAACGTTTTAGGTATAGAATTTGATGCACAAAAAGACCTATTGAAGATTAGGCCGTTAACAGTTATACCTAGTTTTAACTGGAATGATTTTCCTCTGACTGATAACTTAAAAGTAAATCTTAGTTATCAAAGTGAGAGTGGACAACAAAAATTAATAGCTAACTTGCATGGCGCAGAGCAGAGAAAAGTTACACTAGAATTTAAGCCACAAGGTTGGTCAACTGGGATAAGTAAAGATTTAACTTCTGATACTAAGGTTCGATTTGAAAAGGAGAGAAATTAGGGATGTTCAATAATCTGACAGAGTTTTCTTCATTTAAGACTAGAGCAATAACTCCAGAAAACCCTACTGGACAAAAAGGCAAAGCAGCAATGACTGCGAGTGATCTAGGTCCTTCGCGAAAAGGGAAGGCAAGTATTACTTTACCTAAGAGTGAAGAAGTGACAATTGCTGACATTAAGGGGCCTGGCACCATTAAACATCTTTGGTTTACAATTCGTGATCATACTGAAAAAGGTAGCTTTGTGATGCGTAATACAATATTACGGATTTATTGGGACGGCAGTAATGTACCGGCAGTTAACTGCCCACTAGGTGATTTTTTCTGTAATGGTTTTGGGGAACGCTATGATGTTAATTCGATTCCAATTGTAGTTGCTCCAACTGGTGGAATGAATTCTTATTTTGAAATGCCTTTTAAAAAGGGTGCAAAAATCACTATAACTAACCTATTTCGAGAAGATATTCGTTCATTCTTTTACACAATAAATTATGAACTCCATGAAGAATCCGATGTAGAAAACAAATTGTATTTCCATGCTTATTGGAATAGGCAGCGCCAAACAGAGCTACAAGAAGATTATGTTCTCCTACCCAAATTAAATGATCATGGCTATTATGTAGGTACATTTATTGGCTTAACAGCATTAGAAAGATATTGGTGGGGTGAAGGTGAATTCAAATTTTATCTTGATGGTGACAATGAGTATCCAACAGTAACATCCACTGGAATGGAAGATTATTTTGGTGGTGCTTGGGCATTTCATAAGTATCATGAAGATGGAACTACATATCCTGCTACCTTCTGTACACCTTATCTCGGCTTCCCTTATCATAGTAATGTAGATCATTCACGTGAGCACTTTAGCACAGGCAAGCCAAATTCACCGCATGCGTTTGGCAATGACGGATTACCTCAGAATGCCCTATATCGATGGCACTTGGTTGATCCAATTGAATTTGAGAAAGACATTCAAGTATCTTTACAGCAAATAGGAAATGATGACGTTGGATTATTTGAACGTAGTGATGATCTTTCATCCGTTTCATACTGGTATGGTGGTAAGGCAGAAGGAATAGAAGCAAGTTTACCTACTTTAGAAAGCTTGCGTCCACGCTAAAATACCAATTATTATAACTCGACTATCTGTTATAATATTAATAATAAAGGAGAAAAGCCGATGACACGATTGCAAAAAATGGTCTTAAAACCGAAAGAGCAGTTAGTTACGCGGCTTTTTTTGTCGCCTAAACTTCAGCAAAACCTAACTGTTCTGTCTTATAGCACCTATGATTTGGTTAGTGCAATGAAGGAGTTAAGCGAAAGCAATCCCTTTGTTTCATTGGCTGAACCTAAGAGTGAAACTCATAGCTTGGAATGGATTGGTGATACTGAAAGTGAAAGCTTGCCCGATCATCTTTTATTACAGGTAAGGATGAGTGACTGGAGTAGTAGGGAAAAGAGTGCTGTTAAGTTACTAATTTATAATTTGGATGATGATGGATACCTGCGCGTCAAATTAAATGAACTTGCTCAAGCATCAGAATTTTCACTTGCAGATTTGGAGCAAGCAAAAGTACTATTACAAAGTTTAGATCCATGTGGGATTGGTGCAAGTAGTCTAAATGAATGCCTGTTAATTCAAGCTCGTCAAAAAGAGAACTTTGATGAAACTGCAATGCAAATTTTACTTTCTGACAGTTTGGAATTACTTGCGGATCCACAAAAATGGGAGCAGTCAGATTTTTCGACTAGTCAATTAACTCAGGCACTAGCTAACATTCAGACACTAGATCCGATACCAGCAAGTGAATATGTGACTGAGCAAAACGTTCAATATTTGCTACCTGATTTGATTTTTAAAGTTGATGATGGACGCCTAACAATTGAAACAGCGAAGTCGCAAATTCCCGAATTACTATTTGATGAAAAAACTTACAAGGAATTAAAAACACAATCTGATCAAGGTAAATATTTTTCGCAACAACGTCAAGATTATTTAGAAATGAAAAATGCAATAGACCAGCGGCAACAAACTATCCTTCGCTTGGGAAAATATGCTGGTGAATATCAAAGAGCATTTTTAACTACAATGCAAACGCAGGAATTAAAACCTTTAGGCTTAAAGGATGCGGCTAATGCATTGAACTTAGCTCCAAGTACGATTAGTAGGGCAATAAAGGACAAGTACATCCAGTGTCAGAATAAAATTTTTAGTTTAAAAATTCTATTTCCACGCAAAGTTACGACCGATTTATCTCAGGCACGAATTGAGTATGATTTGCAAAAGTTAATTGATCAAGAAAGTTCTCAGCAGCCATTAAGTGATCAGCAATTAGTTGAACATTTTGCGGATCACGGTGTTACTTTGAGTAGGAGGGTAATCGCGAAATATCGTAAAAAACTAAATATTCCCAATAGCTATCAGCGCAAAAGAGACTGACAAAAGTAAAAGTTTTTCTGACTTCTATTTATTAATTGTTTAGAATATAAAGCTTCTGATATTGCACGCTGGTGCAAAATATGGAGAGCTAGAAACACTTGTCACGTATAATACTCCACAAAAAATGGCACAAGAAGCCTTTCAACAATTTGTTTATAAAGACGCTCAGGCAAATTTTGCCCATAGAGATGATTTAAAAAGCCGCTCTCTTAAAACCATTGGAATTGGTTTAGCTGTTACATACTATAATGGATATGATTCAAACGGTGTAACGTTCATTGTAAGTACAAATCTTTAGAATATATTCTAATCATTATATCAATAAAAAGCCTAGACAACAGTCTAGGCTTTTTATATTTAGTTAGCTTTCCTTTACAAATGCTAGAGTATTATTTCTAGATGGAAATTTAAGGCAAGTCATTGCCAGCAGCAAGGTAAATATCATACCATTCTTGAGCTGTTAGAGAGATGTCTGCACCTTTAGCACTGTCAACAATGTGTTCTGGTGTCATGGTTCCAATGATTACCTGGCCAATTGCTGGGTGACGTAGTATCCAGGCGGCTGCAATTGCGTTTTTAGAAACGCCCTTTTTGTCCGCTAGTTTCTGTAATACATCGTTAACTTCTGGGAACATAGGGTTGCCGATAAAGTTACCTTCAATTTGACCATATTGGAATGGTGACCAAGCTTGAACAGTCATATTGTGTAAGCGTGAATAGTCTAAGACACCGCGGTCGTGGTCAATGCTGCGAGCATCAGTCATATTAGTGTGGATGTTAAAGTCAATTGGGCCAGTGTGCATGACGCTCAGTTGCAATTGATTAATCAGCAATTTTTGACTCAATCCAGCCTGCAATAGTTCGACTTGCATTGGGTTAAAGTTGGACACGCCAAAATGACGCACCTTACCATCTTTTTGCAGTTCATCAAACGCAGCCGCAATTTCGGCAGGATCCATCAAAGCATCTGGACGATGCAAAAGTAGGCTGTCTAAATAGTCAATTTTCATGCGAGAAAGAATGCCATCAACACTTTTAATGATATGTTCTTTTGAAAAATCATAGCGAGTTGTCTTGTAGTTTTGCGATTCATCCTCAAAAATTCCGGTTTTTGATTGAATGTAAAAATCATCACGACTAAGTGAGGACTTTTCCAAAGCTTCGCCAAAAATTTCTTCTGATTTGCCATGACCATATATGTCTGAAGAATCAATAAAGTTAATTCCTGTGTCATGAGCGGTTTCTAATGCTTTAACAGCTTCATTAACTGACAGCTTGTTCATCCGCATTATCCCAAATGCGATTGCAGAAGCACTAAAGTTAGTGTTACCAATTTTTATTTGTCTCATAATGTACCTCCTAATGCTTAGTATAATTCATGAAAGATAAAAAGGGTTAAAATCATTTTTAATTTTTGTTGAAACTTCATTAGTAATCTAATTATTTTTTAAATTTAAGTTCATCTTTAATGGAAAACAGCTATAATAAAAGATAACAAATTTTTTAGATAAAACCTTAAATTACTTTCTAGGAGGACAAATATCATGAGTAATAAGATCGGTATCATAGGTGATGGTCATGTTGGTAGCACAGTAGCACATCAATTACTTATTTCAGGTTTGGTTGATGACTTAGTTTTAATTGATGTAAATGAGGCAAAAGTCACTGCGGATGAGCTTGATTTCCAAGATGCAATGGCTAACTTGAAGCATCACACCAACATTGTAATTAATGACTATTCTGCCTTAAAAGATGCCGATATTATTATTAGTGCTTTTGGTAACATTAGCTTAGAAGCTGGTGGAGAGCGTTTTGCGGAATTAAACTACAACAGAGAACGAATTGGGAATATTGCAGCTTCAATCAAAAAGAGTGGTTTTGATGGCATTTTGGTCGCAATTACCAATCCTGTTGATGCAATTACTAATATGTATCAAGAATTGACTGGTTTACCTAAAAAGCATGTCATTGGAACGGGTACACTTCTCGATACCTCAAGAATGAAAAGAGCTGTTGGCTCGCGTTTGAACGTTGATCCTCGTTCAGTTGAAGGCTTTAACTTAGGTGAACACGGCAACTCGCAATTTACTGCTTGGTCAACTGTTAAAGTTTTGGAGCAACCAATTACGGAGTTGGTTAAAGACAAGCCGTGGAAGCTTGAAGACCTAAATGATGAAATTAAGTTTGGCGGTCAAACTGTTTATAAGGGTAAGCAATACACCAATTATGGGATTGCAGCAGCAGTTACTAGATTAGTTGAAACAATTGAAAGTGACGCACGCACAGAGCTTCCAGTTTCAAATTACCAGGAGAAATACGGTACTTACTTATCATACCCAGCAATCGTTGGTAGGGATGGCATAGTTCAACAAGTCCAATTGGCTTTAACTGATGAAGAAGAAAAACTGCTGGCAAAATCGGCAGAAACAATTAAAGAAAAATCGAAATAAGTACTTTTGCTAAATGATGGCTAGTTAAGCCATCATTTTTCGTATACTAAAAAAGTAGAGATTATATTTCTTTTTAAGTGTATGATTATAGTAATTAAAAAGTCATTAGGAGAAGGAAAATGAGTCAAAAAAAGGATGACTATATATTAGGTCTCGATATCGGGACAAACTCATGTGGTTGGGCTGCAGCCGACAAGAAAAATAATCTTTTAAAGTTACGTGGTAAAACCGCTATCGGTTCACATTTATTTGAAGAAGGACATTCAGCCGCAGATCGTCGCGGCTTTAGAACTACACGCCGTCGCCTTAAGCGAAGAAAATGGCGTTTAGGATTGCTAGAAGAGATTTTTGCAGAGCCAATGGCTGAAGTTGATCCAGCATTTTTTGTTCGTCTTCATCAATCATGGGTTTCCCCCCTTGATAAAGACCGGCAAAAATACGCCGCAATTGTTTTTCCAACTGCCAAAGAAGATGCAAAGTTTTACCAGAAACATCCGACGATTAAATATCCGACGATTTATCATCTGCGTCAAGCCTTAATGACAGAAAACCGCAAATTTGATTTACGTGAGATTTTCTTGGCGATGCACCACATTGTTAAATACCGTGGCAATTTTTTGCAGGATACTCCTGTAAAAAGCTTTGAAGCTTCTAAAATAGATGTAGCGTCAGTATTAAATTCGATTAATGAGGCTTTTAATAATAAAGCTGATGAAGACTGCGAAAAGCTGGAGTTAAACTTAAAAAATGCACATGCTGTTGAAGAGGTAATAAGGGGTAAGGATCCAGACAAAACGACTTATAAAAAGGATAAAGTCAAAAAAATCGCGTTATTGTTACCAACCTCTACCGATAAAAGCGCAAAAAAAGTAGCTAAACAGATTGCTAATGCCATTATGGGTTATAAAACACAATTTGAAACTATCTTGGCTAAAGAAATTGATAAAAGCAATAAAGCAAGATGGGAATTTAAACTTAGTGATGCGGATGCAGACGACAAATTGGATGCGTTATTGTCAGAACTAAATGAAGATGACCAAACTATTATTGCGGAAATTAAGAAGCTATTTAGTTCAATTATATTGAGTACTATTGTTGATGAAGGTGAGAGTTTATCTGCATCAATGGTAAACAAGTACAAAAAGCATGGAGATCATTATGAATTACTAAAAGCAGTGATTAATGGTCAAGCAGATCGTCAGAAGGCTAAAACATTACGGCTTGGTTATGACTTGTATGTTAATAATCGTCATGGTCACTTATTAGAGGCTAAGGCTAAATTTGGTCAAGATGGTGCTTTAACTAAAGAAGATTTTTATAAAGTAGTTAAAGAAAATCTTGATGATTCCAAGGCAGCTAGTCAAATTTTACAAGAAATTGAAGCTGATAGTTTTATGCCTAAGCAGCGCACTAACAGTAACGGCGTTATCCCATTTCAGCTGCATCAAATTGAGTTAGATAAGATTATTGATAACCAAAGTCAGTACTATCCGTTTCTAGCTACTGAGAATCCTGTTGAAGAGCATCGAAAGCAGGCGCCATACAAATTAGATGAACTAGTTAGATTTAGAGTACCGTATTATGTTGGCCCGATGGTTACTGCACAGGATCAAGAGAAAACTTCTGGTAAGAATTTTGCCTGGATGGTAAGAAAAGAACCTGGACAAATTACGCCTTGGAATTTTGAGCAAAAAATAGATCGACAAGAATCAGCTAACCGTTTTATTAAGCGAATGACTATTAAAGACACCTATCTTTTAGGTGAAGACGTTTTACCTTCAAATAGTTTACTTTATCAACGATTTGAAGTCTTAAATGAGTTAAATAATCTTAGAATTAATGGAAAGAAAATAAGCGTAAGTCTTAAGCAAGATATTTTTAACAACTTATTTAAGGAGAAAAAAACCGTTACAGCTAAAATGCTAGTCAACTACTTGAAGCAAAATGAAAAACTGTTAAATGTGGAAATAAAAGGTTTAGCAGATCCGACAAAGTTTAATTCTAGCTTGTCTAGTTACTACCACTTAAAGAACTTACATGTATTTCAAAGCCAATTGGACGATCCTAAATATAACGCGGACTTTGAGAAGATAATTGAATATTCTTCGATCTTTGAAGATAAAAAGATATTTCAAGAAAAATTACGTGAGATTAATTGGTTATCTCAAGATCAATTTAAGGCGTTATCAACTTGGCGCTTGCAGGGCTGGGGTAGACTTTCGAAAAAGCTGTTAGTTGGTTTACATGATCAAAATGGCCAAAATGTTATGGAACAGCTTTGGGATAGTCAAAAGAACTTTATGCAAATTATCACCGAACCAGACTTTAAGGATGCTATAGAAAAAGAAAATCAGAGTATCACAGAGAAAAACGGTGTAGAAGAAATTCTGGCTGACGCTTACACTTCTCCTGCCAATAAAAAAGCAATCAGACAGGTAGTTAAAGTGGTCGAAGATGTTGTTAAAGCTGCAGGAAAGGCTCCGTCTCAATTTGCAATTGAATTTACTCGCAGCCCAGACCAGAATCCTAAATTGTCACAAATCAGGGGTAACCAGCTATTAAAGATGTATCAGGACACTGCTAAAGACCTTGTTGATCAGGATTTAACTAATAATCTAAAAAATGCAATGACCAGTCGAAAGCTTTTGCAAGATAAGTATTTTCTATATTTTATGCAAGCAGGACGTGATGCATATACAGGTAAAAAAATCAATATTGACGAAATATCTTTTGGCTATCAAATTGATCATATTTTGCCACAGTCATTTGTTAAAGACGATTCATTAGACAATCGTGTATTAACAGCAACACCATTAAATGCAGAAAAGTCAGACGACGTTCCTTACAAAAGATTCGCAAATAACCAAGTTTCTGACTTGCAAATTACGGTTGGTGAGATGTGGAAGAGGTGGCGAAAAGCTGGCATTATAAGCAAGTATAAGTTGAATAATTTATTATTAAATCCTGATAGCTTAACCAAGTATCAAAAGGCTGGATTTATTAATAGACAACTAGTAGAAACTAGCCAAATCGTCAAGTTGGTATCAGTTATTTTACAAAATAAATATCCTGACTCTGAGATTATTACGGTTAAAGCTGGAGACAATTCGGCTTTGCGTAAGCGGCTAGGCCTTTACAAGAGCCGTGAAGTTAACGACTATCATCACGCGATTGATGCTTACTTGTCAATTATCTGCGGTAACTTTTTATATCAGGTTTATCCTAAGTACCGCCCATTTTTTGTCTATGGGAAGTATAAAAAGTTTAGTCAAAATCCTGATTTGCAAAAAGAAGTTATTGATCACTTTAAAGGGTTTACATTTATGTGGCCAATACTACAAAAGGATAATAAGCAGCGTAAAGCTCCAGAAGAAATTTTAGAGAATAATAGTAATAGAGTGGTCTTTCTTAAACATCCCGATATTTTTGATAAACTACGTAAGGTTTATAACTACAAGTATATGTTGGTTTCGCGCGAAACTACTACTGAAAATAGTGGACTCTTTAATATGACTGTTTATCCACGGGGGGAGCGCGATACAGCAAAGACCCGAAAGTTGATTCCTAAAGGTAAAGACCTTGATACGGCAATTTATGGTGGCTATAGTGGAAATGCGGATGCTTATCTAGTAATTGTTAAAATTGAACAATCTAAAGGGGACACTTATAGAGTAGTAGGCGTTCCAATGCGGTTCTTAGCTAAATTACAACAAGCTAAGAGACAGGGTAATTATAATGATAAGCTACACCAAGTTCTCGAGCAATTAATTATGTTTGATAAAAATGGGAAACCCAAACGAGGCATTAAAGGATTCAGAATAATAAAAGACCACGTTCACTTTAAGCAAGTTATAGTAGATGGTGATAAAAAGTTCATGCTTAATTCAGTTAGCTACCAAGTTAATGCGAAACAACTTACCTTGTCACAAGAGACTATGAGGACAGTCACTGATAATATGGATCTAAAAGAAGATAATGAAGATCAACGCTTAGTGAGTGCTTATGACGAGATTTTGTCGAAGGTTGATGCATATTTGCCATTATTTGATACAAATAACTTTAGAGCAGGGTTACATGAAGGTAGAGCAAAATTTATTAACTTGACAGCTAAAGATAAGAAGCAAACTCTAAGTAATATTTTAAATGGTCTACATGATAACCCGGTTGCTTCCGATTTGAAGAACTTAGGAATTAAAACACAATTCGGAAAAATGCAATCACCAAGTGGAATAACTTTATCGTCTAATGCTATATTAATTTTTCAGTCGCCAACTGGCTTGTTTGAAAAAAGAGTAAAAATAACAGATTTGTAGAGCAAAATAGAGAGCCGATGAAATCTGGCTCTCTATTTTTATGTACAAAAAAACCTCCGCTATAGAGCTGAGGCAGGACGGTAATAATACCGCGTTGAAACTTCATATCTTAAATGATATGTCGTTTGATTTTAAATCTGGTTGTTAAATCAATAATGATTAGTTGCTGGGAGCTACCCAACAATTTTATTTTAACATTTATTTTAGAAAATACAAGGAGAATTTTATGGGATGGAGATCAGTCATTATCACACAACATGCCAAGCTAACCTACTCAATGAATATGATGATTGTGCAAACGCGTGATGGCATTAACCAAATTCCAATTGAAGATATTAATCTGTTACTTGTTTCAACAACGCAGGCAGTGATTACCAGTGCATTAATTAGTAAATTGGCTCAAAATCAAACTAAAGTAGTTTTTGTTGATGAAAAGTTTAATCCTGTTACCGAAACGGTTGATTATTACCCTGGGGCACGTAATGCTAATAAACTAAAACTACAGTTTAATTGGCATCAAAGTCAAAAAGAATTATTGTGGACTAAAATTGTTAGCACCAAAATTAAAAATCAAATTGCTGTTTTGAGCAATTATCATTTAAAGACAGATACTGTTCAAGCTGAGTTAGATAAGTTGGAACTAAATGACGTGACCAATCGCGAGGCAAGTTCTGCACGTAAATATTTCATGCTTTTATTTAATAAAGACTTTGTTAGACGAGATACTAGTGCGGTAAACGCGGCTTTAGATTATGGCTATGCTATTTTACTTTCAAGTTTTACACGAGAAATTGCTGTAAATGGTTATTTGTCTTACTTTGGCATTCATCATTGCTCAAATGAGAATCAATTTAATTTAGCTTCAGACTTAATGGAACCTTTTCGCCCGTTTGTCGATTATTGGGTAAAGGCACACGAAAAGATTCAGGAATTAACGCCGGATATAAAATATGGTTTAGTCGAACTTTTAAGCTTAGAAATTATTTTTAATGGTAAGAAAACTCTTCTAACTAATGCAATTACAACATATGTAAGAGAATGTTTGAAGTTTCTAAGTGATAATGAAAATAATGCCTTGCCAGAAATGGAGATGAGTTTAACTAATGAGGTACCGAATAATGCGCTTAATGATAATGTTTGACTTACCAACTGAAACTGCTCAAGAAAGAAAAGAGTACCGTCAGTTTCGTAAGAAGCTAATTAATGAAGGTTTCGTAATGGTACAGTTTTCTGTTTATGTAAGAGTTTGTGTAACTAGACAGACTGCAAAATTCTTAGAAAAGCGGGTTGAAAATTTCTTGCCTCATGGTGGACTGGTTCAATCACTAATGGTAACAGAGAAACAATATAATGATATGCGTTTCTTAGTTGGAAAGCCCGTCGAAGACGTACGCAATACTTCTGATCGGACGGTGATTCTATGATTCTGTCATATTTGACACACAAAAAGTGGACTTTACCAGATTCAGGAGTAACAGTTATTACTTTACAAAGTCCAATTGCATATCGTGATTTAGTTCAGGGATTTAAAGGAGAAAACAATTTGCTGCTTTGTAGCGATGGAGACTTTAATTCTCTAGAAATAACTAAAACTTTTGATTTTGTGGGAGACCCATTGCTCAGTGAGAACATTTCAAAAAGATATTTAACTTTTGTAGTTAATAATTATGTAAAGACTATAGACGAAGAAAACAGAAATAAAGTCTTTAAAGCTTATTACAACCTAGAGACCGTATTGCATGATTCACTTTTACTAGAAAATCTTCCTATAGACATTGACTTTAACGAAGATTTGAAAAAGCTATTAAAGTTGTTGGAAATTCATTTTGATAGGAGTATATTAACTAATCCATATGCTATAATAGAAACTGTTCTAAAAATTCATCAAAATTATGATTTGGGGACAATTCCTGTATTTTGTAATGTAGCGCATTATTTTGATGAGCAGGAATGGCAAGAGGTAGCTAATCTTGCTATGGAAGTCAATTCAAGTGTGATTTTTCTTGAATTTACTAATCCTCAAAATTTGAAAATATCTAAAAACATTACTTGTTATTATGTAGATCAAGATCTAGTCGATTGGTACTAACTGCTATATTAAAATTTGATTATAAAAAATCGGTTTTAGCTGGTTGTTAAATCAATGATGATTAGAACCAATACAGTAACTAACAGAACTAAAGTACGGTTTTAGCTGGTTGTTAAATCAATGATGATTAGAACTACATATCAGAGTTGTGCGTAAAAAGTTGAGTTTTAGCTGGTTGTTAAATCAATGATGATTAGAACACAGTAATGGTCTATTTAAACTTCTATCATGTTTTAGCTGGTTGTTAAATCAATGATGATTAGAACAAAAGGTCTTAATAAGGTTCTTGACGCACTGTTTTAGCTGGTTGTTAAATCAATGATGATTAGAACATGTTGATTTTGATAGAGCCTTAATTAAGGGTTTTAGCTGGTTGTTAAATCAATGATGATTAGAACACTACAGAGAGTGCTAAAAAAAGCGCTAAAGTTTTAGATGGTTGTTAAATCAATGATGATTAGAACTTTACAACGTAAACGTTGTAGCACCAGATAGTTTTAGATGGTTGTTAAATCAATGATGATTAGAACAGGCATTGTTTAACTGGCACTATTTCGTCTGTTTTAGATGGTTGTTAAATCAATGATGATTAGAACTTGAAGCATAGATAACCTTATTTCCTTCGCGTTTTAGATGGTTGTTAAATCAATGATGATTAGAACGTTCAAATTTGAATCGCTGCAACCGTCCCTGTTTTAGATGGTTGTTAAATCAATGCGATTAGGGCTGTTTTTATTGATATTTGTCAAGATCTAAATCAAATAGTGTTTCAATATCTGTATTAAAATACTTTGCTAATTTGTATGCAATGTTAATGGTTACATTGGTTTTAGACTTATTACTTTCTATCTTTCTAATATAAGCTACTGATACACCAGTTACTGTGGCTAAATTTTCCGGCTAAATGTCTAAATTCTGCTAATCTGTTGTGCATTATTACGCTCCCTAAGTGGTTTTTTGTTGGGTTCAGTATATATATACTATTTTATATGGAAGTCAAGCTTGCGGCGCTCTGTTAATATACTGATAGCTAGTGCTGTGCTTTCATGTATTTAAGGTTTTAGGTAGCTGTTAAATAGACGATAATTAGAAGCAAAAAGCCCTTTCTCCAATTAATTGAATTGGTCCAAGACATAGTATAATTACATAAAGAAAAAACGCGCCAGATAGAGCGCGCTTTTATTTTGCTAAAATAAAGTCTAAGTATGACTAGTTTTGGTCCAAGAATTATTGCCGATTAATTCTCTACCAATTGATCGGTAGGGGATAAATGATAATAACCAGCGGTAAACACCAAAACTAAAAATGATTCTTAAAATCTCAATTGGGTTGTTAACGGTACTAAAACCAGTTTCAAACCACTGTTTTTTAATCATTAAACCATTAATAGTGTATTCAGTTAATAATAGAGTCAGGATAATCGCTAAGCTTGCCCCCAAATTGAATCTGGCATAAGCAATCAACGTTATAACAGACACGATTGATGATGGAACCACGATAACTGATATATAAGGCACTAATAAAAATAATAGGATAAAGGCCTTAACTCCAGCTGACATCCGGTCAGATTTGATAATTTTTCCACCATAGATTTTTAGGCATTGCAGACCACCTTGACACCATCTTGTGCGTTGCCGGATTAGCTTGCCAAGATTAGTGATACCTTCTTGTCTAATTGCAACGGTATTTAAGAAGGTGCCATAATAACCTCTTAACAGTCCTTTTAGTGAAAACTCACAATCTTCAAGTAGAGAAGAGGACCAACCCACTTTTTCCGCCATGGTTAATGTAACAAATTGTCCATTGCCAGATGCGAGAGCCGTGCCCCAATTAGTACGGGCCATTTGCAACAAACCGTTGTAAATGGATAATTCAAAATTTTGCATAATCGTCAGATTGTCGACGGTGTTATAGACATCTACGCGTGTTTGAACCAAGTCATAATTTGAATTTTCAAAGGCATTAACTACTTTGTTTAAATAGTTACTATCAAAATGACTATCTGCATCAATAATTCCAACTAATGTTTGTTTTACAGGAAAATTCATTTTAAGCAGATGATTAATTGCGTCTTGCAGCGCCGGTCCTTTACCTTGCTGTGCATTAGGCTTAATACGATGGATAATGTAGAGATTTTCAGGGTTAGATTGTGACCATTCATCAAGCAATTCTGTAGTGCCATCGCTAGAAGCATCGTCTATAAAAACTAGTTTTAAGTCAATAAAGTCTTTGCATTTATCGTGTAATGTAAGCAATCCTGGCATATCTCGCTTCAATGTCGAATATTCATTCATTGCAGGGATTAAAAGAAGCAATGTATTGAATTTACGCTGAAAGCGAGGATATTTTTCTTGCTTAATATGTTGACTAAATGTTAAGTAAAGGCTAAAACACAAGTCGAAAATAAAGGCACACCCACTGATGATAAGCATAGCCGCTATAAAATACCTCATTTTATCAGCTCCTTGTTATTTAACAGTTACTATTTTCATGTTCATCTTACCACCATTATTAAGAAATCAGTTAGAAAATGACTTATCAGTTAAGACTAAATTGATATACAAGAGTATAGAATAAATAGTGTATGTGACTTAATAGTCAAAATAAAAATCAAGTAGAACTCTACTTGATTTTTACTAGTTATTCACCTTTAAAAGTGCCGTTTTCTACTTCACGAATGAAATCAGCCAAATGCTTGTAGTAAACATCTGGATTATCAACCATGTGGTGGTGTCCACCATCTGGAGTTGTTACTAGACGTGAGTTTGGAATCTCTTTTTGCATAGTTTTAGCAGTTGAGATTGGCATTGTTTCTTCTTCGCCAAAAGTTAATAAGGTTGGGACAGTGATCTTCTTCAATTGGTCTCTAAAGTGCCAGTCCTTTAATTTACCAGTGATAACAAACTCATTGTCACCTTGAAAAGCATTATATACTGCGCTTCCGCCAATATCATTTAAGTGGTAGAGCTTAGAAGGCTGCTTACGATCAACAAAATTGATGTTTAAAATGTTGACGTCTTCTTGATAACGAGCGTTGTCGTAGTCATTTTTTTCTTCACATTCGTGCATGAAATCAATTTCAGTTTGTGGCAAAACTTGTTGACGACGGCGATTAACAGAAGCAACGTATTCATCGATTTCGTCAACCATAGAAGAAATAATTGCGCCTTTTAAGTGGTTGCCGTATTTGACAGCATATTCTTGAACAAGAAGACCGCCCCAACTTTGGCCGATTAGATAAAAGTTGTCTAAGCCGAGCTTTTCACGAACTTCATCAACTTCGTCTAAGAAATATTCATAAGTCAAGTATTTTTTAGCGATTTCGGGATCGGAGTAGTCAGGTTGATCTGAATAAAGTGATCCCAGTTGGTCATACATTGTTACTTGAACGTCTAGACCTTGCTTTTTAAGTTGATCAGCAGTATCTTCCCAATATTCATGGTTACCGCCAGGGCCGCCGTGCAAGCAAAGTAAATGAATGTCGCCTTGTCCTTGGGTGTTAGTCCAAAGATGGTAACCGTTGTCTAAAGTAATAATTTTGGATCCAGTTTTCATGTTTTTCTCCTTACTTTTTATTAATCAATTTCTATTTTAGCCTATAACGAGTTAAAGCAAAACAGGACAAAAAGAAATAGAGTATGCTTTTGGAGCTAAATTTACCTAGCAAGCTTGAATCAATCACTTCTGATGAGTCTTTGCTATACTTAAATTAGGTGGCTTTATTTGCTCAGCTAGCTAGTGAAAAAGCTGATTATAAAGCCATAAACGAAGTTATAGCGCAACTACTTGCTGGCTTTTGGGTAGCTGCTATTTTTTAAAAAGGTGGGAATGTTATGACTTTTTATACACTTAAGTATATTGAGCAGAATCAAAATACTAACAAAACAATTTTGTATATTCTAATTGCAGTTGCAGCGGTTGCTATGATTGCTTTTACCGTCCTCTATTTGCGGCACCGATTTAACACCCGCTACCGTGATTTAGGTATTATCGCGTTATTGTTCTTGCTGTTATTTGGTGGCACACAATATGAAAAATACGTTCAAACCAACCTAGTTAAGTCTCAATCAGAGCAAATTACACCGTTTATTAAGTCTGTTGCCAAGGATTTTGGGGTGTCTAATAGTGATGTTTTGGTAAGTTCGACGACACTTCAAGACGGCTTGATAGTACGGATTAACTCAAAAGATATTGATTATCAGTTAGAACTAAATGATGACAATAACACTTATTCTTTGAAACAAGCGCATGTAATTAATCATCAAGTTGATATAAAGAATTAGGAGGAGATTGAGATGGACTATACACAGCTCTTTATTAAATTCGTTTTAGGTGTGTTAACTTTAATTTTTCAAATAAATGTTTTTGGTAAAACCAATATTGCTCCAACCACTGCTCTTGATCAACTCCAGAACTATGTTCTTGGTGGGATTATCGGTGGCGTGATCTATAATTCCAGCATTTCAGTTTTGCAGTTTTTACTAGTACTAATTGTTTGGACATTAGTGGTCTTTATTTTGAAGTTTGCGCGTGAGCACAGCAATTTTATTCGCAGCTTAATTGACGGTAAGCCGATTCAGATCATCAAGGACGGACAAGTTTTAGTAAAAAATTGCTTAAAAGCTGGTATTTCTGCCAATGAATTAATGTTTAAATTACGTAGTCAGGGAATCTATTCTGTTGATAAAGTAAAGAATTGTATTTTTGAAAAGAATGGGCAATTGACTGTAATTAAAACAGATGAGAAAAATGTTCGTTTTCCTTTAATAAATGATGGTCAAATCAATCAAGATGTGCTTGAATCTATTGATGAGGATGAAAACTGGCTGAAAGAAGAAGTGAAAAAAGCTGGCTTTAATGATCCTAGTGATATCTTTTTAGCTGATTTTGAAGATGGTCATGTCTCTTTCACGGGGTATGACCGAAAATAAGAAAGAGTAATTAATGGAAAATCTGAATAAAGCACAGCAATTGCTTAACAATGCGGATGTTGTGATTGTCACTGCAGGCAATAAAATGGCAAAAAATGAAGGACTTGATTTACTGGGAACAGAAAATTTTGAGCAAGATTTTCCGGAAGTTGCTAGTAAATATCATATGAATTCAATTGGGGCTGCTCTTGATCACAAGTTTGATTCCTGGGCTGAACAATGGTTATTTTGGAGTCAATTAATTGAAAAATATTCACTTAATTATGTTCCAAGTCCAGCAATGAAAAAACTGCGTGAATTAATTGGCGAAAAAAAGTTTTTTATTGCTACCTCAACTTTTGGACATTTTTTTGAACAAGCTGATTTCAATAAAAATCGAATCTTCAATGCGTTTGGTGACTGGACGATGATGCAGTGTTCAAGTGGCGTTAATCATGGTGCTAAAAGTGACCAAGAAGTTGTCCAGCAAATACTGATAGCCCACCAAGGTGATCAAGACATAACTAAGCTAGTCCCGAAGTGTGAGCAGTGTGGTCAACCAATGGAGATTCATATGCCATTAAACGAGCACTTTTACCCAGATACAGACGCTAACACTCGTTTTCGCTGGTTTTTAACTGGGAACGAAGAGGAAAAAGTGGTCTTTTTGGAGCTTGGTGTTGATGAAACGAGCCCTCAATTATTTGAGCCAATCATCAGACTGGTTCAACAATTCCCACAATGGACTTACGTAGCGGCAGATTATCAACAAGAAATGTTACCGCTGGACATTCAAGATAGAAGTGCAGCCGTAAATGCGGATACTGCAAGTTTATTGCAGGCTTTAGTTACAGATTAGGAAGATTGCATGAGTATTTATGTCAAAAATGGCGCTTTGCACGTCACGGGTTCTCAGGATAAATTGCGTGCGAAAGGTGAAGAAAAACCATGCTTTATTTCTGATTACACAATGCTTGATATTGAAACAACTGGACTTAATCCCTATCGTGACCATGTGACTGAGCTGGGTGCGGTCAAGGTGCGCAATAACGAAATTGTTGCAGAATTTAGTAAACTAGTCGTTTACCCAAGATCAAATAAGGTTCCTGCCTTTATAACTAAATTAAACGGCATTACTACCGAGCTTTTACTTAGCGAAGGTGTGCCTGTTAAAGAAGCGATGACTGAATTTCGTCAATTTATTGGCGATAATATTATTATTGGCTATAACGTTAACTTTGACTTGAACTTTTTATATGATTTGACGGAAAAATTCCATTTACCAGCATTAAATAATGATTATGTTGATGTTTTGCGACTTGCACGTGCGTACTATCCGTTCCAGCATAACCGGTTGCTGGATTGTATTCAGCGTGCTGGGATTGCAGAGGAAGAGCAGCATCATGGCTTGGCTGATTCAATCGATACCAAAAAGGTTTACGATGATTTTCGCGATCATTTTACCGATGAGCTTTTGGTAGAGGCGCAAGGCAAAATCAAAAACGTGGACTTACTTGAAGCAGAACTTGAGGCTTGGGAACTGGGCTTTCGCAATCCGATTAGTAATAAGCTGATCACATTTGCAGATGGAATTGGCATGGATAATGATGAAGCAGCTTTAATGGTTAATAACATGGGTGGCCAAGCCCAAACCATTGTTACTCCAGAAACCAATTATTTGATTATTGATGATGATCACTTTTTCAGTAAAAACAATGTGGCATGGCAGAAAGCTCAGGAATACAATAAGGATGGTAGTAAGATTAAGCGACTATCCGAAAGTTACTTCTTAAATATGCTTGATGAATGGGCTAGGTCTTAAAGTAAAAAGCAGAGAGAGCAATCTTTGCTTTTTTTATTTACCTTTGTTGCAAACGGCAGTTCGATTGGCTATACTTAGTTATTATTTAAGTAAGGGACTGACTAAATGGCTCGCAAGCGAAGACGGCAAAGCAAAAAAACTAGTGGTAGTGATTTTTGGGCAATTGTCATTATCATTCTTTTTTTGTTGTGGTTTGTTTCAACCAAAGGTGGCTCAGATCCTAGTGGACATCAAGCAATCGAACGAATTGGACGCAATGAACCAGCTAAGAAAAACAAAATTGACCAGGCTAAGCCAGCTGCCAAAGTGTACGGTGGCTTATCACAGGAAGATTACGCTAAATTAGCTAAGCTTGATTTTAAGAGTGGCGATGAAGCATACATTACAGTGAATAATGATAAGTCAACGCTAATTAAAAATGCATGGCGCGTTAACCGCGTTATTTATGCAAACTTGGATAGTTTAAATCGGACTTCTCACTCAAACACTGCCTTTTTGGAAAAAAGAAATGTTGCTAATGATAGTTTACGAGTTCAGCAATATGTTCAACCGACAGCTTGGCACTACAATCGACGCAATGGGACGCAAATTTATAACCGTGGACACCTAATTGCGTATTCTGTTTCTGCGGGAATCGATCAAGCAGGTAATTTCAACCCTCGTAATCTTTCCGGTGACCAGAATAATCCTAAAAATTTATTTACGCAGTCGGCCTATTCAAACCAAAGGGTACAAACTATTTTTGAAAGTAAGGTGCGAAAAGCACTAAGAGAAAATAAACGAGTTATCTATCAGGCTACGCCAATATTTCGTGGCGAGGAGCTAATGGCACGAGGAATCAACCTGCAGGCTGTTTCAACTGACGGCACACTCGACTTTAATGTTTATTTGTTCAATGTTCAACCTGGTTTTTCGTTCAATTATCAAAATGGACGCGCAAAGGTTAACCGCGAAATACAAGTTAAAAGTGAAAATCAAAAAGCTTACTACTAATTATGTAGTAAGCTTTTTTCGCACAAAATGTGAAATAATGGAACATTTTTAAATGGTAGTGATTCACCCTCTTAGAATTTAGAGTAAAGGAGGATGATTAGCATAGGCAACGGGGAAAGTTAGATAAATTAAAGTCGGCTTTCCTAAATATAATTCTATTTTGTAAAAACAATAAAAATATACCCTTCTAGAGACTGCTTAAATAAATTAGCGGTCTTTAGTCTTGTCTGTTGTAATCGCGTTAAGACAAGCGGGAATCAAACTGCTCAATTTCATTTTTCAATCCATTATAGACATCGTCTGCTTCAATCTCTTTAAGCACTTTTAAACAATAAAGTGCTTCTTTTTTCTCTTTTTGGCAAATTGCGAGTCGCCCTTTAGCCATTAGTAATTTATCATAGCGAAAGGTTGCTTTGGCCAAGGTAATTGCTTTAACTAATATCATTGCAGCATCATCAAAGTTCTGTCTGTTCATCAATATGGCTGCTTTGTTAAGAACAAAATTGGTTTCTAGCGATTTTAAAAATGGATATTTTTCTTCAATTGTTTTAATAGCACGATTTGAAATACCAATCATTGTGTCATCGTCAAAAACGAAGAAAATCATGTTAAGTAAATAGAGATCAAGAACATTCCAGTTGTCAGTTTTGGACACCTGGGTTTTCCAAAGTGGTATGACTAAGCTACGTGCTTCGCGTAAACTGCTTGCATTAAATGCTTTTAGAATGACTTTGATTTTTTGAATCTCCTGATCATTAGGAAATTGCTCACAGCGGTTAAGCAAAGAAGCTATTTTATTAACTTCAGAATTATAGGCAATATTGAAAAGATCAAAAATAATTTGTTCTTTGGCATTAAACTGATAATCGTTTCTTATGTAATCAAATTCAATTTGGGTGATGCCCAATCGTTTGATCAATTTTGTTGCATTTTCATAAGAAGGTTCTTCAAATGAATTTTCGATTTTAGAGAGCGTGGTTCGATTAATTAAAGAGCCAGCTAACTCAGATTGGGTAATACCGCGCGCCGTTCTGATCTCTTTTATTGTTTCCCCGAAAGATTTCACTGCAAGTTACCCCTTTCAATGGCTTATCTGAATAAGGTTAATGTGAAATAAGCCAACAATTCACTAAACTAATCTTTAGTTAGTACTATTATTTAATTGTAAGGGATATATTATCATCACTTTATGAATAAATGATGAATATATGTATTCTTTAAAACTTATAGGTTTCATAGAAAGAAGGGAAAAAATGATTTCTAACTTTATTTTCTTATTTGGCTGCTTAGCAGCATGATGCCGAATTGAGTAAGTTAAACTTCATTTAATAGTTCATACTAATTAAATTGCAAATGCAAAATTATATTTTCAATAACATTGTAGACAAGCAGATTATTTTGTAGTTATTAGTAAGCTATAGAATGAAATATTGTAGTGGGTTTATTGAGTGCATTTTATGAATGCATGATCTAAAAGCACATTCCTAACGACAGTCATGGGAGTGTGCTTTTTGTATGCAGTCAAAGATGATATTATTCTTAATTTATTTTATATATATAAATACCTAATTAACTGAATTAGGTGAAAAAAGATAAAATTAATATTCGGATTAAAAAAGCACTTTATGGAAAATTGCTTCAAAGTTGACTTGGCAAGTTTAGTTAGCAATTGGAATGAAATGATAGATTAGCAAAAGTGGAACATTACGAATAAATATGCGTCAATAATTTGTGATTTTGACTACACAAACGAATATTGAAAGAAAAAGCAAGTGTTTTTTAATCGAAGTACGAATTTTTATTAGATAAAACCGGTTGTATTCAGCTGGTTTTTATCATAAAATTAGTGAAGAAAAACTTTAAGCAATACAAGATATAGTGGTGCAGATTAATGGATAACAACAAATTCGTTGAAGTGAAAAATCTCAGAAAAGTTTACGATAATGGACATGAAGCAATCAAAAACGTCAGCTTTTCTGTTAAAAAAGGTGATTTGGTTTGTCTCTTAGGACCTTCTGGCTGTGGGAAGACAACCATTCTGAATATTTTAGCAGGTTTGCTTAATCCAACTTCAGGTGAAATTCTTTTTGACGGGAAGTCAGTAGTAAATGTCGAGCCTAAGGACCGACATATTGGTTACGTTTTTCAAAACTACGCATTGTATCCTCATATGACAGTCTTGCAAAACGTAATGTTTCCTTTAATAGTAGGCAAAAACAAAAAGTCTAAACCTGAGGCGCAAAAAATTGCCGAAAAGTATATGGAATTAACGCAGATTACTGAATTAGCTGATCAAAAGCCTGGTAATTTATCTGGTGGACAGCAACAGCGAGTAGCGATTGCGCGTGCGTTAGTTCAAGAACCTAAGATTCTTCTGATGGATGAGCCTTTGAGTAACCTTGATGCCAGATTGAGATTGAAGATTCGTGAAGAAATTCGTTCTTTGGTTAAATCTGTTGGTATTACAACCTTATTTGTTACTCACGACCAAGAAGAAGCCTTATCAATTGGTGATAAAATTATTTTATTTAATGATGGAGTTATTCAACAAGATGACTTGGGTGAAAACTTCTATTTAGAGCCTAATAATTATTTTGTTGCTAACTTTGTTGGTAACCCCGTAATTGACAACTTTAAGGTAACAAAGACCGATGATGAATTGCAGGGAACTGACTTCACTATCAAGTTAGCCGATTTAGATGAATCACGCTTTAAACGCTCAATTCCTAATGGCGAATATTTATTATCCGTTCGCCCTGAGAACATTGTTCCTGCTTCAGACGGTATCCTTAACGTGAAAGTTGATGATGTCGAATTAATTGGTCGAGAACGTATACTGAAATTTACACATGATGACTCTCAAGCGCGTTCTTTGATTAGTCTTGAAGTACCAGTTAATCATGGTGATCAAGTTAACCTTAAGATGAGACTTGATCGTGTATTTCTATTTACACCTGATGGGGAGCGGGTTTACTAATGAAGACCAATCAGAAAAAAGCGTGGCTGTATTTAGCACCAACAATTATCTTTGTAACTTTATTCAGTATTTATCCTATTTTACGTGCCTTTGGTATGAGTTTCCAAAGTGGATCATTAATCGATTTAACTTGGACGGGATTCAATAATTATAAGTACATTTTTAATGATCCCGAGTTTTGGTTGGCAATTAAAAACACCTTACTCTATGCCGTGATTTCGGTACCGGTTGGTCTAGCAATTTCAATTATGCTAGCTTGGATTATTTTTGACAAAGTTAAACATAAGGCATTGTTTGAGACCACCTTTTTCATGCCATATGTAACGTCAACGATTGCAATCGGAATTGTCTTTCGTTACATTTTCAACGGCGATTATGGGATGTTGAACTTTTTGTTGCGGGCTGTGCATTTGCCTGCACCGGATTGGATTGACGACCCAGCAATGTCTTTAACAACTATTATTATTTTCGGTATTTGGTCTTCTTTGGCCTTCAATATTGTTATTCTGATGGGTGCACTTAGGAACATTGATCCTAACTTCTACACGATTGCCGATATGTATGGTGCTAGCGGCAAAGACAAGTTTTGGCGAATTACAATGCCACAACTAGTTCCAACAATTGCCTTTTTGCTGACAATGAATATCATTGGTGCCTTCAAGATATACACATCAGTCTATGCGCTATTTAATGGTGCTGCTGGTGTTGGTAATTCTGGAACCACTGCTGTGTTCTACATTTACAATAAATTCCAAACAGTAGGTACTCCAGGGGTTGCAATGGCAGCGACGGTTGTCTTGTTCCTGATTATCTTATTTGCAACATTCTTACAACGTAAGATGATGAAGAAGATAGGAGAAAATTAAATGAAAAAGATTCGTTTAGGTGTTGTCTTCAGTTATATTATCTTATTCATCTTTGCCTTCATCACCGTTTTTCCATTCATTTACATGATACTAGGCGGATTGATGAACTTTCAGGAAACAACATCAATTCCACCAACATTAATTCCGCACCATTTTGAGTGGTCTAACTATGCAAAGGTTTTTGCTAGAGCCCCATTCGGTCGCTACTTCTTTAACACAGTTTTGACGGCAACAGTTACGACTGTAGTTAGTCTATTTAATTCACTACTTGGTGCCTTTGCAATGGTTAACTTGCGTTTCAAGGGGAAGGGGGTCATCCAGATGGTGATGCTTTCTCTTTTGATGGTTCCAGGTGAAGCAATTATTTTTACTAACTACAATACAATTGCTCATCTTGGCTTGCTCAACACCTATATTGGTTTGGTTTTACCATTTCTAACCTCGATTTTCTACATGTACTATTTACAAAGCTATTTTGGCTCAATTTCAACCACGATTTACAAAGCGGCAATGATTGATGGGGCAAGCGACTGGGATTACATTTGGAAAATTTTGGTACCAATGTCAAAGAGTGGTCTTTTTACAGTTGGTTTGTTGAGTTTTATTTCAGGTTGGAATTCATTTTTGTGGCCATTACTTGTTACCAACGAAGACACGATGAGATTGTTAAACAATGGTCTGTCTGCTTTTGCTTCTGATGCTGGTAGCGAAACCCAACTGCAACTAGCAGCAGCAACACTAACTGTTTTACCAATTTTAATTTTGTATTTCATCTTTAGAAAACAGATTATTAGGGGAGTAGTACGTAATGACATCAAAGGCTAAAACGACGATCACTTTTTATAATGGGTTAACGACTATTGGCGGTCCAATGATTGAAGTAGCTTATAACAAATCACATGTTTTGTTTGATTTAGGTGAAGTATATCGTCCAGAATTAGATTTGCCTGATGAAAAATATCAAACATTGATTGCAAATCAGTTGATTGGTGATGTCCCTAATTTTTACGATCCTGAATTTACTGGAAAACTAATTGATCATGAACGCTGGGAACATGCTGCTGCCTACATATCACACTTGCACCTTGATCACAGTAAGGCAATGAACTTCTTGGCACCAGAGATTCCGTTATATGCGGGCCCACTTACTGCCAAGATGATGCCAGCTTTAAACGAACACGGTAATTTTTTATTACCAGCTGCTGGTCATGAAGCAAGTTACGTTCGACCAATTATTGCAGCGGAGTACCGCAAGCCAATTCAGGTAGGTGATATTACGCTTGAAGTTTGGCCAAGTGACCATGATGCATATGGTGCAACAGGTCTAATTATTACTACTCCAGATAAGCGAATTGCTTACACTGGTGATATTCGCTTGCACGGTTATCACCCCGACTGGGTGCGCGAGTTTTTAGCAGCTGCCAAGAACTGTGATGCCCTAATTATTGAAGGTACCGGTGTTTCTTGGCCAGAAGAAAAACACGATCAATCAAGTGAAGAATTCACTGGTCCGAAGAATGAAAATGAACTGACTGCTCAATTTGTTGAATTGCAAAAAGACAATCCTGAGCGGCAGATTACATTTAATACGTATCCTACTAATGTTGAGCGACTTTTACGTATTATTGCAGATTCACCGCGCCGCGTTGTTTTGCATGCGCAAAGAGCGCACTTGCTCAAGGAAAGCTTGGGCAAGGACTTTGATTACTATTACTTGCCAGGGGAAGAGAAATTTGCAGATTTGCAACCGGAACTAGCAGTTTCTTATCAGGAACTGCTAAACGACGATCATGCATACCTCTGGCAAGCAGTTGGTAATTATACTGACTTACAGGAAGGTGGATTATACATCCACTCAAACGCTGAACCGCTGGGCGATTTTGATCCGGCTTATCAGCCTTTCCTGCAAGCTTTGTCAGATAAAAAGATTGAGTTCAAAGGATTGCGTTGTTCCGGTCACGCAGATGAAAAAGAGCTCAAGGAAATTATTAAGGAGGTTCAACCAGCAAACTTAATTCCGGTGCACACATTGCATCCGGAGCTGGAAGAGAACCCATTTGGAGAACGGATTTTACCGAAGCGCAATCAAACTATTACGCTTTAGTTAATCAAAAAATTGTTGTTTAGTTTTTATTTTTGGGAGGTTTACCAAATGAAGTTAAGTAAAAAGCTTGCTGCTGCTTTTGCAGTTAGTTTGACATTAGTAGGTACTGCGGCTTGTTCTAATGGCGGAAGCAATTCTTCTTCGTCATCATCATCTAGCAGTTCATCTAAGATTACTAAGGTTAAGAAGAATACCACTATTACTTTGTGGCACGGAATGACTGGGGTACAACAGGATACCTTGAAGGAATTAACAAAGGAATTCGAAAAGGATAATCCTAAGATCAAGGTTAAGTTAGAAAACCAAGGTCAATATACTGACTTGCAAGCTAAGATTAATTCAACTTTGCAGTCGCCAAACAATTTGCCCACAATTACCCAAGCTTATCCTGATTGGCTACAAACTGCAGCCAAGAATAAGATGCTGGTAGATATGACACCATACATTAACAACAAAGAAGTTGGTTGGGGAAGTGCTAAGGCTTCTGATATTAAGACCGCTCTTTTAGATGGTGCTAAGATTAACGGAACTCAATATGGTATTCCATTTAACAAGTCAATTGAAACATTAACTTACAATGCTGACATGTTTAAGAAATATGGTATCAAGAAAGCTCCTGCTACAATGGAAGAATTGAAGCAGGATGCTAAGACAATTTATGAAAAGAGTAACCATAAAGTTGTTGGTGCTGGTTTTGACTCATTATCAAACTACTACACTTTAGGTATGAAGAACGAAGGCGTAGACTTTTCAAGCAAGATTGATTTTGCTGGTGCAACTTCTAAGAAAGTTATCAACTACTATGCTGATGGTATCAAGGATGGTTACTTCAGAGTAGCCGGTTCAGAACACTACCTATCAGGACCATTCGCTAACCAAAAAGTTGCAATGTACATCGGTACTTCAGCTGGTGAAGGTTTTGTTAAGCAAGGTGTAGGTAACAAGTTTACTTACGATGTTGCTCCACGTCCTGGCAAATACACTATGTCACAAGGTACTGACATCTACATGTTTAACCACGCATCTGCTGATCAAAAGGCTGCTGCATTCATGTACATCAAGTTCTTAGTTTCAAAGACTAGCCAACTTAAATGGGCAAACGCAACTGGTTACATCCCAGTTAATAATGCTGCTGCAGAATCTTCTGAATACAAAGACAACAAGAAGATTAAGTTACCAGCTAAATTAGAAGACGCAATGAAGAACCTCTACAGTGTTCCTGTTGTTAAAAATGCTGGAGCTGCATATGGTCAATTAAACCCAATTATGCAAAATATTTTCGCTGCTGCACAAAAGAAACAAAATGTTAATAATGCAATTAACACAGGCAAGTCAAAATTTGATGCTGCTTGGAAGCAATAAAAACTAAATAGCAAGATTATAAAAAGGATTCGTTTTGATGACGAATCCTTTTTGCTTTACCACTGCGTTTTGGAAATGTTAATGGCTTGTGCAATGTACTTATTAATTATGTTAATGTTAGCTCTTTTTTCTGAGCTGACTAGCGACAAAATGCCGTAAGACAGTTTTTGATTCGTCTTTAAAGGAATATAGCGCAGATCGGTATCGTCTTTGTTGTATAAAATGCTGGGGACAATACCAATTCCCATTTTTGCCCGGACATATGCAATTAAAATCGAAGAGTCAATTTCCTCTTGGTAGTTAATGTCGTAGGGACTACTTTGTAAACTAAACTTCAGACTTTCAATTGCAGGAAAATTATCGTGGCCATTCCACAAATAAATTTGGCGGTTAGCCAAGTCACTAAAATCGATGTTGTTTTTAATAAAAAGACTGTCACCCTGTGGAACAACAACGGAAAAGCCTTTTTGCAAAACTTCGACGTAATGCGTTTCATCCTTTTCGTTAATAATATCTTTTTGCATGAGCATCAAATCAATTGTCCCGTCGCAAATTAGCTTGTTGATATTGTGTTCTTGTCCAGGATCAACGAAAAACGGCTTAAGTTCAAGATTAGTCTGTGTGTTGATCAGCCTTAGTGCAACAGGTAACCACTTTTTTTCAAAGGGCAGATCCGTGTAGCCCATCTTGATTTTAGGACGCAGAACGGTGCTACTTTGGCGCAGATTAGTGATTGTGTCGTTAATTTCGGACGTGGAAAGCACCATTTGATTAAAAAAAATCTTTCCTTTATCGGTTAATGCGATTTGGTGATAGCCACGTTTGAAGAGCTTTACCTGTAATTCCTTTTCTAAGTTCTTGATGTTTTTAGAAACAGTTGATTGTGAGAGGTACATTTTTTGTGCAGTTTGCGTGAAGTTTAGTGTTTTAGCCAAAGTTAAAAAACAGTTCACCTGAGTTGAATTCATGATTTAATATTCCTTTTTGTCATTATGCTATTCGGTTTTCAGTTTATCACATGGTTGTTATTGATGTAATATCAAGCTATATTCAAGAATTAGTATTTAGAGGTGATTTTGATGAATAATCAAAAAAGGAATATTAGGCCCTGGGTAGTTATGTGCTGTATAGGTTTAATTTCCGCAGCATGTTTAGGCTCAAGTATGGTTCTAATGGGTTCATTTTTAGCTCCACTAAGCCAAGCTCTGCACACTCAAGTTTCAACCTTATCTTACTACTACACGGTTTTAGTTTTAACAATGGCTGTGATGACGCCAAATGTTCCCAAAATTTTGGCTAAGGTAAACAATCGCTTGTTATATGTAATTGCCAGTTTGGCAGTTGCAGTCAGCTTAATTCTGATGCCGCACTTTACCAATATTTGGCTCTTTTTCATTATAGCCATCATTATCGGGATTGCGATTTCATTTATGTCGTTTACACCAGTTGGCATTTTGCTTGATAACTGGTTTGCGGAAAAAGCTGGTTTTGCGGTTGGACTTTGCTGGGCAATTACTTCTGTTTTCCAAGGAATCATGAGCCCAATCTTATCAGTTTTAATTGAAAAGGTTGGTTGGCAAAGTAGCTTAACGATTTTAGCTGTGATTGTAGCCGTTTTAAGTGTGCCTTGTGCTTTGTTTGGCGTTAACTTCTCACCTGAAAAAGAAGGACGCAAGCCATATGGTTTTAATGAAAAGACGGCACAAAACGATGCAGCTGAAACGGTTAAACCTATTTCTAATCATGAACTCTTCAAGTCAGCCACTTTTTGGATTCTATTAGTAATCGTAATTTTGTTACAATTCCCAGCTGTCTTAAATCAGATGTTTCCAACTTACGCTGTTTCTGCAGGCTTTGATGGTGCTGCGGGCGGCTTCATGGTTACTTCAGCAATGCTATTTGATATTTTCCTTAATCCATTAGTTGGTTCAACTTGTGACAAGTATGGGGCCGAAAAAGCAAGTTTAGCATGGCTTTTGTTAGCAGTTATCTCTTATGCACTACTAATCATTGCCACCAATACTCGTTCGGCTGGCTTGGCAATCTTCAGCGCAGGGATTAATGATGTTTTCTATGTATATCTCGGAACTGGTATTACGACAATTGCAACTGCAGCTTTAGGTAGGAGAGCATTTGCTAAAGGATTTTCTTATATTAACTCAATTGCCTTTTTAATTGGTGCATTCGCAATGCCAGTTAATAACTTGATTGCGGAAAAAATGGGCGGCTTTGTTGCGGTATACATTTTCTTTGCAATTATCACAGTAGTAATTATGGCCTTAGTAGCCGTTATTGCTAAAAATCACTTTGATCAATCACATAGTTAGGAAGTATTTTTATGAACAACCAAGAATATGATGTAATCGTTGTTGGTGCAAGTAACGCTGGTGGAATGGCCGCTGCGGCTGCTGCCGAAAAGGGTGCCAAGGTTTTGGTCATTGATAAAATGGGTAGTGCTGGCTATTTATACCGCGAAACGATTGCTGCAATTCACAGTAAAGCACAAAAGAAGGCCGGTGTTGAAATCGACCGTAACGAATTAGTTAACTTTATTTCTACTTTTAACCAAGGAAACGTTGATCAGCGTCTATTAAACGTTTGGGCAGACAACAGTTCAGAAATGGTTGATTGGCTCGATGATGAAGTTTTACAACCACATGGTGCCTACATTAAGGCAACGCCAGATGCGCATTACGAAACTGAGCGTAACCGTGCCTTTCCTACAGGAAATGAAGCAACTGCTCCTGACGGTAAGTACTGGCAAATGGGTTACGGTAATTGGGTAATTGCTAAGGCAGAAGAGCTCGGTGCAAAATTTGCTTGGCATACAAAACTAGAAGAACTAATTGCTGAAAATGGTCGGGTTGTCGGTTTAGTTGCCAAAAACATGAAATCCAAGAAAACTTCAACTTTTAGAGCGCGTAAAGGCGTAATCCTATGTACTGGTGGTTACGGCTCTAACCAAGCGCTAATGCAAAAATGGAATCCACTTGGCTTAAAAACAAACGTTTATACGGATAGTCAAAGAGACGATGGCTCAGGAATTGTAGCTGCTTTGAAAGTAGGTGCTGCTAAAGATGAAGAACCTGCTTCAATTGTGTTCAACCGTGGTGCAGTTCCAGTTGGAACAAATGCGGAAGACTTCTATGAAGTTGACTTGACTCCTCCTGATGATCCAGGTTACTTATGGCTAGGTTCCTATCCAATGCTAAAAGTTAACTTAAATGGTGAACGTTTCTTTAACGAAAGTGCACCATATCAATTCCAAATGACAGCTGCTTCAAAACAGCCTGGTTACTTAAGTGCAATGATCTGGACAGAAGAAACAATGAGTGATGAAAGCCTCAAGCAATATCATACATTGGGTTGTTCAAGATTAGGTTTCCCAGGAATCTTTACTGGAGAAGAAGCACGTAAGGAAGTAAATGATCGTTTGAACGAAGGCTTGGTTCAAAAAGCTGACACGATCGAAGAGCTGGCTGAAAAGTTAGGTTTACCAAAAGAAAACTTGCAAAAGACCGTTGACCGTTACAATGAAGTGGTAAGCAAAGGTCAAGATAGTGACTTTGGTAAAGAAAGCTATCGTTTAGAGCCAGTTAATAAGGCACCATATTATGGGGCGATTGTTGGGGGCAGATTATTAGCTACACTCGATGGACTGCGAGTTAACACTAAGATGCAAGTAATCAACAAGCAAGACAAGGTAATTGAAGGCTTGTATGCAGCTGGTAATTGCTCTGGCGGGTTCTTCTGGGGCATCTATCCAGATCATGTTCCTGGTTTAACTGCTAGCCATGCTTTAACTTTTGGCCGCTTAGCTGGTAAATACGCAGCAGAATAGAAATTTACAAGACTTGTCCTTTTAGGGCGAGTCTTTTTTGTTGCCAAAATTGATCAAGTAGAACAAAAAAATACCATTAGCAAGTTTATCGCTTCAAAAACGAACTTTAATTGCAAAAATAGATTAATATTGAGATAAAAGCGAATGTTTTTGTTGTAATCTTTCTTTTACTGCTATACAATAGACAAGAATAAAATAATTGACAAGAACTTGTTGATTAATCATCGATTTTTGGAGGAAAAATCAAAAATGAATTTTGGTAAAAAACTGGCAGCATTAGCTGTAGCCGGATTAGCTTTAGTAGGTACTGCTGCTTGTTCGAATGGTGGCTCGTCGTCATCTTCAACATCTGACACAAATAAGATACCAAAGGTAACCAAGAAAACGACTGTTGTTTTCTGGCATGGGATGCAAGGTCAGCAAGAAACTACGCTAAAGAAACTTGCTAAAGAATTTGAAGCTAAAAATTCTAATATTAAAATTAAGCTTGAACAACAAGGCGATTACGACAATTTACAGGCTAAGTTGACTTCTACAATGCAATCACCCAAGAACTTGCCAACAATTACCCAGGCATATCCTGGTTGGCTTCAAAGTGCTGCTAAGAACAAGATGTTAGTAAACCTGACTCCTTACATTAATAACAAAGAAGTCGGTTGGGGAAGTGTTGCTGCATCAGAAATTAAACAAGATATGCTTGATGGTGCCCAAATTAACGGTACACAATACGGTATTCCATTTAACAAGTCAATCGAAGTTTTGATTTACAATCCGGACATGTTGAAGAAGTACGGTATCACTAAAGTACCTTCAACTAATGCTGAATTAAAGCAGGCTGCACAAACAATTTACCAAAAGAGTAATCACAAGGTTGTAGGTGCAGGTTTTGATAACCTTAACAACTACTACGTATTAGGTATGAAAAATGAAGGCCAAAACTTCTCCAGCAAAGTTGACTTTACTGGCAAAGAATCTTCACGCGTTTTAGACTACTTCGTAAAAGGTGAAAAAGCAGGTTACTTCAGAATGCCTGGTTCTGATAAGTACCTATATGTACCATTCACTAACCAAAAGCTAGCAATGTTTGTTACTTCATCATCAACCGAAACTTGGATTAAGCAAGCTGCTAAGAAGGGCTTTAAATATGAAGTAGCTGCTCGTCCTGGTAAGTACACAATGCAACAAGGTACTGACATCTACATGTTTAGCCACGCTAGCGCGATGGAAAAAGCAGCTGCATTCAAATTTATGAGGTTCCTATCATCTAAGGAAAACCAAATTAAGTGGGCAAAAGAAACCGGCTATATTCCAGTTAATGAAGATGCTACGAAGTCAGCTGAATATAAGGAAAATAAAGAATTTATGTTACCTGCTAAGTTAGAGGATATTCTGTCAACTAACTCACTATACAGTGTGCCTGTAATTAAAAACTCTAATGCAGTATTTAGTGAATTGAAACCAATTATGCAGTCAATTTTATCTGCTGCACAAAAGGACCGTAATGTTAATAGTGCAATTAAAACCGGTAAGACAAAATTTGATGCTGCATGGAAACAATAAAAAATATAAATAATTAAAAAAGTGGGCTTTTTAGCCTGCTTTTTTAGTTGTCGTTTTGCAAAGGAATGGTAAGATAAGATAAGCAAATCAATAGCTTTCATTATAACTAGAAAGCTAACCAATCTAAGGATGGGGAAAATGATCAAAGAGCAAAGATTTCCGGTAGAAACTAAATATAAGTGGTATGATATCAGCAATTTGAGTGAAGAAGATAGTAACAAACTGCAAGATGATTTTAATTTCACGCCCGATATGATCTCTTATATTTCCGACCGTCATGAACGTCCGCACTACGATTATGACACCCATACCCATATTCACTTGCTTGTTTATGATGTGCCCATTTGGCCGACACAAACCATCAAGCATTTTACGGCTCACCCGGTAACCTTTTTAGTATCCGGAGAAAACATTTTTACCTTCCATACAGAATCAACTAGTTATGTGTTTGACGAGTTTAATGACCGTGCAATGAGACGCGAATTATCATTAGCACAAGATGTAACCGAATTGTTGATGAAATTTTTGCTGTTTTTATCGCAGTATTTCCAGCGTGCAGTTACGCAGCTAGATGTTCAGCGCAATAATTTGGATCAAAAATTGTCTGGCGATATTGATAATAGGGACTTGGTTGAATTATCTAATATTGAAAAAAGTTTGGTTTACTTATCTAGTTCAATCCAAACCAATTTGATGATGCTTCACAGTTTGAAACTTTCAGAACTTGATTTTACCAAACCTGCTCGTGAGCGCTTAGATGATGTTTTAATTGAGTCTAATCAGTCCGCAGAAATGGTGAAAATTTCGCAACAGGTTACGCAAACTTTGTCTGCGACATCCAATAATATGATGAACAATAATCTGAACGATACGATGAAGTTTTTGACAGTTTGGTCTTTGGTTCTGACTATTCCAACTATCCTAACGGGTTTTTATGGCATGAACGTAAGTTTACCGGTAGGTCATAGCTCAACCGATTGGATTTTTATTTCGCTGATTGGAATTGTGTTAATGCTTTGGCTGATCATCTTGATGAAACGACACCATTTCTTTTAATTGAGGTAGATATATGAAAAACAAGGTCATTATTGGCTCACTAATTACTACGCTGCTTGCTTTTATGCTCTATTCGCTAAACTTAAGGCGAGTACAAAATACAAGTGTCGAAATCGTGGGTCAAACCCAAAGTGTTAAAAAAGAGCGAGGCAAAGGTAAGCTGCCACATGAACCAAAAGTTGCTGAAGTAGAATATCCGACTCATGTTCAAATTGCTTCAGGTAGTGATCAGAGTTGGGCCAAGCAGATTGAGACCCTAATGGGAAAGGATCAGAGCTACCAAGTTGCAGTTCAGGATCTTAATTCTGGCAAGTTTGCACGCGTAGCAAATACCACTAAAGCACATGGTGTTACTGAGACTGGGCGTTTATTTTTACTAGCAGCAGTTTTTTATCAAGAAGAACACGGCAAGCTTACCAGTCATTCAGCAATTAAGGTCAAAAAGTCGGACCGTGCTAAAGGTGAAAAGGCTTTACAACCTGGAATAGCTTATGGAACATCTTTTTTAAGGCAGACACTGATGCAGGGGAATAAAACCGCAGGAAATGTTTTACTCCGCAAGGTCAAACCGCAAAAAGTTAATGCTATGGCTAAAAAGATGGGGGCTAGGTCCACCAAATTTAGTAAAAAATATACAGCCAATCCTTTAGCTCAAACAACAGCAAACGATTTGGTCGCTGTAATGGATGACTTGTACAAAAATAAAACACTAAGTCGTCAGTATTCTAATTTAACACTTGGATCATTGAATCAAAATGCGACAGGACAAAAACCAAAATTAGTACAAAAGGTTCATGGTGCGACTGTATATGCGATTGGTGACGATCGGTCTAGTGTTGCTATTATTGAAAATAATGGTCAAGCATACTGTGTAGCCGTGTGGAGCAATTCAAATAAAAAGTTTGCTAAACTCGGACAAGTCGTCAGCAATTTCTTTAAATAGATAAAATAAATTTAAAAATGCCTTAAGAGCTAACTTGCTTTTGAGGTATTTTTAATGCAGAAATACTGTTAAATCAAGATTTTAGTCAATTTGGAAATTTTTTGAATACAATCTACAGTCTGTAGATTGTATTCTGCGGTTTGTAGTGTTATATTGTTTCCTATGCTGTCAGAGGGAGGGATGAAGTTGGTTAAAAAAAGAAGCCTTGATCTTGATAAAGTGATTGCTAAGGCAACAGAAATGATTGGTCAAAAAGGATTATCGGCAACAACGCTGCCCAGCTTAGCTAAGGAGCTTGGCGTTCGCTCGCAATCTCTTTACCACTATGTTTCTGGTCGTAAGCAATTATTATCACTTGTTGGTGCAAGTAGGATTAAAATTCTAAGTAAACAGTTAGTTGACAATCTGATTGGACTTTCAGGTAAAGAGGCATTATTTAAATTTGCAGATATCGTTCGCAATTTTATTTTGAACGATCCTGCATTGTTTAGCATTCTTTATCACCTCAATGAGTATAAGCCGGAAGATGCAATTACTAAGGAAATCATGAACGTAATTGCATTTGCTGACAAACTGAATTTAAGAAGCGACAGCACTGTTTCGCTTCATTCCTTAATTGGCGCTGTTTTGGGCTATATCTTTTTAGACGTGTCCGCGTCGATTGAGGGTGAAACCAGTACCGAGGCTGATCAAGGCTACCATGATATGATTATCAAACTGGTCCAGCCGAAAAATATTTTGGAAGAATAGAGAGGAAAAACAAAGTGCAAAAATTATTTAAAAATCATATTTTTTCATTTATTGCATGGGTTTTAATTCTGATTATTTCTGTTGTGGCACTGCCAGACGTTACTGGGTTAACGCGTGAGCACTCAAACATTTCCTTACCACAGGATGTTCAAAGTGAGGTCGCACAATCAATTCAAAATGATTGGGGACCTAAACAAAAGAACACTTATCAAATTGCAGTTGTTTTTAATAAGAAAAACGGCAAATTAACTGCAGACGATAAGAATGCAATTAATGACACAATTGATCGCATTAAAGAAAATCAGGATAAATACGGTATTAAGATGGTCTTAGCACCAGATGATAATATCGCTACCAAAAAGCAACTACAGTCCAAAGACAAGACTACTTGGATTTTACAAGTTAACGTTGCAAAAAAACACGCTCCAATTAATGAAGTAGAGCAGGAATTAACCAAGGCTGTTAAAACTGCAGGTATCAGAACTTATGTCACCGGTGCAGACGTTTTACAGAACGCCTTCTCGAACTCAATTCAAGAGGGAATTAAAAAGACTGAAGTCATTACCATTGTCTTCATTTTCATTGTTCTAGTAATTGTCTTTAAGTCACCAATCGTGCCATTAATTTCTTTGTTAACAGTTGGTGTTTCATTTATCACTGCTTTCTCGATTGTTACCAATCTAGTTAAGTATCAAAACTTCCCATTTTCAAACTTTACACAAGTCTTTATGATCATTGTGTTGTTCGGAATCGGAACGGATTACAACATCTTACTGTATGATAAATTCAAAGAAAATTTGGGTAATGGACTTGATCGCTATGGTGCGATGAAGGATGCACTTAAGGTAGCAGGTAAGACGATCTTGTATTCAGGATCATCGATCTTAATTGGTTTTTCAGCTCTTAGCTTAGCTAAATTCTCAATTTACCAATCTGCAGTCGGCGTTGCAGTTGGTGTCGCTATCCTACTAGTTGTTTTGTTAACACTGAACCCATTCTTCATGGCTGTTTTAGGCGAAAAAATGTTCTGGCCAGTTAAGAAATTTACTGGTGAACATGAAGATAAGCTCTGGCATGGTATCTCTAAGAGTACTATGGCTCATCCAATTATCTATTTAGTCGTTTTAGCAGTTGTGGTAACACCATTTGCTTTAATGTACTCAGGCCATCTTAATTATGATGATACTGATGAAATTGACAATGCTACCCCTGCCAAGGCCGGAATGCTTGTAGTTGAAAAGCACTTCTCCAAGGGGATGGCAGAACCATCAACCCTTTATATCAAGAGTGATCATAGATTAGACAATGAAGCAGATTTAAGACTGCTTGATCAACTTACTAGACAAATTCAATCTTCTGGGGATGTTTCTCTAGTAACTTCTGTTACTCAACCATATGGAGAACGAATTGATCAACTTTATGTTAACAACCAATTAAACACAGTTAATAAGGGTGTCGACCAAGCTCGAGCTGGTTTAAGTAAACTAAGTAAAGCAAGTAAGCAGTTATCAACTGGTGCGAGTCAGTTGGCTAGTGGAACAAGCCAATTACAAAATGGTACCGGACAGCTCCAAAGCGGAACCGGCCAACTTCAAAGTGGTGCTGGTCAATTGCAAGGTGGTGCTGGAAGACTCCAAAGCGGTACACAACAAATGTCTAGCGGCTTGAATCAACTTAATTCTCAATTAGCAGCTGGTTCTCAAGGCATTGCTTCAGCTCAAGCCAATACTAAAGCAGCCTTGGAAAAGAGCTACAAGGCTAACTTGGCTCAAAGCATGAATAGCATTCCAGGCTTGACACCACAACAAAAAATGGCTGCAATGCAAGCAGCAGGTGCTGCACTTGAAAAATCATGGGCACAAGCTTCAGCTTCAATGCCAAATGTTTCTGGCCAGATGGGTCAATTACAATCAGGTGTTGGTAGACTAGCTTCAGCTTCAGGTCAATTAAGCAGCGGTGCCTCCACTTTAAACGGCGGAATAGGCCAACTTAATTCTAGTCTTGGTCAATTGAACTCAAGCGTAGGTCAACTGAACTCAAGCGTAGGAAAATTGAATTCCGGTGCAGGTCAGTTAGCAGATAATACTCCTAAGTTAACTTCAGGTTTAGATGAAGTTAACAGTGGCTTGGGTCAAGGTGGAGCTTATCTTACTGGACTTGCTAGTTCATCAGCAGCAGATAGTTTCTATATTCCTAAGGAATTTATCAAGAATGATATGTTCCAAACCTCGGTTAAGAACTATCTGAGTCCTGATAAAAAATCAGCAATGATCATGATTGTCTTTAGTTCAAACCCAAGTGGCACTAAGGCAACCAAAAAGGCACAAGACTTAAGCTTAATGGCTAAAAAGTCTTTAGCAGGTACAAGACTTGATAAAGCAACTATCGCAATGGGTGGAGAAAGCTCAAACATTGCTGATATTAAGGATATTGCCAACAAGGACTTTATCAGAACAGCCGCAATTATGTTGATTGGTATCGGAATCGCATTGATTTTCGTTACTCGTTCATTATTGCAACCTCTATATATTTTGGGTACATTACTTATTGCGTACTTCTGCTCATTATCAATTACTGAATGGGTAGTTAAGGCAACAATGGGCAAAGACATGTTAACTTGGAATACACCATTCTTTGGCTTTATTTTGTTAATTGCCTTAGGTGTAGACTATAGTATCTTCTTGATGACGCGCTATCGTGCAATTGAGGGAGGCAAGCCGAGTGAACGAATGCTTAAAGCTTGTGGTATTATCGGAACGGTTGTTGTTTCAGCTGCAATTATTTTAGGTGGTACCTTCGCTGCATTGATTCCATCAGGTATTCCAACTTTAATTGAAGTTGCTTTAACTGTAATTATCGGACTAATTATTTTAGTCTTCATTATGCCAATCACGCTATCTGCAGCAGTTAAACTGACTTATGAAGGTGTGCACTGGAATAAGAGTAAACGAGTTAAACAATAGAATTTCAAAAGATTGAACTGCTCATTTTGAGTGTTCAATCTTTTTTTGTATATCTGGACTAGCTTTACAAAACTTTTAAGATAAACTAAAATAGTGCTAATTAATTTATTAACAGAATTATGAGGAAAACTGAAATGTCAAGAGATGTAAATAATCAATAAAGCTCTACAGATAGCTAAATAATTAAATCACTTTTCAAACATAAAAAGTTAATTATCAGCTCAAAGTAGGGCGAGGCAAGATATTAGTTTGGCAAAAAAGCAAATTAATAGCGTACTTACACATTGAGGTGTTTAAAGTGGAATTAATTAAAATAGATCATTTACAAATTGACGTTGCAGCTACCAAATTACTTGAAATTGACAGTTTAAATGTTACTTCAGGTCAAAAAATCGGTTTAATTGGAGACAACGGAGTTGGCAAAACTACTCTAGTTAACATACTTGCTCAACAAGATATGACCGATTCATTTACAATTAAAGGCAAAATTACCAGAAATTGTAATTTTGCTTATGTTCCCCAATTGCTCGATGCAAAGGACAAGAGCGGTGGACAACGAGAAAAATTGGCTATTAAACTAGCAATTGCTAAATTAAAAAACATGTCCAATGGCTTATTATTGTTGGACGAACCAACTTCTAATTTGGACGTTAAACAGCAAAAATGGTTGGTTCAATTACTACAAAAAAGCAAGATTGCGTGTTTAATAGTTAGTCATGATCAAAATTTTCTAAGTCAAGTTTGCAATAATATTTGGTACATTCAAAAGCAAAAGGTCAGCGGTTTTACAGGAACATATTCTGAATTTCAACGGTTTCAAGCTGATAAGCGGCACTTTCTTGAAAAAGAGTATGAGCAACAAAAAAAACGTGTTAATCAATTGCAAGTTAGTTCCAATCAGAAAATCAATAAGGCAAGAACTTTTAATAAGAATAAAAGAGGTTTGTCGTCGTCTGATTGGCGGTCGAAATCATTGGGTAAGCAAAGAGCCAAGAACAGCGTCATTAAGGCTAGTAAAAACCTGACTAATAAACTTAACCGAGAGAAAGCTAAGCTCGAAAAGCCAGAGATTCGGCGTTCCATTACATTTAAAAATGGAACAGAAAAGCAGGCTATTGCAGATATCAGTAATGATAAAGCAATTAGGCTAAATAAGCAGAAAGTTCAGGCTTTTAAGCGTAATCTCTTTACCATTGACAATGAAATTAACATAGATTTCCAAACAAAAGTGTTATTGGCTGGCCAAAATGGAGTAGGCAAAACCGTCTTTTTAAAACAAATTAAGCATCGGGAACTAGTGGGTTATTATAGCCCCAAATTAAAAATTGGCTATTTTGATCAGAATATTTGTGTAAAACAAACTGATCAAACATTGATTGCATCGCTTAATGAAACCAGTATGTTTGATGACAGTTCAACAATGCAGATTCTAGGTGATTTGCACTTGAAGCAGTTTGCACAACAAAAGATTAGTAGTTTAAGCGGTGGACAGCTGGTCTGCTTTAATTTAGCTAAGATCATTACCGGGCAATATAAATTGCTGCTATTAGACGAGCCAACTAACTTTTTGGATATTGGGTCAATTAACGCATTAGCCGAATTCATCACAAATTATCCATTTGCAATTATTTTGGTATCTCATGACCAAGCATTTGTTAATCAAATTAAGCTGAAAGAGTGGCAGATTAAGAGTAAAAAATTGCTGGTTACTGAATCACCAGTTAATGAAAATGAGAAAAGCAACGCAAATGAACTTGAATTGCTTAAGTTTAAATTGGATAGCTTAATGCTGTCACCTAATGCAACAATTGTGGAAATCAAAGAACTTAAAGCAAAAATTGAAAGTTTACAATGATTTTTCATTAAAAAGAGTGATAAAGAAATTTTCTTTATCACCTTTTTTGTTTTATGATTAGTGTATTAATTTAACTACAAGCAAAGGATGTTTTTTATGACTACTTGTCCAAATTGTGAAAGGAAAATCTCAGCAGAGGATACGATTTGTCCTAACTGTCACTTCAATGTGCAAAAATATCGTGATCTCTTTTTTGCTGATGACCCCCACGAACCTCAAAATAAAGAAAACCAGGAAGCAGAACGAATTGTTACAAGAAGAGAAGACTACCGCCAAGAGTTTTATCCTAAAAAGCAAAATATAATTGTTGCAAGGATGCTCGATTGGATTCGTGCCAATAGTATGATTGTTTTGTTATTGGGTATTTTATTGCTACTGATTATGAGTTTTTCTCGTAGCATCGGTTGGATTTGCTTTTTTGCATTATTTATCTGGCTCTATGTGGTATGTGTACGAACAGACAAAATAGAGCGCTATACAGTCGATAAGCGGTTAACTGAAAAGGTCAATCAGCTTGGCTCTAATATGTTCAATAATGTTGATGAGTCTAAGGAAAAAGTTAAGTCTAAAAGAAAAGGCAAAGAGCCTTCCAAGGGCGAAAGGCGAGTGGAAGAAGAAGTTGCAACGGTCAAAAAGCACTTTAATTACACCCAACTGCTAGTCATTTTAATGGCAATTATTAATCTAATTGTTTTATTTACTGGTTCTGGTGCTTCCGTTTCTGACATTTCATACACAGGTAAAATGTCAATTACACGTGTTTTATTTGGACTGGCCGGACGCTTATTTTCATCAAGTAGCACTTTGGTGCCAGGAATCGAAGTCTGTGTAATCTGGCTATTGATTTTCCTATTCCCAATTGTGATTACTTATAATACGCTGAAGGATACAAAAAAGAATTGCAATATTGCATTTGCTTTGTCGATAATTGAGTCACTTTTCCTGGTTTATCTAATTTTCCGCTTATCAAATACCACACTTTCAAATACAGGTTTCTTGAAGAACATTACTAGTCAATTACTTTTATATGCTGTTTCGATAGGTGCTTCGACCTATTTCTTAATTTTATCAAGCATCATGACGACAATTTTATTAGGCTATAACCTGTACAAAAAATATAAGCAAAAGTAATAAAAAAGCTGGACATTATGGCTGTCCAGCTTTTTTATTTATAAAATATTATTCCGTTGGCATATCAATTACCAAGTGTTCGTTGACAAATGCCATCATACCTAAATCACTCAATTCGCGGCCATAACCCGATTTTTTAATTCCGCCAAAAGGTAATTCTCCAGAGCTAATCCAGGTTCCGTTAATAACGGTCATTCCAGTCTCAATTTGAGCTGCAACTTCTTGTGCATGTTTAACATCTGCGCTGATGACAGATGAACCTAGACCATAGCTTGAGTCGTTAGCAAGTGCAATAGCCTCATCTTCATCTTCTACTTCGTAAACAATTGCAACTGGGCCGAAGAATTCTTGGTCATAAGCTGGGTTATTTTTATCAACATCCGTTAAAATAATTGGTCTGAAAAATGCTCCATCAGAATTAATCTCAGGATATTCGTAGAAAACTTTTGCGCCAGCGTCAATGGCTTCGTCAACTTGCTTACTTAATTTATCCCTTGATCTAGTTGAATTCATTGGTGGTAATGTCGTGCTAGTGTCGAGTGGGTCCCCCGCTTTTAAGACTGAAAAAGCATTTTTCAGTTCATGCAAAACTTCATCATAGCGTGATTTAACCACAATAATACGTTTAGATGAAGTACATACTTGACCGTCGTTATACGTTCTAGCAGAACTTAAGGCTTTCTTCAATACTAATGGATCCGCATCATCTAAAACGATGAAGGCATCATTACCGCCAAGTTCCATAGTTGACTTCTTTAGGTTCTTTCCGGCATTTTCTGCAACAGAAGCCCCGCCGCGCTCTGAACCAGTTAGTGCAACACCCTGTATACGAGGATCAGCAATAATTTGGTCAAGTTGATCGTAGCTGGGGTAAAGGTTGATGAGGCTACCTTCAGGTGCACCAGCCTGTTTAATTATTTTGGCAGTTAATGCGGCAGAACCAGGAACATTATGTGCGTGCTTTAATAAAATTGGATTACCGACAATAAAGTTTGGCGCAAAAACACGAATGACTTGATAAAGAGGGAAGTTCCAAGGTTCACAAGCCATGATTACTCCTGTAGCTTGCTTAAGATAATAAGCATTACCCAAGTTTGATTCGATCAGTTGTGGCTTAAGCATTTGTGGACCATGATCAGCGTAGTAATCGCAAATTGATGCGCATAGTTCAACTTCTCCTTTGGACTCGTTGATCATTTTGCCCATTTCTAGAGTCATTATTTTAGCCATTTCTTCCTCATTTTGACGGAAGCCATCGGCAACTTGGTGTAAAATTTCAGCGCGACTTTCTGGAGTCTCGTGACACCATTTATGATAAAGTGCATCTGCCAAGTTGATTGCATCTTCAATTTGACTAGCTGTTGGATTATCGTAACTGGCAAAAGTTTCATTGGTATATGGATTGACTGATTGATATTTAGCCATATTAATTCTCCTTAAAAGATACTTTTCTACGTTACAAATAGATAAACTCTATTATAAACCGTTTTCAATAAAAAGTTGCACTAGCTAATAATTTTAACTTTTAATTAACCGGCATTACTGCTGGTTATTCATTAGACTATTTTCGAGATAAGCTAAAGAAAAATCAATGTACTCGCTGGCATACGCCATTGCATGACGTTTTCCAGGGATTAATTTCAGTTCAACCCCAAGATTTTGACTGGCTAAAAAATTGATAAAAGCAAGCAAATATTTAGTTGGTGCTAATTCATTTGTTGAATTAATCATTAAAAGCTGCTGAAGATTGTGGTAATCATATGAAGCTGCATCGATTAGTTTGAGCGTGCTCATTTTTGGTGAGCCGGCATAAGTTAAAGTGAAGTACTTATAAAATGAGTCATTGATTTCATTTAGGTCTTCTGTTCCAAAATCTTTATGAGCCTGAGGTGATGGCTTAACTGCGGGATGATCTTGTATCCAATTAGAAAAGGAGACGGGCGCAGACCACGTAATGGTTGGAAAGCTATATTTTCCTGCCACTAATAAGGCTAGCGTGCCGCCGCTGCTAACGCCAATTTGACTAATTTGTGTTCCCTTTGTGACATACTCACTGCTTAATAGCCATTTGACAAAATTAATGCTGTCTTGATGTGCAGCAGGAAAAGTTGCTTGGGGAGCAAGTGAATAATTAGGGACAAAAACAAGAAAGCCACGATTAGCTGCCATCAGGCATAACTCTTTAAGATTGCTTTTATCGCCACGGAACCAACCGCCGCCATGCCAAAATAGCAAAATTTTGGTTTTTGCGTTGCCTTGGGGCAAATAAATATCTGTCGCTAATTGCTTTTGCTCGTCGAAGATGATATCAGTTAAAATCTCTGTCATTGTCTATTTCCTCCCAATTATTTAGGCTACTATTTTTTAATTGTTTAGATGGACTATACTTAAATAAAAGTTATTAGTACGTTTAATTTCTTCTTTTTAGTTTATCATTAAGTTACATGATGCAAATTTAAGTGCAATCTTTAAAAAAGTTAAAATATTTTAATTATTAAGTTAAATGACGTAAAAACTAATCATTAGACTAAGTTTTTTGGTAAAATGAGCCCTAATATTGGAGGTAAGCTATGCATCTGTCAGCTAAAACCAGTCGAAAATTAATTAATATCTTGACCGTTGTTAGCGGGATTATCATCATTTTATTATGTATTTACTGGTACAACTTAGGGATTTTTACTAGTCAAGCAAAAATGAAAGCATATCTGGCTGATAAAAGAATTATCGGCCCAGTTATTTTCGTGCTAATCCAGATTATTCAAGTGGTTATTCCAATTATTCCGGGTGGAGTGTCTTTGCTAGGTGGAGTTGTGTTCTTTGGCCCTTTAGCAGGCTTTATCTATAACTACGTTGGGGTCTGCATTGGCTCGATTATCAACTTCTTCTTAGCCCGCTTTTATGGTAGGCCCTTTATTCTGCACATTGTGTCCGAAAAGACCCTTGATAAGTATATGAAATGGACCAAAAATCAGAATAAGTTCAACTGGTTCTTTGCAATCTGTATAGTTGCGCCAATGGCTCCGGATGATGTCTTATGTTTATTAGCAGGATTGACAGACATGAAATTCTGGACATATTTCTGGATCATTATTTTAGGTAAACCATGGACAATCGCAGCTTATAGTTTTGCTTTAATGTTTGGGATGGACTGGCTTCTCAAGATTGTTGGTAAGTAATGAGTAGTCGGGTGTTTTTAAGACCCTTTCAAAATACTGATGCAGAAGTATTGTTAAAATGGGGTCAGGACGATTATTATAAGCAGCTAGCCGCTTTTCAGCACTATGACAATTTTGCCCAAGCAGAAGTTGCCGCTGGTCAATACGCTGCACGCAAGTATAGTTATGCGGTTTGTCTAATGCAAACAGAAGAAGTAATCGGCTTGGTCGAACTATATGAACGAGGAACGAGCGAAAAAGAACTGCTAGATACCAAGGAAGTTGGCTTTCTACTTGATCGTGCGTTTGAAGGCCATGGTTATATGACAGAGGCGTTAACCTTACTATTTGATTTTGCATTTAAAAAGTTGCAACAAAGAGAAATTTGGGCCGGCACTTTTAAGCAGAACCTGCGTTCACAAAAATTGCTCAAGACGCTAGGTTTTGACTATGCTTATGCGGTTGACCTAAGTCAGATTAGTAAGCTATTTAAATACGAAGAAAAATATTACGTGTTGAAAAAAGCACAGTGGCTGAAAGATCATTAAACTTGAGTCTGGGAAATACAGTTTCCCAGACTTTTTTGCTAAAAATAGTTACGCTAACTAAAAAGCATTAAATTGAGTCTGTAAAAAGTGCTAATTACCTTAAGTAAGCTAATTATTTGAACTTGCTACATAAAGGGAATACCCTGAAAGTGTTAATAAATGAATATATTATTACACAGATGGGAGAGTGTCCAAAATGGATAAGATAGGTCAAACAAGATTAAATGATCCGTTTTTGAATCGTGGCACTGCTTATACCAAAGAGCAGCGTGAGCAATATCATTTAGAAGGAATGCTGCCGCCAAAACAGCAAACGCTTGAGGAACAAGCGCGTGAAGTTTATCTGCAATACCAAGAGAAAAAGACTAATTTGGAAAAGCGCATTTTTCTCATGACTGTTTTTAATACAAATCGTGTTTTGTTTTTTAAAATCTTTAGTGAACACGTAACTGAGTTTATGCCCATTGTTTATGATCCGACAATTGCGGAATCAATTGAAAATTATAGTCATTTGTTTGTTAATCCACAGAATGCTGCTTTTCTTTCTATTGATGAGCCTGATCAAATTGAGGCTAGCCTGAAAAATGCAGCTGACGGACGAGACATCAAACTAATCGTAGTAACCGATGGTGAAGAAATTCTTGGAATAGGTGATTGGGGCACGCAAGGTGTTGACATTTCTGTTGGTAAGTTGATGGTTTATACTGCGGCGGCAGGTGTCGATCCTGCATGTGTTTTACCAGTAGTACTTGATGTTGGAACAAACAATGAGAAGTTGCTGAATGATTCGCTTTATCTGGGTAATCATCATCGGCGCATAAATGGCGAGCCATATTATCAATTTGTTGATCGTTTTGTTCAGACGGCTGAAAAGCTCTTTCCTGGACTATACCTTCATTTTGAAGATTTTGGTCGTGACAATGCTGACAATTTGTTGAAACACTATCGCGGACAAATTCTAACTTTTAACGATGATATCCAAGGAACTGGTGTAATTGTTTTAGCAGGAATTTTAGGTGCCTTAAAAATCAGTGGCCAAAAGCTAACCGAGCAAAAATATGTTTGCTTTGGTGCTGGGACTGCCGGAACCGGGATTGTTGAACAAGTATATGCCGAAATGTTGCAAATGGGGATGAAACCAGATGAAGCACGCAAACATTTTTACCTAGTTGATAAACAGGGACTGTTATTTGAGGATATCCCTGATTTAACTCCTGCCCAGAAGCCTTTTGTTAGAAAAAAGGCTGAGTTTGCCCATCCGGAGCAACTAATAGATTTAAAGAGTGTTGTGCAAGCAGTACATCCAGACATTTTAGTCGGAACTTCGACTAGATCTGGTGCTTTTACGCAAGAAATTGTGACAGAAATGGCAGCCCATACTGAGCGTCCAATTATTTTCCCACTGTCTAATCCGACACAGTTAGCTGAAGCAAAAGCCCAGGACTTGATTCAATGGACGAAAGGAAAGGCTTTGGTGGCAACCGGTATCCCAGCTGATCCAGTTGAATATCAAGGAACAAAATATGAAATTGGTCAGGCTAATAATGCATTAGTATATCCTGGACTTGGCCTAGGAGCATTAGCAGTCGATGCTAAGATTTTGAGTGATGAGATGATTAGTGTTGCTGCCCATTCTCTAGGTGGAATTGTTGATTCAAGTAAGCCGGGAGCCGCAGTTTTACCACCGGTTGAAAAACTAAACGTCTTCTCACAAACTGTGGCAAAGGCTGTAGCTAACCAAGCAATTAAAGACCACCTTAATCAAAACGATTATCAAGATGGTGAAGAAGCAGTGCAAGCTTTGCGCTGGTCTCCAGTTTATTCAGACGATCGGAAGTGAGAATAAATGCAAGCCTTTCTTACATCTTTGACTAGTGTTGTCGAACTTTTGTTAGTGATTGCATTAGGGTATTGGTTGCGTAGTAGTGGCAAGCTTGGCGACCAATTTAAAAGTAACATTTCGTATTTGATTATGAATATTGCTTTACCTGCTTCAATTTTTGTTTCGGTTTTAAAGTATCTAACGAGGGAAAAACTATTTGGCCTAACTGGTGGCCTGATTTATGCAATCATCTGTTTTGCCTTAAGCTATTTGTTTGCTTGGCTACTATGCAAAGTTTTACGAATCCGTAAAGGTAGGCGAGGGACATTTATTAATGCGATTACTAATGCCAATACGATTTTTATTGGATTACCATTAAATATTGCGCTGTTTGGTCAAAAAAGTATGCCGTATTTTTTGATTTACTACGTATTAAATACGGTTTCGACTTGGGCGATTGGTGTCTTCTTTATTTCCAGTGATGATCCAACTGTACAAAAACAGAAACAACAAAAGTTTAACTGGAAGAAATTATTACCAGCGCCACTAGTAGGCTTCTTAATTGCTTTGCTCTGCTTGCTGGTTGAAGTGCCAATTCCAAGTTGGATTACTTCTGTTTTAGGCATGGTCGGTGGAATTGTAACGCCAATGTCGTTAATTTATATTGGTATTATTTTGGCTGATGCTGGTTTAAAGTCTATTCACCTCGACCGTGATACCATTTGGGCTTTACTTGGTAGATTTGTATTAGTTCCAGCGTTGATGATTATCTTAATTGTTGTTGGTGGAAGCTGGGGACCAGCATTAACGGGGTTAGCAAAACAAACTTTGATAGTACAGTCTGCTACACCTGCTTTAGCAGTTTTGCCAATTCTTGTAGGTGAATCGCATGGGGATGTACAATATGCAACTAATGTCGTAACTACTTCGACTGTATTGTTTGTGGTTGTTGTCCCGCTCGTTTTAGAAATATCGCAAATGCTTTTGTAATAAATGATGTAAATAAAAGGAAACCCAAGAAATGCTTGGGTTTCCTTTTTGCAGTTAAGAGCTAACTTGATGCTGCAATAAGTATAGTGGTTTTATTTTGGTTAAAAAATGTTCATATAATTAAAAATAGTATTTGCCAAACGGGTAGGAATGACTTAAAATAATTTCAAAACACGGAGTCCTAAGACTGATTCAGAGAGTTCGCATTTTGGTGCAAGCGAATAGAAGTCGTTTCCAGATTCCATTAATGTGGGTAATTAATAGTTACACGGCATTGCGGCACCGTTATCGCCAACTTAATGAAGTGCAACTGCGAAATTCGCGGTTGAAACTGGGTGGTACCGCGAAGCCATGTAGAGCCAATTCGTCCCAATTTGAGGGATGAATTGGCTTTTTTTGTGGAGGTTAACTATGTTAGATATTAAAGTTATTCGCGAGAATCTTGATTGGGCTAAGGACAAACTTAGTAGACGTGGCATTAAGCCTGAAGAACTCGATGAATTGGTAAAAATTGATGCCAATCGTCGTGAGGGCTTGAACCGTAGTGAACAATTGAAGGCAGAGCGTAACAAAGTTTCAAAGGAAATTGCTGAAAAGAAGAGAAACAAGGAAGATGCAACTCCTGCGATTGAAAAAATGCGTGAAGTTGGTCAAGAAATCAAAGAACTTGATGAAAAAGTTGCTGACTTGACCGAAAAACAAAATTATATTTTGTTGAGATTGCCCAACTTCCCAGATGATTCAGACCCAATTGGTCCTGATGAAAGCTGCAATGAAGAAGTACGTAAATGGCATGAGCCTACTAAATTATCTTTTAAACCAAAAGCACATTGGGAATTAGGAACTGATTTAGACATTTTAGACTGGGATCGTGGTGCAAAAGTTTCTGGAGCACGTTTTGTTTACTATAAAGGTGCCGGTGCATTGCTTGAACGTGCTGTATTTAACTTTTTCTTAGATGAAAATACTAAAGAAGGATACACAGAAGTAATTCCACCATACTTAGTTAACGATGAATCAATGCAAGGTACGGGCCAATTCCCTAAGTTCCGCGAAGATGTTTACACGATTGTAGATAATGACGATCCCGACAAGCCACTTGATTTAACTTTAATTCCAACTGCTGAAGTTCCATTGGTTAACTACTTCCGTGATGAAATTATTCATGAAGATCGCTTACCAATTAGTGTAACTGCACTTTCTCCAGCATTTAGAAGTGAAGCAGGTTCAGCTGGTCGTGATACTCGTGGTTTAATTAGAATGCATGAATTCAGAAAGGTTGAAATGGTTAAAATCTGTAAGCCTGAAGAGTCATGGAATGAACTTGATAAATTAACCAAGAATGCTGAGCACTTACTCCAAAAACTGAATTTGCCATACCATGTCGTTGCATTGTCAACAGGGGATGCAAGTTTTACTAGTGCAAAAACTTATGATCTAGAAGTATGGATGCCAGCTCAAGATAAGTACCGTGAAATTTCCAGTTGTTCAAACTGTACTGATTTCCAAGCTCGTCGTGCCCAAATTCGTTATCGTGATGAAGATGGTAAATTGCACTTAGCTCACACATTAAACGGTTCAGGACTAGCAGTAGGTAGAACAGTTGCAGCAATTCTAGAAAACTATCAAAATGAAGACGGAACAGTAACTGTTCCTGAAGCTTTAGTTCCTTATATGAATGGTAAAACAAAGATTACTAAAGAGGAAAGTTTAATCTAAATAACTTAAAAGGTCGATTTCGACCTTTTTTTATTGAAATTTTTTTGCTTAAAAAACACAAAATTCAGCCTCTAAATAAACAAATTACGAATAATTTATTTTGAAGTAAATCTTATAATTAGAGATAATGATGAAATTGGTAATTAGCTTAAACTAATTTTGATTTAGTACTCCTCGAATACCGAACATAAAAAATTATTTGACGAGTTCTACCAATTGGAGTAAAGTATTATTTGTTCTTGACGAAGTGCTCAAAAGCACTGCCGGATAAAGAAAAAATCAAGCAAAACCAGTTGACAAAAGTTAGCGGGTTTAGTAAGATAACAAACGCTGCTAAGGCAAGTCGGAGATAGCGGTC
>NZ_JACFPG010000005.1:0-5669 GCF_016102055.1 Lactobacillus sp. W8172
AGGGGAGATAATGTTGGTTGACTAATTGCATATAAAATAACGCAAAAACACCTTTATATTTGGCAGGCAAAATGTTACCATTTTACCTATATATATACTAGGTAGAGTAATGTTCGAGAGAGACACAATGAAAAGTATTAATAAATCCAATCCAACTGAAGAGGTTAAAAATACCAATTATAGAATGCATAAAGGCAAGAAGAACTGGGAGGAAGATAATAATCAATCACTGGTTGCTGCCATAAATACTGCTATTTCCACATTAAATGATGAGGCTGATAGTGTTAAAGACAAGATTAATAGCGATTTAGATTTATCAACGGGAGGAAAAGCTGCACAATTTGCTTTTATAGATAGATTAGTTAATGACGCAAAAACTAAGGTTCAAGAAGCAACTGATTTGAAAATGGTGAAAGTTATACTGGATAGTGAAGCTGCTAATATTAGTAACTGCTATCAGTCAGGAGATTACAAACAATTCAACAGTAAAAAGTATGCTACTAAGAAAAGACCAGTTGTTGATAGAGCAACAAAACCAGCTACTGAGAAACTAAAAGAGTCAACTTACAATGGTCTTAGCTCCTTTTTTAAAGCACCGTCAAAAGCTGAGAAAAGGGAAGCAATCACATCAACTGTTAACGGTAATAAAGAAAATGAAGTTAGAGAGGCACTACCAGGTTTAACTACTATCAACGATATAGATGAGACAGATAGTACTAGCGTTGAGAATGCCGACATTTCCACAACAGGTAAGAATATTGATCTAGAAGCTACTGCTAATGTGCCTGAAGAAGATCAGCGTTCTAGTAGTAGCAAATTTGTGAGTGTAGCAACAATTTACGAGCCTGAAAGACTTGATAATACTAAGATTAGTGCCAAAGCAGAAATTGATGCTGAAGTATCAAAAGTCTGCGCTATGATTAATACTGATTCAATTTTAAGTGAGACTCAAAAATATCAACAGGAAAAAAACGCCCAAAGAACTGGTGAAACAGTCAAAAGTAACATTGACAGTGCAACTAATAGTGAAGGGGTCGAACAAGCACTTGATTTAGCTAAACAGTTCATTCGCTTGGCTTATGTGGCTGGGACTCTCCAAGATGCCAAAGACAACGCCGAACAATCTATCGTTGCTGAAGCAGGTATTGTTAAGAAAAAAATCAATGCTGATAACTTATTGACGGTTAGTGAGAAAAACAAGCAAAAACAGGATGTTGACAAGGCAGTTGCAGATGCCAGTGCTGCAATCAATGAAAAAGTTTCAATAGAAGAAGTTTCTAAAGCAATCAAAGATGGTAAGGTTAAAACTAATGCTACTTACGTACCAGGTAAGGATCTAAATGCACAAAAAGCAATAGCGAAGGGCAAAATTGCAAGTGAGGCAAGTATTGTTAAGAGCAAAAGTGACACCGATCAAAACCTGACTACCTCAAAAAAGAATAAACAAAAGCAAGACATTGACCGCGCAGTAACTGATGCAAATGATGCAATTAATGCTGCACGAACCCTAAGTGAGATTAGTGAGGCCGTTGAAAATAGTAAGGTTAGGATTAATACTGTATATGAACCAGGTAAGGATTTAAACACTCAGAAGACTAGTGCTAAGCAAGTAATTGTCAACGAAGCAAGCATTGTAAAAAGTAAAATTAATGCTGACGAGAATCTAACCACGTCTGAAAAGAATGTACAAAAGCAACATATTGGTATAGCAGTAACTGATGCAAATGATGCAATTAACGCTGCTGCAATGCCTGATGCAATTGTACAAGCAGTTAACGACAATAGGGCCAAGATTAATACCGTTTATGTAAAAGGTAAGAAAATAAGTGCTCAAAAGATTAGTGCGAAGCAGGAAATTGTTAAAGAGGCAAACATTGTTAAGAGCAAGATTGTTTCAAATCAGAACTTGACTACCACTGAAAAGAACAGACAGAAGCAGGCTGTTGACAAGAAAATTGCTGATGTAAATAGTACAGTTGACGCTGCAATGACACCAGATGAAATTGTACAGGCGGTTAACAACGGTAAGATAAAAATCAATATAGTTTATGAGCCCGGTAAGGACTTAAACAGCCAAAAGACTTGTGCAAAACAAGAAATTGCTGACAAAGCAAGTATTATCCTGGGTGAAATTGATGCTGATCAAAATTTGACTCGCAGTGAAAAGGACAAACAGAAACAAAATTTTGACGTTGCAGTGGCTAAAATCAATATAGCGATTGAAGTTTCGACAACGCCTGATGAAGTTGTCCAAGCTGTTACCAAGGGTAATGCTAAAATTGACACTGTATATGAACCAGGTAAGGACTTGGATACTCAAAGGTCTATTGCCAAAAAGAAGATTGCTAGTGAAGCAGTAGTTGTCAAGGGAAAAATTGATAGAGACCAAAACTTGATTACAGCTGAAAAAGTCAGAGAAAAGCAAGATGTTGATAGGGAAACAGCTGAGGCTAATTTGGCAATTGAAGTTGCAGAGACACCGGACGCAGTTGTTCAAGCGATTAACGATGGTAAGGCTAACGTCAATGCTGCATATGTGCCAGGTAAAGATCTAGGCAGTCAGAAAACTAGCGCCAAACAAAAAATTGCTAATTCAGCAGATTCGGTAAATAAACAAATTGATGCAGATCAGAACTTGACTGAGGATGAAAAGAGCAAGCAGAAAAAAGATGTTGCTAAAACAGTAATTGAAGTGCATACTGCAATCGATTTAGCTACTGGACCGGATGAAATTATTCAAGCAATCATAGACGGTAAGAACAGAACTGATGCTGCATATGTATTGGGCAAAGACTTGACAGCACAAAAAGCTAGCGCTAAAGATAAACTTGACCAAGTTAAGAATGAAGTAAAAATCGAAATAGATTCTAATATTACTTTAACTAATTCTGAAAAAACATCACAAAAAGGCAAAGTTGATAAAGATGCCGTAGGAATAAAGCAACGTATTGATCTAGCTTCTGATGCTCAAGGGATTAAAGATGCATACGACCAGGGAATTGCAAACATAAAATCTGACCATAAATCAAGTGTTCTTTCAATGGTTGTCCAAAAGCAGAATGCTAAAGATCTGATTAACCAGGTTGTAATAGAAGTTAAGGAAGAAATCGATAATGATCAGACTTTAACTAACTCTGAAAAGACTATTCAAGAGAATAACGTTAATAAAAATTTTGCTAATATAGAAAATAAAATTACTGATGCAATTAATGCACAAGGTATTGTTGACGTATGTGCTCAAGGAATTGAAGAAATTAGAAGTACTCATGTACACAGCGATGTGCCACTATCTGACCAAGTGCAAGATGCAAAGGATCAAATTGATCAGGAAGTAGTTAAAGTTAAGGGAGAAATCAATTCCAGTGCTACTTTGATTAGTTCGGATAAAGTTGCTCAAAAAGCAAAAGTTGATGTGGATGCGCAAATAGCTAAAGACTCTATTGAGCTTGCAACAAACGCGCAGGGAGTACAGGATGCATTAAAAGAAGCAGTTAAAGTAATTAATGCTGATCATGTTCCTGGTACTTCGTTAAATGAACAAAAGCAATCAGCAAAGGAAGCAATTAGCCAAGAAGTCAGAACTATCACGGCAGCTATTTCTGCTGATGACACACTAATCGATACTGAAAAAGAATCTCAAACCGCAGCTGTTTCTGCAGATGAAGCTAAAACGAAAAATAATATTGATAAAGCAACCTCTGCACAAGCAATTATTGTAGCGATTGAAAATGGTATCAATTCTATTAACAATGATTATCAATCCAATAATGCTAATTTAGATCAACAATGTCAAGATGCTAAAGATCGTATTGATTTTGAAGCTTCTAAGGTAAAGAATAGGATTAAGAAGGATTCTTCACTAGATAGTAAAGTTAAAGTTGAACAAATTGCAGCTGTAGATGTTGCTGTAACGAAAACAAAGAATAATATCGATGCTTCAATTAATGCTGAGAGTATTAAAACTGTTTGCGAAAAAGGCATTGTGATTATTAGCTCAAAACACGTAACTAATTTAATTTCCTTGACTGATCAAAAGCAATATGCCAAGCAATTAATTAGAGGAGAAGCTGCTATTGTTAGGGAAGAAATCATCAATGACAAGATACTTGAAGAAAGCACCAAGACAGATCAAATAAATGCAGTTGAAGCACAAAAGCAAAGAGCATTAGATAAAGTCAATACAGCAGCTGATGCTCAAACTGTTCAAGATGAAATTATAAATAGTGTAAACATTATTCATTCACAGCACCTGTCAGGTAATGATCTTGCAATGCAAAAGCAAGCCGCTCAAAATATACTTACTCAAGAAATTGGAACTATTAAGAAGATTATTACCAATGATACTTCCTTGAGTGATACAGCTAAAACAACTCAAATTGGCAAAGCTAATTCTGAACTTCAAAAGTCTCAAAATGCTATTGGACATGCAAAGGACACTATAGAGATTAGTAGTTATATAGTTGACGGCATTAAAGCAATTAGCGCCCAACACATAGAGGGGGAGAAATTACAAGTACAAAAAGATGAAGCGATTAAAGTGATTGCTGATACTGCTACTGCAGTTAAAAATTCAATTGAGCAAGTAAAGAATATACTTGATGCTGAAAAGCAACAAACAAAACGAGCTGTTGATGATGTAGCTAATGAAGCTAAGAGAGCTGTTAAATCCTCAAATGATGCTCAGAGCATTATTAAAAATAAAGTAAATGGTGTGGAAACAGTCAATGCAGCAGCTAAAAATATTGGTTTAGCCGAGTTAAGTTTATCTGGGCAGAATACTAAGAATTCAATTATTAGCAATCAAAGTTTAACAGGTATAGCTAAAACAAAAGATGCTGATAATAAAATTAAATCTGTAGAAGCTAAAGAAAAGCAAGTTGATTCAAAATCAGGCAGTGAAGCAACACAAAGTGCGATTAACCAAGCAGACAGAGTAGCGGAAACTGAGAAAGTTAAGGCTGGCGGCCTAGCAACGATTGTGTCTGATCAAGAAACAAAAATTAATCTGGATAGTCAAAAAGCAGCAGCTAATGATTCAATCACTAAAGTGGCGAATGAAGTGAAAAACAAAGCTGCTCAGGACTCGTCGCTGACTGCAAGTGAAGTGGCATCTGCCGACCAACAAGCAGATGCTGCTATAACAGCGGCTAAGAAAAAGATTGCTCAAGCCAAAAGTACTGAAGCAATTAACCAAGCTCTGATAAGTGCGATAGCTCAAATTAATAGTGCTGCTATAAATACTGAATCACTCAAATTTAAGACGCAAGCTAAAGAAGTTATTAGCAACAAGAGTGAATCTATAAAGGAAAAAGTTGATTATTTATCAGATCTAGGCACTGCTGAAAAGAAAAGCGTAAAACACGAGATTGACCGGGCCGTTCAGAATGGTAATCTAAAAATTGATTCAGCAAATGATTCACAAGTTATAAGGGTGGTCTTTACAATTCAAGAAACAATAGACTCAATTGTTTCCAAAGCAACATCTATAGATTCTGGTGATTCATTAGAGTTCAAAGATACAAATGCCGGTTCATCCAAATTAAACGATTTAGAGTCGAGTGAAACTGATATTGAAGCAGCAGAATCAAGCGAATTAAAGGCCGAGAATACAAATAGCAATTCAACCAAAGCAAACGACTTAGAGTTGGTTGAAACGGATATTAAAGCAG
>NZ_JACFPG010000005.1:5765-75968 GCF_016102055.1 Lactobacillus sp. W8172
GCAGCAGAATCAAGCGAATTAAAGGCCGAGAATACAAATAGCAATTCAACCAAAGCAAACGACTTAGAGTTGGTTGAAACGGATATTAAAGCAGCAGAATCAAGCGAATTAAAGGCCGAGAATACAAATAGCAATTCAACCAAAGCAAACGATTTAGAGTTGGTTGAAACGGATATTAAAGCAGCAGAATCAAACGAATTAAAGTCTGAGGATACAGACAGCATTTTACCAAAATCGGATGATTTTGAGTCTAACTACTCAGATAGTGGATCACTGGAATTAAATAGCCATGAACTTACAAGTGCAAAAAATTCTGATTCCAGGAACTTAGAATTTTTAGGAAATACCGCAAAGGCTTTTGTAGATAAAGAAACTCTAGATACTTCTAAAGCAATTGAAAGAGAGATTATGCATGATTCATACTTCTACAACGGAGAAGGCAAGCGCGCAAACTTGATGGTTGCTCAAAAAGGATCAGTATTCAGTACTTATGGAACAGAAATAATTGGTGGACGCGAGTTCTATTTGATTGATAACGGTTTATATATTGCTGCTAATAATGTTAATGCTCAAAAACGAATCTTATTGAAGAACTCATTTGTTTATAACAAAGAGGGGAAACGTATAGGCAGTCAATTACTTAAAAGAAACACGGAAGTTGATACTTATGGAGATCCAGTTAGGTTTGATGACAAAGAATTTTATACTATCGATGTGAATCGCTATGTTAAGGCTGTTAACTTTGGCACAACTAACAAAGAGGTAAATGAAACATTAGCTGACGGTGTTGTTGCAAATGCAGTGTTGAACCATAGTGCTAGACTTTATAACAGTGAAGGGCAACAAAAAGATCAAGTTGTTTTATCAGTTGGATCGCGAGTGGCAACAGGTGAAACTCGGAATATTAATGGTCGTATGTTCATTGAAATTGGTGATAATCAATATCTTGATAGTGATGAGCTAACGGGGACATCTCGAGTATTGACTACCAAGGCAGATGTTTACAATAATACAGGTAAGCGTATTGGTAAGGTGACTATTAGTGTTGGTGATAACATTCGCACTTATGGTGAGGTTACTATAATCCAAGGGAAAGCTTACTACTCGGTTGGTAATGGACAATTTGTAAAGCAAACAGCTTTTGAATAAAGCACTAAAATTAGTCATAAGATAGAGTTCTTTTAGCGGCAATTTTTATGAAAACAAGTGTAAGAATACTTTACATCAAAGCCAATTTACAGCTATAATCAATATTTTTTTCGTACCAAATAAAAAAGGAGCTTTTTTGAGCTCTTTTTTTTTGTTACTAATTAAAGGGATAAAGACTTTATACTTGGTTTAGAGTTAGTTCACCGTGGTCATAACGATTTCGCGTTTGTGAATACTCAAAGGGAATACCATTAGTCAAATAACAAACTTGTTCAACTTCAAAAACCGGATCAGTTTTGCTGCACTTTAAATATAGCTGATCATAAGCATCTGGTTTATCAGCACGAAGAATTCTATTGGCCTTGCCAACTTTTAAGTGAAGCGTATTTTCAATATATCCATAAACTGACTTCCTAAGAACTTCTTCAGTAATACCTGGAATAACCTTTACAGGCATCACTGTATATTCAAGACGTACCGGAAAATCACTTAACAAGCGTTGTCTAATAATGTCATATACTAAATCACTGCGACTAATTTTTAAAAGAGCAACTTCTTTATCAGTTGGTTCGCGGAGGTCAAATGACACAATGTGATTGGTTAATAGAGCCGTGTTCTTGATTCGTTCGGTAAAGCCGACGTGCTCATTAGCATTATCCTTTTTGGCAATTTCAACTTCTTTTTCTGTCAAAATCAGGGTTCCGTGGCCACGAATCGGTTTGACAACGTTTTGATAGCTCAGAAAGCGAATGGCTTTTACAATTGTAACTTTACTAGTTGCATAATCTGTTGCTAGCTGGTCGATATGAGGCAGCTCTTTTTGATACTTATGCATTAGAATATCTTCTTCAATTTTGTTAGCAATTTTTATGTATTTAGGTCTTGTGATCATCATGCACCTCCAATTGTAAGTAAACTATTTACTTTACTTACAGCTTGCCAATCATTTACTTAAAAAGCAAGATGAAATATGATTATTTTTGAAAGCGCTTTTAATAAATAGAAAGAAGTTATGATAATGACAAAATTTTTCTGGGGCAATTCCAGTTCAAGTATGCAAACAGAAGGCGGGTGGAACGAAGGCGGTAAAAGCCTATCTGTTTATGATGTTCGTAAGTCTGGCCCGCATATTAGTGACTGGCACTTTGCAAATGATAATTACCATCATTTTGATGAAGACTTTGATTACATGAAAGATCTTGGAATGAATATGTATCGGTTCCAGATATCTTGGTCACGCGTCATCAAGGATGGCGACGGTGAAGTTAATGAGGAAGGACTTAAATATTATGACAAGCTGGTAGATGGTCTACTAGCACGTAATATTGAACCAATGTTATGTCTTTATCATTTTGATATGCCTTTACACTTAGCAGAAGATTACAACGGTTTTATTAGTAAAAAAGTGTGTGAAGACTTTATTCGCTATAGCAAGATCGTGATCGATCACTTTGCAGATCGAGTTAAGTACTGGATTACTTTTAATGAACAAAACTTGTATCACACTTCGGGTGTATTTCAAATTGCTGGTTATTTAAAAGGTGATAAGACTTTAACCGATATTTATCAAATTGCTCATAATGTTATGTACTGTCATGCGGCGGTTGCTAATTATTTACATAATCAAACAGATGCAAAAATTGGTGGGATGCTAGCTTACAACCAAGTTTATGGTGCAACTGCAAATCCTGCTGATGTCTTTGCGGCACATCAAATAGACGAATTCCTGAACTTTGATTTACTAGATGCGTTTAGCTACGGTAAGTACTCAGATGCAGTAATTAATTTTGTTAAACAGAATAAGTTAGAACTTGAAGTTAATGACAGAGAAATGGCAGAAATTTCACGCCTTAAGAGTGATTTCCTGAGTTTTAGTTACTATGCTTCCAGTACGATTGATGCAAGTAAGATACCTGCTGGCACAGCACCAAATCTCTACCAGGATTATGGCAAAAAGGATAATCCTTATCTCAAAACGACCGAGTGGGGTTGGCAAATTGATCCCTTAGGTTTCCGTGATGTTTTAAACAAGATCTATCTACGCTACCACTTACCTGTATTTCCAATTGAAAATGGGATTGGTGTGCGTGAGAAGTGGGATGGAGAACATCCTATTAACGATGACTACCGAATTGAATATCACCGTAATCATATTAAAGCAATGAAAGCAGCGATTGAAGAAGATGGAGTGGAAGCTATCGGCTACCTTGGCTGGGGACTAATTGATATTTTGAGTTCGCAAGGTGATATGGAGAAACGCTATGGCGTGGTTTATGTTAACCGAACGAATCATGACTTGCGCGATATGAAGCGCGTACCTAAGAAAAGCTATTATTGGCTCCAAAAAGTAATTAAGTCTAACGGACAAGACTTATCTTAAACATGTGAGGTGTTAAATATGAATGACGTTAGTAATACACAAGCTCATCCAAAACTGCAACGGTTTTTGGATAAGTTTACGGACATATCTGTAAAAATTGGAAATCAAGTTCATTTGCGTTCTTTGCGAGATGCCTTTGCCACACTGATGCCGATGTTTATCTTGGCCGGGGTAGCAGTGTTTTTTAACAACGTATTATTTACTTGGGTGCTCAAGGGCGACATGTTAGCAAAGTTTCAAGTATTTGGAACATCCTTAACCAACGGAACGCTAAACGTTGCAAGTATCCTAATTGCGCCAATGATTGCATATTATTTGGCTAAAAATAAGTCTTATGATAGTCCAATTTCAGCAGCGGCAATTGCTCTTTCCGCAGTTTTTATCATGTTGGCTATCCACGTTAGCGTGACTCCAGATGGAGCAAAAAAGGCAGTAGAAGTTACAGGAGCAGTGCTATATTCTCAAGTTGGTACCACGGGGATGTTTGCAGGCATTATTATCGGTTTATTGGCAACTGAAATATACTTAAGACTTTCAAAAGTTAAAGCTTTAAAGATTAACTTAGGGGATCAAGTTCCACCTGCCGTAGGTCAGAGTTTTTCTGTTTTACTACCATCCTTATTAACGCTGGGATTATTTGGTGTATTTGCAGCAGTATTGGCATACTTCAATGCTGACTTGGTATCACTTATTTCACGGTTAATTCAAGAGCCATTGCGTTCAGTTAATACGTCACTGCCAGGATTCCTGCTAATCTACTCAACCGGTAATTTCTTATATACATTAGGAATTCACCAAACTGTAATTAATGGCTCCTTACTTGATCCGTTGAACTTGGTTAATATGAATGAAAATATGGCTGCTGTTCAAGCGGGTAAACAAGCTACACACATTATTAACACAGACTTTGTAACGGTTTATTCACAAATGGGTGGAACAGGTTTAACAATCGCTCTAATTATTGCCGTTTTGCTAGTTTCACACTATAAACCATATAAGGATGTAGTTAAATTGGCAGTTATCCCAGGAATTTTTGAAATCAATGAACCAATTATCTTTGGTTTCCCAATTGTCTTTAACATTCCAATGATTATTCCATTTGTTTTGAGCCCTGTTATTGGCTCGTTAATCGGCTACTTTGCAACTGCAATTGGTTTTGTAAAACCTTTGGCATACTTAGTTCCTTGGACTACACCACCAATTTTAAGTGGTTTGTTGGCCAGTGGGGGAGACTGGAAAGTAGTGCTAGTTCAAATCGTTATTTTAGTGGTCTGTACCTTGTTCTATATTCCATTTATCAAGATTTCAGAACGTGTTGCTTTGAAGCAGGCTGAGCTAAATAATCAGTAAATTGTCTCTAGCACTTACCGAAAGAAACTAATTTCTTCCTTGTTACATAACAGAAAAAGGTTAATTATTAGAATTCTCAATGTTACAATAGTAAATGATATTTTTAGAACTAGTGAGGATAATTAACCAATGAAGAAGGGCGTAAAGCTACTTACAATTTCTGCAGCCATCGCACTGTTTTCAGTTGCAACTGGTAAAATCGCAACATCAGTTGTTGACGCATCGACCAGCGAGGAGAGTAAACAAGAGGCAAAGACTGATGAAAAGGCGTCAATCCGATTAGCTAAAGCAGGTTATGTTTTTAGATTAAATCAGGATGCCACTATTTCCCTAAAAGCACATCAAGCAGCGCACCTACCCAAAGCAGAAGTAGAGAAGTTGGTTAATGATCAAGTCCTCTTTAAGGTCGATCAGGTTAGTTCATTGAGAAATGGCGTACAGGTTCATATTGTTGATCAGACTGGTCAAGCAAAAGGTTGGGTTAACATTGTTAGTGACTTATCCAATGTTAATGCTCAAAAAAGAGCCTTAAAAAGTTAATTAAGGCCGAGCTGAAAGTGATGGATTATTGCGATATTATGCAAATGAAGTCAGCTAAGAAGCAACTCAAAAAGGTAACTAAACTAGCAGACCAAGTAAAAGATCCGGAAGAGCGAGCAATTGCTAAAACCTCCGTTAAAGAATTGAAAAAATGGATGGGTCAACTTGAATACAAGGATATTCCAGCACTACTAATTGGACTATATCCTAGATACTAGTTCTGTTAATGCGGGACTTAATAGGTAAATTAGGAACTGATTTTTAGTTAACAAATTTTGAGAGCGTACTAATAGAAGTCGACAGAAAAAGAAACGTGTATTCTTTTTTAGATGTACTCGTGAATGCTTTTCTTTTTACTGATATACTATACATAGCAATTGAACGCAAACGGCTTTGTTAGTAGATTGCTATACATACATTTTTCTTATAGCTTTCAATACCGCTATGATAATCATGATGTTTCAAAAATTTATGTACTCAAATTGCTACCTCGAATGAAGAACTAGTTTTGAGCTGATTTATGGAAAATCTCTCCTCCGTCGCCTCAAAATGTCTTTTGATTTTTCGCTGTATAATTCCACCTTGCAATTTAAACCGGTATTGAGAGAGTACGCTGTAAAAAGATAGGATACTTTATGTCCTATCTTTTTATTTACCAATTTTTTGATTGAGAAGTTAATTTGGTCAATGTGATTTAAAAAGTAGTTTAAAGATCTCTGTGAATTGAAAATGCAATGAGAGACTGCATTATTTATTACATTCAGAAAAGAATCAAAATAAAAGGACTAACTCCGATTTAATATCGGAAATTAGTCCTTAATTAACAGTTAATAGCCATAAATGCAGGTTTACGTCATAATGAAGTGATTGCTCTTTTATATTTAGTGTAGAAAAGTATTGAAAAATCAATGTTTTGACGCCAAGCGCTGAGTTAATCCAAGGGCTTAACTCTCACATTGATCTTTCAAATCAATTATTTCATCAGACAGGTCAGCAGTCTGTTTTGCAGGTGATGTGTTACTAAGATAACTGATTTATCTTTTTGCGTTAAGATTAATTTTTCTAAAGAATTGCTAGTAGATTTATTCAGTGATGAAGATGCTTCATCAAATAAGTAAACTAGTGTGTCCCGCAAAAGTGCCCAGGCATCTGTAATTTTTGCTTTTGGCCACCAGACAAGTTCGTTCCATAGTTGGTTAATAAAGCGTTTGACCCATCAGGCAAATGTTCGATTGTTTCATCAAAACCACACGCACTTATTACTTGCTTTAATCTACTTTTTGGTTTGATTAACATTAATCAAGTAACCAAAAATGGCACGCATTACATAGGCTAAGGCCATAGTTATAATCCAGATTAAAAATTGCTGTGCATGTAGCTTAAGTTATTTGAATTAAAGCATTGGCACTAGCGATTTCCACCAGAGTTGAAAATCCAGCATTAATGACTGTTAAGGCAATTACCAAACTAAATTGCCACTTTGTTTAAAATATTTGAATAGCGTTATATCTCCTAAAACTTATTTATAAATAGGAACTAAAATAGTATTTCTAATAGTTAAAAATGGCATTATTAGTTCAATAGCTTTTTTAATATTAGCTTTAAAATATTTGCTTTATTTAGAAGAGATTATGCAGTTGAGACTAGGGTATGGCGCCTTTTTTAAGTGTCATAGTGCAAAATAGTATTAGCGTTTAGCAATTGAAAAAAGGGTTGTATTCCGCTATTAATCTAGTACTTAAAAGATAGGATATTTTACGTCCTATTTTTAATTTGCAAAATTTTAACTATAAAGTTAATTCATTAAAAAATGTTTAAATAAAACAGGTTTTATGAGTAGTTTTGTTAAACTTTAATTATTAGTTTGAAATTTTGTTTGTATTTAAGGAGACCACATATGCTGACAATTAACAATCTATCAATTAAAACACGCCAACCAATTTTGCATGACTTTACTTATCAGTTTAAGCCAGGACAGTTTTATCAAATTGCTGCGGAAAATGGTTCGGGAAAAACAAGCTTTCTTCGTGCAATCACAAATTTAATTCCAATTTCGGCAGGAACTATTTTGTTAGATGGAGAGCCATATGCAAAGAAAAAGCAAAACTTCTTTTTCTTTGAAAGTAATGATTGGTTTAATGATAACCTCAACAGCTTGGATTATCTTAATTTTGTTAAAAAGCTATGGCACTCGAATGCAGACCTTGATCGAGAGATGACCTTTTTGGGTGTTAATGAATTTGCCAAGGTTCCAATCAAGAAATACTCCTTAGGGATGAAACAAAAGTTAATTGTAGCAATGTACTTCACAAGTGATGCTGATTACTATCTAATGGATGAAATAACTAATGGCTTGGATGAAGAAAGTCGTAATAAATTATATCAGCGACTAAATGATGAGATTACAAATAGGAATAAGTGTATTATTTTAACTTCGCATTATAGCAGTGAAGTTAAAGTTAATAATCTTCATCGGCTTGTTCTAGAAAAACAAATGATGCATGAGGTATAGACATGGGTACTTATTTTTCTTTACAACGCAAAAAAATCACTAAATCTAAGTTGACAGTAATCTCTGTAGTCATACTGCTCATCTTTTCGCTTACTGTACTTTACTTCAATTCTAAAGCTCTGAATAGTAACAATTTTTCCATTAAAGGCCAGCTACAAGGTAATATTATATTGCAGAAAAAAATCGTTGCAGAAAGCAAGCGAAAACTCAGCGAGCTTAAACCTACGGATCACAGATATCAATCAACTAAGAAAGATTTGAAGAAAGTCGAGACTTCGTTGGCCAAAAAACAAAAATTGCTAGAGGATATCAACAATAATCATTGGGTGCCCGTATATGAAGAACAAATAAGGGCAACAAAAGAGTTGAAAAAAATAATTCTGAAAGTAATTCGAAGAACTTTGTGAATGGCATTGAGCTGCGCTTTAAATATTTAAAAGCGCATCCGATGCCTTATGAAAGTGATACACCTGTTTCAGGTATTCAAATTTTGCTAAACCTAAATGAAACATATTGGCCGATTTTATTAACTTTAGTCATGATTTTTATTTTGACCTATCTATATACTGGTTCATATCGCAATGGAAAAGACATTACGATGGTTTTGCCGATAGGTAGAATCCAGAGTATTTTAACTAACGCAAGTATTGGCTGGATATGTGGAATTGTAATTTTGTTAGGGATGAGTTTATTAATTTTTGCCTGTGCATCCTTGTTTTTTGGTACAGGTAATATTGCTTATCCATACATTATCCATCAGGTAGTAAACGGAAAATTTGCCTTGGGAATTGTTCCAGTAAGTCAAATTGTACCCAACGCATTGATTTTACAAATTTTTGCAATTCTATTTATTGCACTTTTTACGCAACTTATTGCTAAAATTTTCCGTAATCAATTACCGTCATTGCTGCTAACAATTTTATTGTTAATTGGTGGCTCCTTAATAACGATAGTGATACAGCCGTTAAACGCGATTGCTCAATGGCTTCCAAGCACTTATCTAAATCCACTTAAGACAGTTTCTGGTACTTTGGCATATGAGTTAGAGAATGTACAGGTTAATTTTGGAAACGGGATGCTTACATTGATTATTAGTTCCTGTTTTCTAATCGTATTACTGATTTTGGTCGATTATATTCAAACTAAGAATGAGTCAAAGAGGTAAATGAATGAGTACGTATTTAACTTTTCAATTAAAAAAAGTCTTTAAAAATATCCTAACTCCCATTTCACTTCTATTAGTTGTTGGTGCTTTAGCAGTCGTTTTGGTAATGAACAAGCGAACTGAATCTGATTTTAGACTCGAGCAAATAGCAAAAACTAGTATTGAATACTCTGAAAAAGAGATTGTTAAAGCAAAAAAGACACTGTTAACTTTCCCAAAAGATAGTAAAAAAGTTGAGCAGGCTAAATTTTCTTTAGCTGAAAACAAGAGAAGCGAGAAACAAGATAGGAAGGTAATAAAAGCAGTCAAAGCTGAGAATTGGAAAAAAGCATACGAGATATTATGGCAAAAAAGTAAAAGATTTATAGCCGCAGACGAACAAAATATGGTGGGTGCAGAGAAGGAAATGGCTCTTTACGGCTATTTAAAGAATAACCCACTAAAGTATGAAACGCAGGAAATGCCAGTTACTGGTTGGCAAATTTGGATGCAAGTCAATGAAATGTACTTGCCATATCTTTTTGCCATAGTAGCACTCTTTTTGCTCAGCCTACTTTTAACAGATTCTTATCGTCAAAAATTGGCGACAGCTAAATTGTTACCACTCAGCAATTGGCAACGGGCTACAAGTGAAAATTTTGCCGGCTTTTTGTTGATTGCTGGTAGTTTCTCCGTTGCTAACTTATTGCTATTTATTTTTGCATCAGTTTTTTCTGGTACGGGTAATTTGGCTTTTCCGACAATTATTCAGCAGTTTGTTAAGGGAAAAACTGTCATAAAATGTGTTCCAACAGGTGATTTGATCTTACCAATCATTATTTTGCAAATTATGTACATATTTTTTATAGTTGCTTTGACCAGATTATTGGCTTGTATTTTCCGTGATAAAATGCCGACTTTGCTTGTTGCACTACTAGTGGTTCTTGGTATTAACCTTGCGACAATGGTGGCGAATCCTTTAAAACGAATTAGTGCATGGCTACCAATGACCTATCTTAATGCAGTAGAAGTTGTTAATGGTAAATTGGGCTTGCAGTATCAAAACAGCCAGATTAATTTCCAAACAGGTTTGGTAGTTTTGCTTAGTGGCACAGTACTTATGATAACTTTAACGGCAATCATTAGTAGTTTTCAAGAAAAAATCACTTCAGTTTTATTTATTACGAGTATTAACTCATAAATTAGATTGTTCTTTAAGTTTAAAATACAGACTTTTAAAACTCGAATAAAAAATAAATCTTTTTAATATCTCTCGGGCAAATCAACTTAACTCACTGACTAAATGATACAATGTTACAAAAAGATTCGGTTTTTAGTGCTATTATTTAAAATTAGTTTAGCTTACTGAAGATGAGCGAGGTGGTAGTGTGTTATTTTTATTTCAATTTAAGAAAATTGTTAAACATAATCTGAAATCTATTGTTTTTAGTATCCTACTAATTGCCCTATTTATTTTTCTTTATTTGGACTTAAATATCTTAAAAAATAGCAGTTTCATTGAAAATCAAAATAATAGTGTAGTAACTGCTAAAAGTGTAGTGATCTTGGATAGTAATTATCCTGAAGGCAAAGAAGGCGAGCTCCTGATTGATAAGAAGTGGTCGCAAAAAGATAAGCAATCTGTCAAACGCAAAGATCTGATTGCCGATAAAAATAATACTAAACAGTGGACTGAGGTACGTAAGGGTAAGAGACATCGTAACAATAAGCTGGAAATTAGTTATCAAACCACAGAAAAAAGAAATTGGTTAAATCGTGCAAATAATTTTTTAGAGTCACTACCTGATCCAAAAACACCAGGCAAAAAAAATAATGCGCTTGCTGGTATCCAACTATTTTTAGCACTAAATAGCAATTATTGGCTCACTTTCTTTATCCTACTAATTATTTTTATTTTGGCTAAATTCTATACTAGTTCACACCAAAATTGTGATGACTTTGCGCAGGTTTTACCAGTTGGCCAAATAGGAAAATTGCTATCTAACTTGGGTGTAGGGTTATTAGTTATATGCTCTACTTATCTAGTAATTGCCTTCTCATTTTTTGCTAGCTCTATCCTATTTTTTGGTCGAGATAGTTTGAATTATCCGCTAATAATCCACCAAACATGTGATTATAAAGCAACAGTAACCACTGTTCCGGCAGCTAAATTAGTACCAACAACTGTTACTCTTCAACTTTTGAATATTCTAATGTTAGTGATCTTTGTCAATTTGATGGTAAAACTATGCCATAAATTATTAACAACGATTTTAGTTTCAAGTGCAATTATCGCTTTTCTTGTTTTGGCAACCATGTTACTATCTCCTGTTCGTCAAATTGCGCAATGGATTCCAACTACGTATCTTAGATCGTTAAAGATAAATACAGGCTCAATTTCTTATTGTTTAAACAATCTTTCAATTAATTTTGAGCACGGTGTGTTGACCTTAGTAATTAGTTCCTTGCTGATGTTGGGTTTAACCCTTATCGTTGATTATCGAAGCGAGTGTAGAATAAGACAAGCAAATATAAGCAACTAAAAAAGAAACATCATAGTGATGTTTCTTTTTTAGTTTGGTGTTTTTTATAAGCTGTCCTTAATATTGTCAGCCAAGAAGTTATATAGCATACCTTCTTTTAGTGGTTTAGTATCAATGCCTAAAGCATCCGCAATTGCGTAGGCAAAGGCCCAAGCAGTGGCTGGACCACGACTAGTGATGATTTTGTGTTCATTATCGGTTACTGTGATTGTTTCCTTAAAATGACCACTAGGTGCATCCGTTTTTGTTTGCTCATCAAAGCCAGGATAGCAGGTATAATCTGCATCATTTAAAACGCCATAACGCGCTAATGCGATTGGAGCAGCACACATTGCAGCGTCCCATTTTCCTTCATTATGGCGTTTATTCATTAATTCAGCCAATTTGGAACTATCACGAAGGTTCTCCGCACCGGTTTTTCCACCAGGAAAAGCGACGAGATCATAATCTAGCAAACTGTCATCAACCACTTTGTCACAGGTCAATTTGATTTGGTGGTCACCATTGATATCCTTCTTGCTCAGACCGACCATGTCCGTTTGAACACCCAAACGGCGCAAAACATCAACTGTGCTAAGACCTTCAACTTCTTCACATCCGTCAGCAAAAACTACTGCAACTTTACACATTTTAAAAGACCTCCAATCTATTTCTTTTATTATAAACTAGTTTAATTCAAGATAAAAAAGCAAGTCACTGAGTTTAGTTAAATGCAGAGTAGGTCGAGGACTAATTGGCATTTTAACCTTTTTCGGTGCAATCCATAATGATTGCAAGCCAGCGTTTTCTGCTCCTTGAATTTCTTCAACTAAATCTGTGCCGATAACTAGGCAATTATCTGGATCTAATTCTTGCTCTTTTATAATTTGAAACAGGACATTTTTATTTGGCAAAGGATTAGCAAAATCTTCTTTAAAATAGGAAGCAGAAAAATAGTTAAGTAGTTCGCTATCAGATAGGCGAGCTGAGATTAGTTCACGTTCTTCTTTGGCAAGGAGAACTAGATTAACTTGGCTTGTTACTTGATCAAGAAATGGAATAGCATCTTTGACTAACTGCCGCTGACTTTCTAATTTTGTTTTGAAAATTTTTTCGGCTTCTGCAAAATTGTCGGCACAAAAATTTTGCAAAGTTACTGCGATGCGCTCACTAAACCCCATCATTTTAACTTGTCCTTGTAAGTTAGAATATTTTAGGCGTTCAGCTGGTCCAAAATCATGACCGAGCTCTTTTAAAGTTTGTCTAAGTGCGACTTGTTCAGCCGTTTTTTCATTTAATAAACTACCTTCAGGAACAAAAATTAACGTTTGATATTTAGTCACTTGAAATTACCCTCTTAATTTACTCTTAACTGCATTATAATAGATATTAATGCTAAAAAGGAAGTGAAGTTTTATGCCATCAATTTTAACACTTGTTTTCTTACTAAGCGGAGGAATAGCGGGTGGATTACTGTCCTCAGTTGCATCAATGGCGTCCTTAGCATCATATCCAGTACTGCTTGCAGTGGGAATTCCACCGGTATATGCTAATGTGACAAATGATGCTGCCTTGATTTGGACTGGAATAGGATCGACTATTTCGTCACTCAAGGAACTAAAAGGACATTGGAAACAGGTTGCTTTTTACGGCACCTTTACGGTTATCGGCTCACTAGTCGGGTGTCACTTATTACTAGCTTTTCCTTCAGCTGTTTTTGAAAAGGTTGTACCGTTTTTTATTGCCGGATCAGGAATCATGGTAATTGTATCGGCTAAGCATCATAGCTTGGAACCACACAAAAGACCTTTATGGCAAGAATTGCTTTCTATTGCGGCTCTTTTATTTATGGGCGTTTATACGGGCTATTTTGGTGCTGCAGCTGGCGTGATTGTGATAGTTTTGTTAACCTATGTAACAGATGAAAAATTCATTGTTGTCAATGCAATCAAAAATGTAATTTGTGGGCTGGCAAACTTAGTTGCCCTAATAGTTTTTGCTTTCACTTCGCATATCTATTGGATACAGGCAATTCCACTTGCAATTGGCATGTTTATTGGTGGCTACTTTGGTATGGATATTTTACGTGTTGTTCCTGCTAAATATGTGCGCATTTTCATTGCTGTATTAGCATTTTTACAGGCGGGCTATTTCTTTTATAAAGCATATATGTTATAGTTTACCAACACTATTTGAATGAAGGGAGAATACAAAATGGCAACAGAAGTTTATCTAGTACGTCATGGCGAAACAATGTTTAACCAGTTGGATAAAGTACAGGGATGGTGTGACTCCCCTCTGACAATCAAGGGAATTGATGATCTTAAGTCAACCGCGCAGGCGCTTAGTCAGGTTCACTTTGATAACATGTATTCTTCTGATTTAAAAAGAGCAATTGACACAGTACACTTAATGAAAGATGCCAATCAAGTTTCTGAAATTGGCAAAATCAAAAAACTTCCGGAATTTCGTGAAGTCTTTTTTGGTTCATTTGAAGGCGATGATATCGCTACGACTTGGGAGCAAGTCAGTGAAGCAGCTGGAATTGGACTAGAGGATGATGTTACTAAAATCATCAATCAAGTCGGCATTTATGAGTTCCGTGAAGCAACTAAAAAAGCTGATCCACGTCATTTGGCAGAAAATAAGCATGAACTTGATGAGCGGATGGAGCGAGCTGTATCCGTTCTGGGCGAATTAACTCAAAATGAACAACGTGTGTTAATTGTTTCGCACGGTGATTTTATCAAAACGCTGGCCATCAAATACTGGAATCAAAGTGATGGCCTACATGACATTATTTTTCCTAATAATGGTAGCGTTACAAGGGGGCTACTCCATGATAACGGTCGCTTTGAAATTGTGGATTATAATGTTAATGCAGAAGATATGTAGAGTCCTACTTTAAAGGTAGGACTTTTTGTTAAGTTAAGATAATGAGGTAAATTAATGAAGGATCAAACAACTAAGCGTTATGCATACGTAACGGCACTGAACGTAGTTATTACCGCTGCGGAATTTATTGGTGGATTCGTTTCAGGTTCTTTATCACTGCTTTCAGACGCTGTGCATAACTTGAGCGATGTTGGCGCAATAATTATTTCTTTTGTTGCCCATTTAATCAGTAATCGGCGTAGTAATAAGCAAAAGACTTTTGGCTATGAGCGCGCTGAGACTTTAGCGGCTTTTACAAATGGTGTGGTATTAATTTTAATTAGTATTGTTCTATTCGTAGAAGCAATTGAACGCTTCTGGCAGCCAACACAGATTAGCGGTGGCGTTATGTTAATTGTCTCAATCATTGGCTTAGTTGCTAATATTGTTTCAATGCTTGCAATGCACGAGGATGGCGAAAAGAACCTTAATGTCCGTTCAACCTTTATCCATATGATGAGTGATGCACTTTCGAGTGTAGCTGTCGTTATTGGGGCAATTTTTATTTACTTTTGGAAGATTACTTGGCTTGATCCTTTGATGACACTTCTTGTCTCCGTGTTTGTATTTCATGAAGCATGTAGTTTAACGAAAAAGGCAGCTAACGTTTTGATGGAATCTAATCCAGATATCGATCTTGACGAAGTTAATCGCATCGTTTTATCATTTCCAGAAATAAAAAATATCCATCATTTGCATGTTTGGCGTTACAGTGATCGTTACATTATGCTCGACGCACATGTTAACGTAGACCGAGATCTAACAGCAGGCCGGTTTGAAGAATTGACAGATGAAATAAGTCAAAAACTAGCTGTGTTGGGCATCAATCATACCAATTTTCAGGTTGAGTGCGAACGTGGTAAAAATGATCAGATGATTGCATCAGATCAAGACAAGAGGGGGGCTGAATAATATGTCATTAGAAGTTAATCTGTTTACAGCGGTTATTGTTTTAATTGTTGGCTTATATGATATGGCATATGCCTTTAACAGAAGATATAAATCGAAAAAGGGTGGCTTTGGTCCCTTTATGGTTTTGGGCATTATATTCACTATTTTTGGAATTTATTTACTAATTAGACACTGGATGGGATAAAAATGGTCAAATTGGTGTTGTTGAGGCATGGGGAAAGCACAGCCAACTATGCTAATGTTTATACCGGTTGGAATGATGTTGAACTAACTGAAAAAGGATGCAAACAGGCTGAAAATGCTGGTCAGTTAATTAAGCAAATTCCTAATTTTAATCCAACCCACTTGCATACGTCAGTTTTATTGCGGGCAATTGTTACTGCTAATATCGTCGCAGAAGTATGCGGTTGGCTCTACTTACCAATTACTAAGACCTGGCGTTTGAATGAACGGCACTACGGGAAACTGCGTGGCATAAATAAGGATCAATCACGCGAGATTTTTGGGGATGAACAAATCACTGAATGGCGGCGTGGTTTTTATGCAGTTCCACCAGAAGGTGGTGAAGTCACTGCCGCTTGTTACGCATCGTGTGATCGTCATCGCTTGCCGAAGGCAGAAAGTCTTTATCAGACTCAAAAACGCTTAATGCCTTATTATCATGACCAAATAGCGAGTAGACTGCGGCTAGGTGAGGACCAATTGGTTGTAGCTCATGGCTCAAGTTTGCGCGCTTTAATTAAAAAACTTGAAGAAATTGACGATTATGACATTGTTAAGCTTGAAGTTCCCAATGCGGAGCCAATCATTTATACTTTGGATGATCAATTAAATATCATTAAGAAAGAAATATTACATTAAATTTTCAGCGCTTTTCAGTTAAGTGTAAGTATTCTCCTTGATATATGTTAAAATCTAATACGATACTAAATAGATTTTTTTACATTCTTAGTTTGGAGAATTGGTATGCGTAAAATATTTTTATTACGAGGCGCACCCGGCTCCGGTAAATCTTCATTTATTGCTCGTCATCACTTACAGCCTTATGCGATTAGCCGTGATCAAATAAGGCTATTATTGGCGAATTTGACTTACTATTATGAAGAAGATTCCGATTGCTTACATCAAGTAATTCCGCGATATGCAAATGAGCAAACGGAAAAAATGGTGGATTACCTCGTAGAAGAGAAGATGAAGCGTGGCGAAACCGTAATTGTCGATAGTACCCACATTGTTCAAGAAAGCATCGAGCACTATAAAAAGTGGGTTGAGTGCTATCGCTATGAGTTATTTGTTGTTGACTTAATGCATCATAAGAACTTGCGGGGGTTGCTTAATCGCAACGAGGTTCGCAGGCAATATGACTGGGTCAAGCCAGAAGTAGTTAAAGAGATGTATCTGACCTATCAGGATAATTTACATGTCCCTGAATGGGCACATGTTATTAGTCCGACGCAGATGCCTAAGGCCTTATCACAAAAAGAGAGTAATTTAGATCACTTCTCTCATGTGGTTGCAGTTCCTGATCAGGTCGCCGAGGAAGACTTTCCTCATGTTCACATCTCTAATTTTTATTTTTCATTTAATGATCAATTTACAAAGAAATATGGCACATATCGAAATGTGATTACCATTGGTAAAACAAGAGATGAAATTATTAATGATTTCCGCTTGCCATATTTTGTGTTTAAGTTTCATCACAAGCACTTTTTAATTTCTGCTGTTCCCATTAGAAATGAAATGCTTGATCCGATTAAAAAGAATAAGGGAATCTGGACTTATTCAACTGGCCTAGTTAACTTGGCTGACTTTGTTGAAGAATATCCGGAAAGTGAACCCGAACATGTGCACCAATTTAATTTGAGTAAATTGCGTCATGACAAGTTACTACATATTTGGTAAATAGCAAACGAAAAACGCCACTTTAAAAAAGTAGCGTTTTTCGTTTTTAAATTTTGTTTTTTATTTAAAAGCAAGAGCTCCCATTGGATCCCATGGAAGTAATTCGATTGGGTCCTTAGCGCCTTCGTCAAATTCTTTCTTCACGTCATCCGACAAGAATTTCTTGTTAATAACTGCTTGGTAAACAAATGAATCAAACCAAGCATCACTCATAATGAAGTAACCCTTAAAGCCAGGCTTGTCACCCCATGAGTTTTCGATCTTCCACTTAGTTGGTTTGCCGTTTACTAGATCAACACCAGTAATAACCATAGCGTGGTCCATCATGCTTTCACCTGAATCAAGCTTTTCAGCTTTTGACATTGATAAATCAACGTCAAATAATTCATCACGCTTGTAAATATTGGTATCAAGAAGACCAAGTTGTCTTTCAGAATCTTTGCTGACGTTAGAACCAAACCAAACAACTTCTCCTGATTCAAGTTGCTTAATGATTAAGTCTTTCATTTCGTCAATTTCTAAGTTAAGGTGACGAACTTGACGACCGCCAACAACGTTACCAAGGTATTCAACTGAAAATACTTTGTGGTAAGGTTTGTCATCAGTAGGTGAGTTGATAATTGAAACGTGATCTTCTAAGTTCATGCCAACGTACTTGTCAAAGAATGCCTTAGGAGTAAGATCAGCATCGCGGTGGTAATTACCATCATCATCTTTGTACTCGAAATCAAATTTCTTTGGTGGAACGCCAAGAGAAACAGCCAAAACGCGGAAAACATCATTTAAGAATTCGTTCTTACGTTGTTGTACTTCATCTTCTGATTTACCACTGTTGACTAATTCACGTAATTCCAAACCGTCCTTACGTAGTAAAGTGTTTAAAGTGTCGTTTAAAGCACTTGAATTAGTTGCATTAGCAGTTTCTGGGTAAACAGATTTTGGTACGATACCATACTTTTCAATTAAGCCGCAAAGCATATCCCATTGACCACCATCTTGTTGTGGTGTTGCGAATAAGAAGCTTACCTTACGGTCACCAAGTGGCTTATCTGCTGAAGCAATTACATTTTCGAAGAACCAGTTTGATTTTTCAAACTTGTCCCAGAAGTTAGTGTAATTTTGTGATAATTCAAAATCCTTAACCTTGTATTCCTTTTGCAATGGGTGACGCATGGTGTTCAATGCTGAGAACATCCAGCAGCGACCTGATTGCTTTTGATCAGCTGGCTTACCAGTATCAATTTCAACTGAAAATGTTGGGGTAAGGTCAATTTGAGATTGTAAATTTTGACTAGCCTTGAAAATACCGTTTTGTTGAGCAGCGTGGCTAGCAATGTTAATACTAGGGTGCTTTGCTAGATCATCAGTATAATTGGCAATAGCATCATTTGTAATTTCTTTTGTCATTAATGTTATCCTCCTTAAGTTAATAACTCCCATTTTATCCCATCTAGATTAACTAGTCTATTGTAGGCCGAATGATTTTATGAATAAATTGTTAATTAATTGCTACTGAGTGTTAAATTTTGAAAAACAAAAAGAAGCAATTATACTAATTAGTTGCTTGAGCAGGACGGTGATACCAAATTTTATGAAACTCAGGATGCCGCTGGAAATAGTCAATTACTAGTGGATCAAGAGGCCAGATTGGTAATTTGGTATTCTTGGCAAATTCCATTACTAGAGCCATATTTTTGTCCAGAACTGCTTCTTTGTTTTGGTTTGGGGCAATAAACATGTGGTTAATTACCCAAACTTTTCCGTCATTTCGCTCAATTTCGTCCATTGACCAGTGGTAGATTAATTGCTCGTTATCATCGTATTCTTTAAAAAATTGGTGTGGATCATAGAAGGTAAACATTACTTTTTCTCCTGCAAAAAAATGGACTGCTTTTTACGAATTTAATTATAGAACTAGTTTTGCAATGCGAAACTAGAGGAACGTATTTCTTTTAGCCAATAATATAAATTAGCGCTATAAATTTTTCCTACTTACAAGTTATAATGTTTATGATACTTTAACTGAAACAAAAAGTCTTTACCAGCCAAAGGAGAAAAAATGAACAGAACACGTGGCTTTGAAATCGTATCTAAATACCAAGATGAAGATATTACGCTACCGAGACGCCAGACAACTGCTAGCGCAGGATATGACATTGAAGCGGCTCAAGACATGGTGATTCCAAGCATTTGGCGGTTAAACTTTGTCCGTATTTTCCGTTTGATTAGAAATGGGCATCAACTCTATGAACCTGATTATGAGATGGCAGATAAAATAATTAAGCCATTTTTAATTCCTACTGGGGTCAAGGTCTATATGCCAGAAGACGAAGTGTTGATTTTGGCGAACAGGTCGTCAAATACTTTTAAAAGAAACTTGAGCTTACCCAATGGGATTGGCGTTATTGATGCAGACTACTATAATAATGATGCTAATGAGGGTGAGATTTTTGTTCAGGTACTTAATTATGGTGTTCGACCAATAAAGATTAAAAAGGGTGAGCGAATTGCTCAAGGAATTTTTATTCATTATTTAAAAACAGATGATGATGAGCCAGTCAGCCGTCAACGTGCTAATGGCTTTGGCTCAACTAACAAGGAGGAGTAAATGGCCAAAATTAAAACGAAATACAAGTGTCACTCTTGTGGCTATATTTCGGCTAGTTACTTGGGAAGATGTCCTAATTGCGGCGCCTGGAATCAGTTCGAAAAAGAAACCGAAACTGTCCAAGCGCATTCTGCAAAAGGTAGTCCAAGTAGACTAATTAAGAAAACTGGAATTAATGAACCAGTTAAAATTGAAGCCGTAAAGGCTGAAAAAGAGGAACGAATCCAAACAAGTATGGGTGAACTTAACCGTGTTCTTGGTGGTGGAATAGTTCCTGGCTCACTTGTGTTAATTGGTGGGGACCCTGGGATTGGTAAGTCCACATTAATGTTACAAATCATGAGTGAGCTATCACAAAAATTCAAAGTCCTATACGTTTCGGGAGAAGAATCAGCTAATCAAATTAAGTTGCGCGCAGATCGTTTAGGACTTGCTGCGAATGATATGTTGCTTTATCCAGAAACAGACATGGAAGATATTCGTCAGCAAATTGACACAATTAAGCCTGATTTTGTCGTAATTGACTCAATTCAAACAATGAATGAACCTAGTCTTGATTCAATGACGGGTTCCGCATCACAGGTTCGTGAAGTAACCAGCGAATTAATGAAAATTGCTAAGATGGATGCAATTACGGTCTTCGTGATTGGTCATGTTACCAAGGAAGGTGCAATCGCTGGGCCTAAGATTTTGGAGCACATGGTGGATACAGTTCTTTATTTTGAAGGTGATGAACACCATGCATACCGAATTTTGCATTCCGTAAAAAATCGGTTTGGTGCTGCTAACGAAATCGGTATGTTTGAAATGGTCAACAAAGGGTTGCAGGAAGTCACTAATCCATCTGCAATTTTTCTTGATGAGCGATTACCTAACTCAACGGGATCTGCGATTGTCGTCTCGCTTGAGGGAACAAGGCCGATTCTAGCGGAAATCCAAGCATTAGTTACACCGACCGCATTTGGCTACGCCAAAAGAACTACTGCCGGTATTGATTTCAACCGAGCAGGATTATTGTTAGCAGTTTTAGAAAAGCGTGGCAACTTGATGCTACAAAATCAAGATGTTTATCTAACTGCTACCGGTGGTATTCGCTTGAATGAGCCTGCAGTTGATTTGGCGGTAGTGATGGCGATTGCTTCAAGCTATAAAAACCAAGAAATTTTACCAACTGATTGCTTCGTGGGTGAGGTTGGTTTAACTGGTGAAGTTAGACGAGTTAACCAGATTGATGCGCGGATTAAAGAAGCCGCTAAAACAGGTTTTAAGCGAATTTTTATTCCTAATCATAATATGCGATCAAGTTTGCAAAATATGGGAATAGAAGTAATTCCCGTTTCAAGCATCCCCCAAGCGTTAAAATTGGTTTTGGGTTAAGGAAAGATTGAACTTTTCCGTTATTACGGGTAAACTAAAAATGTTTATATTTACTTTTTGAAAGAGGCATGAATTTTGGCAAAACAAAAAATTCGGGTAAGATATGCCCCAAGTCCAACAGGGCACTTACATATAGGTAATGCGCGAACTGCACTATTCAACTACTTGTTTGCGCGTCATAATAAAGGTACTTTTGTTTTAAGAATTGAAGATACTGACCAAAAACGTAATGTCGAAGGTGGTTCTAAATCACAAATGGAAAACTTACGTTGGTTAGGTATTGACTGGGATGAAGGTCCTGACAAGGGCGGCGATTTTGGCCCATATCGTCAATCTGAACGTAAAGATATCTATAATAAGTACATTCAACAACTGTTAGATGAAGGTAAAGCTTACTATTCATACAAAACAGAAGAAGAACTTGAAGAACAACGTGAAGAGCAACGGGCAATGGGAATTGCTCCACACTATACTTACGAGTATGAAGGCCTGACTGCCGATGAAATTGCGCAAAAGCAAGAAGAGGCAAAGGCAAAGGGCTTAAAGCCAGTTGTTCGAATTCACATTCCTGAAATGGAAACATATTCTTGGGAAGATATCGTTAAGGGCCACTTAAGCTTTGAGTCTGACACAATTGGTGGCGATTTTGTTATCCAAAAACGTGATGGTATGCCAACTTACAACTTTGCAGTTGTTGTCGATGATCATTTAATGGAAATAACTCACGTTTTACGTGGGGATGATCACGTCTCTAACACTCCTAAGCAGCTAGCTGTTTATGAAGCATTAGGCTGGGAGCCACCTAAGTTTGGTCACATGACTTTAATTATCAATGCGGAAACTGGTAAGAAGTTATCTAAGCGTGAAGAAGACAAGTCAGTATTGCAGTTTATTGAGCAATATCGTGATTTAGGATACCTACCAGATGCAATGTTTAACTTCATTACACTTCTTGGTTGGTCACCTGTTGGTGAAAACGAAATCTTTACTCAACGCGAATTGATTAAGCAATTTGATCCTGCTCGTTTATCAAATTCACCTGCAGCTTTTGACAGAAGAAAGTTAGAGTGGATTAACAACCAATACATCAAGAAGGCAGATCGTGATACTTTACTAGACTTAGCACTTAACAATTTACAAGAAGCTGGTTTAGTTGAAAAAGATCCAAACCCTGAAAAGATGGAATGGATACGTCAATTAGTTAACATTTACTCTGTGCAAATGTCATATACTAAGCAGATTGTTGATTTAGCTAAGATTTTCTTTGACGCACCAAAAGATTTGAGCGATGAAGAAATTGACGAAATTCGTAAGGATGAAGCAAGACCTGTTATTGAAGAATTCAAGAAGCAAATTGATTTAATTCCTCGGTTTACTTCACCACAAATTATGAAGGCAGTTCAGGCAACTCGTCAGGAAACTGGCATTAAGGGTAGACGCCTATTCATGCCAATCAGAATCGCAACTACTAGATCAATGGTTGGCCCTGGAATTGGCGAAGCAATGGAACTTTTGGGTAAAGAAAAAGTTCATGAACACCTTGACTTAACCTTGAAACAAATGAGCGAAAACGGCTTATAATTTAATACAATAAAAGAGCACCTATTTTTGATTGATAGGCGCTCTTTTGCTTTGCCGTTTTCCGATAAATTATTTTTTAAAAGCTAGAAACTACTATTGTTTCTGTTAGAATGGAGATAAAGTTTTAGAAAGGCAAGTTAGCCGTCGTGAAAATATATAATACTCTGACGAAAACTAAAGAAGAATTTCAACCAATTAAATCTGGGCAGATTACGATGTATGTCTGTGGCCCAACGGTTTACAATTACATTCACATCGGTAATGCACGAAGTGCAATCGCTTTTGACACCATTAGACGCTATTTTGAATACCGCGGGTATAAAGTTAATTATGTGTCTAACTTTACTGACGTTGACGATAAAATGATTAATGAAGCACGTGCCGAAGGCATTACTGTGCCCGAATTAGCGGATCGCTACATTGAAGCTTATGAAGAGGATACGGCCGCTTTAAATATCGAGCCCGCAACTAAGAATCCCCGTGCAACTAGTGAAATTGCTGCAATTATCAGTTTTATTGAAAAGCTAATTGAAAAAGGTTATGCTTATGAATCTGCCGGTGATGTTTATTATCGAGCAAAGAAATTTGCGCACTATGGTGAATTAAGCAGTAAGAACATTGCTGAATTAGAAGAGGGCGCTTCGGAACACGTTAACGAGGAAGAACAGAATCGTAAGGAAGATCCAATTGATTTTGCCCTTTGGAAAAAGCAAAAACAGCCTGATGAAATTGCCTGGGAGTCTGCTTGGGGCAAGGGACGGCCAGGCTGGCATATCGAATGTTCAGTCATGTCAACCAAATACTTGGGCGATACAATTGACATTCATGGTGGTGGGCAAGATCTTGAATTTCCACATCATGAAAATGAAATTGCTCAGAGTGAAGCCGCTACAGGTAAAAAATTTGTTCATTATTGGATGCATAACGGTTTTGTGACTGTAGGTGCTGATCAAGAAAAAATGTCGAAGTCGTTACATAATTTTGTAACGGTCCATGAAATTATAAAGAAAGTTGATCCACAGGTTCTTCGCTTCTTCATGGCCAGTGTTCAGTATCGACGTCAAATCAACTATTCAGAAGAAAACCTCAAACAAGCACAGACTATTTTGCAGCGTTTTAAGAACATGTTGATCAACTTGAATTATCGTTTAAAAGACGGCACTTCTAATGTTGAAGACGCTAATTTACGTGAAATTTTGGCTAAAACGGAAACAGATTTTGTTACCGCAATGGATGATGATTTTAACGTTCAAAATGCGTTAACAGCAATTTATGATTTATTACCAGTGTTAAATGCCAATATTGCAGCTGAAAGTGTTGATAAAGACGCATTAATGAAGGCGCAAGCTCTATTAACAGAATGGTTGGGTATCTTTGGTATTGATACCGCCAAGTTGATTAAGCAAAATGAGACGCAAGGTGATGATGAAATTGTTGCCTTGGTTGAGCAGCGTGATGAAGCAAGAAAGAACAAGGACTGGGCTAAAAGTGATCAGTTACGTGATCAATTAAAAGAAATGGGAGTAATCATTGAAGATACTCCACAAGGAACAAGGTGGATTCGTGAGTAATAGTAAAAAGTTGGTCGAAAACGAAATTAATCCAGATACATTAAACGGGCAGACGTTAGCCTATTTAGGGGATGCTGTTTATGAAGTTGATATTCGGCGGCATTTAGTTAAATGTGGCATTGTTAAGCCACAAGCCTTGCAGCTAAGAGCAACACATTATGTGTCAGCCAAGGCTCAAGCGGCTTTGATTACTAAGATGCAGGAAGATGGCTTATTGAGTGAGGATGAACTAGCAACTTTTCGTCGCGGTCGTAATTCTAAAACTTATAGCAAGGCCAAGAATACTAGTTTAGCCACATACCAATTGTCGACAGGATTTGAAGCAGTTTGGGGCTATTTGGAATTACTTGGTAAAAAAGAGCGGCTTCAAGAATTAACTTCTTGGTGCATTGAAACAGTGGAGAATGGTGGCATTGATGAATATGACTTCAAGTGATAGTGATTTTGTTTTTGGTAGACATGCTGGAATTGATTTTTTAAAAACACAGGATGCTGGCAGAATCAATAAGGTTTTTTTGCAACAAGGTGTGCAGGAAAGCTTTGCAGATGAAGTGTTCGGTTTAGCAAGGGAAAAAGGAATTGTTGTTCAAACTGTTCCTAAAAATAAGCTTGATCGCCTAGTTCAAGGCGGCAATCATCAGGGACTTGTTCTGACTGTTGCTAGTTTCGAATATGCGGATTTGGATGATTTACTTGATCAATTTGATCAGGAGGAGAAACAACCATTTTTGTTAATGCTTGATTCAATTGAAGATCCACACAACCTGGGCTCGATTTTGAGAACAGCTGATGCAACTGGGGTCGATGCAATCATTATCCCGAAAAGACACGCAACGGGTTTGACGTCTGTTGTGGCTAAGACCTCAACTGGTGCGATTGATTACGTCCCAGTTGCCCGCGTTAATAACCTTGTACAAACTAGTCAAATGTTGAAAAAACGTGGTTACTGGCTTTTTGGCACAGATATGGACGGAACAGACTATCGTCAGTGGGATAGCAATGGTAAAACTGTTCTTGTAATCGGAAATGAGGGTAAAGGCATTTCACGTTTACTGAAAGAACAAATGGATCAAATGATTACTTTGCCAATGGTTGGCCATGTGCAATCTCTCAATGCAAGTGTTGCAACTGGTGTTTTGCTATATCAAATGCTGGATACTAGAAATCATCATAAATAAAAAAGTTAAATGGGTGCCCATACAAAATGTGCGCTCATTTTTTTGCAAATTTTGTTCTGACAACCTAAAGTGAATTTTGCTGTTATTAACCGTTACATTTACCTGTTAGTGAAAAATTTAAACATTGGTTCGTTTAAATTAAATTTTGCTTCTCAGTATTCTTTAGCTCAGATATCAACTAAAGGAGAATAGCAATATGGCTAAAATAGAAGTAGCAAGAGAAGAAACCGAGTTAATTATGCAAATCAAAAGTGGACAGACTGATGCACTACGTAAGCTTTGCTTTTTGTATCGTCCACTAATTGCGAATATTAAGAAAAAATATCATCTTCGCTCTTACGATAATCAGGATTGGGATCAGGATGCGATGATCATTTGTTATTTAGCTGTGAAAGATTTTGACCCAAAAAAGGGTAATTTCGCTAGCTATTACAAAGTTCGGCTGGTAAATCATGCCAATACGCTTCTTAGACGTGAAATGGCATACCGCAGAAAGGCTTGGGCCAAAGCAATTTCTTTTGAAGCAGCAGCTACTAAAGGAATGAATCCTATTCGGCGACCAGAAACTTTTTTACCAGAAGTGCCGCTAAGCATAAAACTAGCTGAATTAGTCAACAAGCTATCGATTTTAGAAGTTACGGCTTTATTAATTATTCTCGGACTTTGTCAACCAGAACAGATAATTAACGACTGGCAAATTTTGCCAATGACCTTAGTAAGGGCACGCTCGCGTCTGCTGCAAAAAGCACGGTTAATTTTATTAGACTCTGTTTAATAGAAAATGATGAGAATTTAGCGTATAATTAATAACTGTAGAATTATTTTATAGGAGGTAGATTAAGATGGCAGAAGATGTTATCAAGACTGCATTGTTAGATCGTCACATGAAAGAGGTTTTTGACTGGAGTGATTCAGACATGCCAGTTAGGGATGCTCTTTGGGACTATTTCATGGAAAAGAATGGTAGAGATACCATGAAGACGGAAGAAGATATGCTTCCGTTCCTTGATTATTCTGACGATAAAATCGAATCCTTCGTAAATGAAAATCTTAAGAAGTAAATCCGACTATTACAATGTTCTACGCCCGGCGGTTACGCTTTTGTTTGACCACCAAAAACAGCTGCTTATAAGTAGCTGCTTTTTATTTAAAGAGAAAAATTGACTTGAATTTTAGGGCAATTATTAAATGAATTGCTTATACCTGTATTTTTTGCTAAAATACAATAGTTTGGAAGTGAGATTATGGCAGTGAAAAAAGCATCATTAGCTTGCAGCGTATGCGGCTCGCGTAACTACTCAATCACCGCAGGCAAGAATCGCACGAAGCGGCTTGAATTGAATAAATTTTGTAAACATTGTGGCAAAATGACATTACACAAGGAAACGAGGTAAATTGAATGATTAAGTTTTTTAAGAGCGTAGCACACGAAATGCACTTGGTAACATGGCCAACAGCTAAACAAAACCGTCATGATACTGGAACAGTCATTACTACTTCAGTTTTATTCGCCTTGTTTCTAGGAGTGTTAGACTACTTATTCAGCGTTTTAACACAAATTTTCATGTAAATAGAAATGAAATTCTATTCGTGATATAATAAATAAAGTTAAAGAAAAAACCTCTGAGTGGAGGTTTTTTTGTTTGCCAAAATAAAAGGAGAAATTTGTAATGGTTGAAACAACAAAGAAGCAATGGTACGTGCTTCATACTTATTCAGGATACGAAGATAAGGTTAGATCTGACTTGCTATCACGTGCACAAAGCATGGGGATGCAAGATTATATCTTTCGGGTAATGGTTCCTGAACAAGAAAAAATCGAGAAGGTCAACGACAAGAAAAAAGAAGTTGAAGAAAAAATCTTCCCTGGTTACGTCTTAGTTGAAATGGTCATGACTGACGAAAGTTGGTTTGTTGTTCGAAATACACCTAACGTAACTGGATTTGTTGGTTCACATGGTGGTGGTTCTAAGCCATCACCACTTCTTGAAGAAGAAGTAAATCGTCTGTTGCGTCAACAGGGAGAACCTGCAAAGCGTCCTCAAGTTGAATACGAAGTTGGTGAAACTGTCACTATTATTGACGGTGCATTTAACGGCGTTGAGGGTAAGATTACTGAAATTCAACCCGATAAATATAAGTTATTTGTTTCAGTTGATATGTTTGGCCGTGCAACTACAACCGAGCTTGATTACGATCAAGTAGAAAAAATTAGCTAAACTTTTACGAGAGATTGCAAATTTTAAAAAACGATGGTACCATATTAAAGTACTTTTATTATTGTGGGAGGAAAAGTAGGTAACTTTTCCATTTTAACCACGCACGGAATCAAGGAGGTTTTGACCGTGGCAAAAAAAGTTATTAACGTTGTCAAATTACAAATACCAGCTGGTGCTGCAACACCCGCTCCTCCAGTTGGTCCTGCTTTAGGTCAAGCAGGAATTAACATTGTAGGTTTTACTAAGGACTTCAATGCTAGAACTGCTGACCAAAAAGGCATGATTATTCCTGTAGTCATTACAGTTTATGAAGACCGTTCATTCGAATTCATAACTAAGACTCCACCAGCTCCAGTTCTTTTGAAGCAAGCTGCTAAGATCGACAAGGCATCCGGTGAACCTAATACCAAGAAAGTTGGTAAGGTAACTAAGGATCAAGTTAAGGAAATCGCTGAAACAAAGATGAAGGACCTTAACGCTGCAGATGTTGAAGCTGCTATGCGAATGATCGAAGGTACTGCTAGAAGCATGGGTATCGAAGTCGAAGACTAATCCTGTTATTTATAACAATTTAGGTGGGAGAGTTTGAGTCTCGTTTGACCACATATTAAGGAGGAAATCACATGCCAAAGCATGGTAAAAAATATTTAGAAGCTGCTAAAAAAGTAGATTCAAAGAAATTATATTCAGTTGCTGAAGCAATTAACTTAGTTAAAGAAACTTCATATGCTGGTTTTGATGCATCAGTTGAAGTTTCATACAACTTAGGCGTTGACCCTAAGCAAGCAGACCAACAAATTCGTGGTTCACTTGTTTTACCAAACGGTACTGGTAAGACCCAAAAGGTTATTGTCTTTGCCGAAGGTGCTCAAGCTGAACAAGCTAAGGCTGCCGGTGCTGACGAAGTTGGTTCTGACGACTTAGTAGAAAAAGTTCAAAACGGTTACTTAGACTTTGACGTTGTTGTTGCAACACCAACAATGATGGCTAAAGTTGGTCGTTTGGGTCGTGTGCTTGGACCTAAAGGTTTAATGCCAAACCCTAAGACCGGTACTGTAACAATGGACATCGAAAAAGCCGTTAAGAACGTTAAGGCTGGTCAAGTTGAATACCGTGTTGACCGTCAAGCAGCTATTCATACTGCTATCGGCAAGGTATCATTTACTGATGAACAATTAATTGAGAACTTTGATGCTCTACGTGACGTGATTTTACGTGCGCGTCCATCAGCTGCTAAGGGCCAATACATCAAGAGCGTTGCAGTTGCTGCAACCTTTGGTCCTGGGATCAAGCTTGATCCATTAAACTTGGATTAAAGATTAATTCGAAGAAAATAGGAAAGCAACTCTGCCACACGCGCGAGTTGCTTTTTTTATCGACTTTTTGACCTTAAATATTTATCAATTGCAAGATATTTGTTAAACTAAGCATAATCCTATTGTCAAATTGAGGAAAATACAATGCGTAAAGAGAATGTGAGCAAATTGCTGGTAGTCCTTTTGGTTGTGCCGCTGTTTTTAGTGGGTTGCGGTCAAAGTAAGGAAAAGATTACGATTGTTGGATCCAGTGCTTTGCAACCATTGATTGAGCAAGCTGGTAATGATTATCATCTAGCTCATCTTGATAGTAATATCGTTGTTCAAGGCGGTGGTTCAGGAACAGGGCTTAGCCAGGTTCAAGCGGGTGCAGTGCAGGTAGGAACGTCTGATGTTTTTGCTGAAACCCAAAAGGGAATAGATGAAAAAAAGCTACAGGACTATCCTGTTGCGATTGTTGGAATTGTCCCGATTGCCAATAAAGGAGTCGGTGTCAAGAACTTGTCCAAGAAGCAATTAGCTGCCATTTTTACAGGAAAAATAACCAATTGGCGACAAGTTGGTGGTAAGAACTTGCCGATTATTGTGATTAACCGCTCTCGCGGCAGTGGTACCAGAACTACTTTTGAAGATTTGATTCTAAATGGTAAGGATGCTGTCAATTCGCAGGAACAGGATTCTAATGGAACAGTCAAAAAGATTGTTAATTCAACACCCGGAACAATTTCATATATCTCATTTCCGTATGCAAATGATGAGAACATTCAGAAAATCAGTATAAACCACGTTCAACCAGTCAATAAGAACATACCCACTAATAAGTGGTCACTTTGGTCATATGAACATATGTATACTAAGGGAAAGCCTAACAAGGCAACCGCTAAGTTTATTAACTATGTCTTAAGTAAAAAGGTACAAAGAGATTTAGTACCTAAGATTGGCTATCTAAGTATTCATGAAATGAAAGTTTCGCGTGATAGTGAAAATAAAGTTACGAAATTAGGTAATTAGTATGTCTAAAAAAGAACAAGACTTGCAGGAAGTTGTTGAACAAGCGATTGCTCAACAAAAAGTTCCTCACGTCAAAATTAAGGGGATTAATCCGCATAGTATTGATATTGCGAGGTTAACTAAACCTTCTAAGGAAACCAGACAAGAACGCTGGGGCAAAGGTTTAACTGCTTTAGCAATTTTACTAATCGGTATTTTGATTGTCTCCATTATTGGTTTTGTTGGTAGTCATGGTTTAGCAACCTTTTTTACTGATAAAGTTAATATCTTTCATTTTCTGTTCTCAACTGACTGGAATCCAAGTGCTGGTCCTAATCACGTTGGTGCTGCGGCAATGATTGTTACTTCTTTTGCAGTTACGCTGCTTGCAGCCCTTATTGCTACTCCATTTGCAATCGCAGTAGCACTCTTTATGACTGAATACGAATCAGGCAAGAAAGCAAACCTTTTGCAATCAGTTATGGAATTACTTGTTGGTATTCCATCAGTTGTATATGGGTTCCTGGGTTTAACTGTTGTTGTTCCTGCTGTTAGAACTGTCTTTGGTGGAACAGGTTTTGGTATTTTGACGGCCACCTTAATTCTTTTTGTTATGGTGTTACCGACAATTACTTCTCTAACAGTTGATGCTTTTAAGGCAGTTCCAAAGGAGTTACGTAAATCTTCTGCTGCTTTAGGGGCAACGCAGTGGCAAACTATTTACCATGTTGTTTTGAGAGCTGCTCGAGCACGTATTATGACAGCGATTATTTTCGGAATGGCACGTGCTTTTGGTGAAGCTTTAGCTGTTCAGATGGCGATTGGTAATGCAGTCTTAATGCCTTACAACTTGGTCAGTCCAGCAGCAACCTTAACTAGTCAATTAACTAGTCAAATGGGTAATACAGTTATGGGCACACTGCCTAACAATGCACTATGGAGTTTGGCATTACTACTATTAATAATGTCATTAGTGTTCAACTTCTTGGTACACTTAATTGGAAAGAAGAGTTAGTAGTAAAATGAATTCAAAGAGAAATGATCGCATCGCTACTGGCGTTATCTATTTGTTAGTTGGCATCGTAATCCTACTTTTAGTTGGTATTATTGGAAACATCTTAATTTCTGGTGTACCACATTTATCATGGCACTTTTTAACTTCTGCTTCTTCTTCATTTGAAGCTGGCGGGGGAATAAGAGATCAACTGTTTAATTCACTTTATTTGTTGATTTTAACTTTATTGATCTCACTACCAATTGCTTTGGGTGCAGCAATCTACTTAGCTGAATATGCGAAGGACAATTGGGTGACCCAATTAATTAGAACTACGATAGAAATTCTTAGCTCGCTTCCTTCAATTGTTGTTGGACTTTTTGGCTATTTACTATTTGTCGTTCAATTTGGCCTTGGCTTTTCAATTATTGCCGGTGCGTTGGCTTTAACATTTTTTAATTTGCCAATTTTGACCAGTAACATTGAAGAAGCAATTAAAGGTGTGCCACAAACTCAGCGTGAAGCCGGCTGGGCCCTTGGCTTATCCAACTGGAAAACAATCCGTGGTATCGTCTTGCCTGCAGCACTTCCAGGTATTATAACAGGTATCATCCTAAGCGCTGGACGTGTTTTTGGTGAGGCAGCTGCTTTAATTTATACTGCTGGACAAAGTGGTTCAACTGTTGATTATTCTAATTGGAATATGTTCAGTCCAACCAGCTTTTTAAACGTAATGCGTCCGGCTGAGACCTTGGCTGTCCATATTTGGAAAGTTAACACTGAGGGGATCATTCCCGATGTCACAGTCGTTTCAGCTGCTACTTCTGCCTTATTGGTTATTGTAGTCATTATCTTTAATTTTGGCGCTCGTGCGTTGGGTAATTGGTTATACAATCGCTTGACCGCTGCTAAAATTAAATAAGGAAAATTCTATGGAAAATTGGCAAACTCAAAAGACTTACATTAAGACTTTTAAAGACGAAGATTGTGCTATTTACACTGAGGACTTAAGTGTTTTTTATGGCGGTACAATTCAAAAATTATTTGATGTAAGTCTAGGATTTAAGAAAAACACGATTACAGCACTAATTGGTGCTTCAGGTTCAGGGAAATCAACTTTTTTACGATCGTTAAACCGCATGAATGACCGTGTAGCGCGTGTAGATGGCAAGATTATGTTTCATGATCTTGATGTAAATCAGCAGAAAATCAATGTTTATGAATTGCGCAAGGCGATTGGGATGGTCTTTCAAAAGCCTAACCCGTTTCCTAAGTCAATCAGGGAAAATATAACATATGCGCTAAAGGCTAATGGTCAACAAGATAAACAAAAGCTTGAGCAAATTGTTGAGGAAAGTTTGCGAGCTGCTGCATTGTGGGATGAAGTTAAAGATAAACTTGATAAGAGTGCCTTAGCTCTTTCTGGTGGGCAGCAGCAGCGTTTGTGTATTGCAAGAGCAATCGCACTGAAACCTGAAATTTTGCTCTTAGATGAGCCAGCAAGTGCTCTAGATCCAGTTTCAACTGCTAAGTTGGAAGATACTTTAAAGCAATTGCGTAAGAAGTACACGATGGTAATGGTTACGCACAATATGCAGCAAGCATCCAGAATCAGTGAGTACACTGCTTTCTTTCATTTAGGACATGCACTTGAATATGATACGACTACAAATATTTTCACTAATCCACAAGGTGAGATTACTGAAAAATACATTCAAGGTAGTTTTGGCTAAAGGAGCGATCATATGACAAATATTATGGAGGCCCAAAACGTCAAATTAAGTTATGGCAAATTTGAGGCGTTGCATGGCATCAGTCTTAACTTTCCAGAAAAGCAGTTAACTGCTTTGATTGGTCCGTCAGGATGCGGAAAATCAACCTTTTTAAGATGCTTGAACCGGATGAATGATGACATTGATAATATCAACATTACAGGTAAGATTTTGCTTGAAGGTGAAGATATTTATCGTGCCAAACTGGATTTAGTTGCATTACGTAAAAAAGTGGGAATGGTTTTCCAACAACCTACACCTTTTCCCTTTCCAGTCTATGACAATGTTGCCTACGGCTTAAGGGTTGCAGGAGTTAAGGATAAACAATTAATTGATCAACGAGTTGAAGAAAGCTTAAAGCAGGCGGCGATTTGGGATGAAACCAAGGATAACTTGCAGCGTAATGCCCAGGAGTTTTCCGGGGGACAGCAACAGCGAATCTGTATTGCACGTGCGTTAGCTGTTAGACCTGAAGTGGTTTTACTCGATGAGCCGACTTCAGCACTTGATCCAATCTCAAGTGCTGAAATTGAAGAAACTTTGATGGGCTTAAAAAAGAAGTATACATTCATCATGGTTACGCACAACTTGCAACAAGCGAGTCGTGTTTCTGATCAGGTTGCTTTTTTAATGGATGGCGAACTGATTGAGTCTGGGTCAACCGAGCAAATGTTTTTGGCCCCTAAGAAAGAAATAACTAGTAATTATCTTAATGGCCGTTTTGGCTAAATTTGGAGGTGGATCATGCACGAAATATTTTTGGATGAACTGAAAAAGTTAAACACACAATTTATGGAAATGGGAGTACAGGTTAATGAGTTAATTGACAAGGGTACTCGTTCATTTGTTGACCATAATAAAAAGATGGCTCAAGAAATGATTGAACAAGATAAGGTTGTTGCCAAAGAAGCAATTACAATCGAAAAAAAGGCCCTTGATCTGATGGCATTGCAGCAACCAGTTGCAACTGACTTCCGTGTGGTAATCAGTATTTTAAAAGCAACTACTGACTTAGAACGAATTGGTGAGAATGCCAATAGTATTGCCGTTGAAACAGTTAGAGTGAAGGGTAATCCTCGTATTCCTGATGTTGAGGGAATAATTTCACGTATGACACACCAAGTACGTACGATGTTAATCAAAGTATTGACTGCATATGTTCAAGATGATGAAAAGACTGCTCGTGAAATGCTTGATGGCCATGCAGATGTTCATTATGACTACCGCAAGGCTAGAAAAATGATCATTGATGGTGTTAAAAAAGACCCTAATGTTGCCGTTGCTTCAGCAAGTTATTTTGTCATCATTCGTTTGCTAGAGCGAATCAGTGATCACATTGTTAACTTAGCAAGCTGGGTTATTTACAAGTCTTCTGGTGATTTATTTGAATTAATCAATTCAGACAAGAAAACTTCTGAAAAGGAAACCAAGGAAGAAGCTCCAAAGAAGAACGAAAAGACTAAAAAGAAATAAAACTTAAAAGGAACTATTACAGTAGTTCTTTTTTATTCGCAGAATTATTGCTTGCATTTAAAAAGTAACCCTGCTATAGTTAATAGAGTGAATTCTACCTAAGACTCGGGTGGCTAACGCCTTAATATCCCGCCGAGGCCAGAAGATTATGAAGATTTTAAATGCTCCATGTCTTTGTTGGCATGGAGTTTTTTAGGCCTTATAGAATTTATTAAAAAATTTAACGGAGGTGAATTCGATTGAGTAAAGCTGCTATTGCTGAAAAAGAAAAGTTCGTTGATGCGTTCGCTGAAGATCTTAAAGCTGCAAAAGCTATTTTGGTAATTAATTACCTTGGTTTAACTGTTGAAGAAGTTACTAACATGCGTAAGGAACTTCGTGATAACGGTGTTAAAATGAAGGTTGTTAAGAACACTTACCTAAGACGTGCTGCTGCTAAGGCTGGCATTGAAGGTCTTGAAGATACTTTTGTTGGACCTACAGCTGTTGTTTATACTGATAATGCTGATGACATCACTGAGCCAGCTCGTATTGTTTCAAAATACGAAGATGACTTTGATGTTATTGACATTAAGGGTGGTGTGCTTGAAGGTAAGGTAACTTCTAAGGAAGATATCAAGGCTCTTGCTGCCATTCCAGGACGCGAAGGATTACTATCAATGCTTGTTTCTGTATTACAAGCACCTGTACGTAACGTCGCTTACGCTATTAACGCTGTTGCCGATTCAAAAGACGAATCTGCTGAATAAATATAATGTAATTTATATCTAATAAAAATATTTCGGAGGATATATAAATATGGCTTTAGATACTGAAAAGATTATTGAAGATTTAAAGAATGCTTCAATTCTTGAATTAAATGACCTTGTAAAGGCTATTGAAGATGAATTTGGCGTTTCTGCTGCTGCACCAGTTGCTGCTGCAGGTGCTGCCGGTGGTGAAGCTGCTGCTAAGTCAAGCTACGATGTTGAATTAACAGAAGCTGGTCAAGAAAAGGTTAAAGTTATCAAGGTTGTTCGTGACCTTACTGGACTTGGCCTTAAGGATTCAAAGGACCTTGTTGATGGTGCTCCTAAGAACGTTAAAGAAGGCGTTTCTGAAGACGAAGCTAACGACATCAAGGCTAAGCTTGAAGAAGTTGGTGCTTCAGTAACTTTGAAATAGTTACAGTCCAACTGGACAAGCTAAATAAAAAAGCGTAATCCCAATATGTTTGGGGTTGCGCTTTTTGTTTGTAAAAATATAACCTTTTATAATCAGCTTAATTTTTAAAATAATTAATCATAATCATTGGTTTGTAATATAATTGGATTTATAGTAAAAGTATACAAAGTAGTTATTGTATTTGTATTTACTAGGAGTTTTTTTATTAAAAATAATCAAGAATGGAGAAAACTAATGAGAAAAAATAAATGTCGCCAAGCTTTAACAGCACTTGTGGCAATTACAAGTTTGGGAAGCTGTCTAGCATTGAATTCAGAGCTATCAGAAGCTAAAACGGTAACTGGTAGCACTGAGCTAACTGCTTCGGCCACAAAGATGGGCCGCATTATTAAAAAGACTAGTCTATATAATAAAAAAGGCCACAAAATTAAAAAATCAACCTTAAAAAAGGGTAAAGAATTAGCATTAGTTGGTAAAGTAAAGATTAATAAGAAGAAATACTATAAAGTTGGCTACAATAAATATGTTTTAGCCAAGTATGTAACTATTATCAAGGCAAAGCAAATACAACAGCAAAATACTACCACCCCAAGTACAAGCAAACCTGTAATGCCAACTACGCCAAATACTAATACGACGCAAAAAACATCAACTACACCGAAGACTCCAAGTAAGTCTAAGGATGACGCAGTAAGCAATTTCTCAATTTCCGATTTTAGAAGAGCATTTTTGGATGGTTTAAATGCTGAAAGGGCAGATCGCGGCCTTTCACTGGTAAAAGAGGATTCTCACTACGATGAAGTAGTTCAGGAACGAACAAAGCTGTTGCCAAATAATTTTTCTCACTTTGACTCAAACAATAAGTTCATTCTTGAAAAGTGCTTTGAAGATGCAAACATTAAAAGTGCAAGTGTTGCAGAATGTATTGCAATGTTCCCATGGGGTGTTAGTGTTGACCATTCTACCAATCAGCTTGTACAGGCAAAGAATGCTTCAAGTGCTTTGGTTGCTCAAGGGATGCTTTACGAATATATTTATAACGATGCAGCTTCTAACTGGGGTCACCGTGATATCTTGCTAAATCCAAAAGACAAGACAATTGGTTTGGGTGCAGTTATCGGACAAAGTGATCAAATTTATTCCTCTGTAGGAGTTACTTATTAAATAAGCTAATATAGTGACAAACATGTTAATAAAACAAGTTTGTCTTTTTTATTAACATGGGCAAAGTGAGTTAATATATCTTACTACATGATATATTAATTTTCCTCTTCTTAAATTATAATTTTAGTATGAGTAATTTACAAAAGAGGATTTAATGGAAGAAAAGAGAATATTCACTTTTTGTCTATCTTTATTAGTTTCAGCTTTTTTCTTTGGAAAAAGTGTTTCTGTGAGTGCAGCTAGTACTGATAATGCAAATGAACAAAACAAGACTAACGTAACAGAAGAAAAGAACAATAAAGTTCCAAAAATAGATTCAAAAAATGTAGCAATTCACGAAAAAAGTTAGCTAAAATTATATAAGAACTTTAAATTAAAGCCTTAAACTCCGAAAATTAGATAGCTTCGGGGTTTTATTTTATCCTAAAATGTCTGCAAAATTGTCATTAATAATTGCAGAAGAATACCGCTAAGTAATGAAGTGGATTTTTTGTTCTTTCTAATTTGCAAAAGTAAAATGGTTCGTTAAAATTATTTACAGTAAAACTGTTTAAAAAAGAAACGAGTAAATAATGAGTGACCAAGAAAATCAAATGTATTACGCTGCTAATCCTACAGCTAAACATGATGAGCATATAATTGATTATCAGATAAACAATATTGATCTAAAATTTACAACAGATGCAGGCGTTTTTTCAAAAATGCGTGTAGATTATGGTTCAGGCGTTTTAATCAAACAAATGGCCGAAGTTGATTTTCCAAGTAGTAACATCTTAGACGTTGGTGCTGGCTATGGTCCGATTGGTCTCTTTGCAGCCAAGTTTTGGCCTGAGCAAACCGTTGATTTAGTTGATGTAAATGAACGTGGTCTTAACTTGGTAGCCCAAAATGCCGAAGTAAATGGCATCACTAATGTTAATATCTACAAATCGGATGTGTATGATGAAGTTCCCAGTGAACGGAAATTTGGTTTAATTGTTACCAATCCCCCAATTCGGGCAGGGAAAAAGGTTGTTTCAAGTATTTTAGCTGGTGCAAAGGACCATTTAGTTGAAGATGGTGTTTTACTGGTCGTTATCCAGAAAAAGCAGGGAGAACCGAGCGCACGTAAGCTGCTGAAAGAAACTTTTGGCAACTGCACAATTCTAATTCGTGATAAGGGTTACTACGTTTTGCAGGCGGTGAATTCCTAATGTCTTTTTCAAGTGAAGAAAAGAAAAAATACATGCAATTAGCTTTTGAACAGGCTCGAAAAGCTGAGGCAAAAGGAGAAGTTCCGATTGGTGCAATTTTGGTTGACCCTGAAGGACAGGTAATTGGTGAGGGTTATAATCGTAGAGAGCTTGATCAAGATGCAACGCAGCATGCTGAAATGATGGCAATCCGGCAGGGATGTGAAAAACTAAAAGCTTGGCGTCTGCTTGATTGCAGTCTTTTTATAACTTTGGAACCATGCCCAATGTGTGCAGGGGCAATCATTAATTCTAGAATAAAAAACGTCTTCTATGGTGCGTTTGATCCTAAGGCAGGTGCAGCTGGTAGCGTAGTTAACTTGTTTGAAGTGAGCCAGTTTAATCATCATCCCAACGTAATTCGAGGTTTATACCGAGATGAAGCAAGTCAGATGCTCAAATCTTTTTTTAGGGAGATCAGAAACAAGCAAAAAGAAGCTAAAATGGGAATGGAAAATAGCAAAAATTCTGTAAATTAGTGGAAAAAAATCTCAAAGTACGTTAGTATATCTATTGGGCAATGTTTGGCTTCCAAAGCGTGTCAGGACCGGAAGGTAGCAGCACTAAGGTCGTTCAGGCATGTGCCTTTTATTAGACATTAACAAACTCTTAACTCTTTCGAAGAGTTAAGAGTTTTTTACTAGAGAAAGATAAATCAATGGCTTATCAAGCGTTATACCGCAAATGGCGACCACGCACTTTTGACAGTGTTATTGGTCAAGAAGATATTACGAATACTTTGAAAAATGCGATTAAGCGCGGCACGATTTCACATGCTTTTTTATTTGCAGGACCGCGCGGTACAGGTAAGACTTCGTGTGCCAAGATTTTTGCCAAGGCACTCAACTGTACTAACCTTCAAGACGGCGAACCATGCAATGAGTGTGAAAATTGTCTTGCTGCTGATAAGGGTGCGATGGCTGATATCATGGAAATTGATGCGGCCTCGAATAATGGAGTCGATGAAATCCGTGAGATACGTGATAAGGTTAAATATGCACCGACTCAGGGAAAATATAAAGTCTACATTATTGATGAGGTTCATATGCTTTCAATGGGGGCATTTAATGCTTTATTAAAGACTTTGGAAGAGCCACCTGAGCATGTTGTCTTTATTTTAGCGACTACTGAATTACAAAAAGTCCCAGCTACAATTATTTCTAGAACGCAGCGCTATAACTTTAAGCGAATTTCGCAAGCTGACCTTGAAAAGAGGATGAAGTATATCCTTGATCAAGAAAATATCAAATATGATGATAAAGCACTTGCTGTAATTGCCGAAGTAGCTGACGGTGGGATGAGGGATGCTCTTAGTATCCTTGATCAATTGCTCAGTTATGAAAATGATTCGGTTGAGTATGATGCGGCACTTGAAATCACTGGCTTTGCTGCCAAAGAAAAAATTGAACAGATTTTATTAGCAATTTTAAATAAAGATGCAAGCCAAGCTCTTGCCTTAGCCCAGACAGAATTGCAGAATGGTGCGAGCTCAAAAAATATATTAGATGAGTTAATTGATATGGCCACGAACGCTTTGATTTTGCTAAAAGCTGGTGGTGAAAATAAAAGTAACTTTTTAAGTCAGGATTTCGTTGAGCAGATTAAGGATATTCCTGAACAACGCTACTTTAATTTAATTGCATCTGCCAACACTGCGCTAAATGATTTGCGGTATACTAATCAGCAGCAAATTCCCTTAGAGGTCTTCTTGGTTGAAAGTACTAATCAGGAAGTAGTGCCAAACGCTGCAGCCACGCCCGCTACTTCCCCAGTAGTAGAAAAGCAGGCAGCTGACGGTCAAGAACTGCAAGCTGAAGTAACTGCGCTTAAAAAGCAAGTGGTTGAATTAACTGAAAAAGTTGCTAAGCTTGGTAAAACGCAAAACGTAAACAGCGACCGCATTTTCCACCTTGATACTGAGATATCAAATGTAGGAAAAATGTCCCAACCTTCTGAAGAAGTTGCTAAACCTAAAAATCATAAAAAGAAGGTTCGCAACGATCAACATGCAGACGAGCAGAATCGCAAACAGGTCTATCATGTTTTGGAAAATGCTACTAAAAAAGATCTACAGGCAATCAAAGATGTATGGCCAGATTTGCAATCTGTTTTAGCTGTTTCGCAGCGAGCACTGCTTGATGTGCTTGAGCCTGTGGCGGCTAGTCCGGATCAGGTAGTGATGAAATGCAAATATGCGCTTTGGTTTGAAAAAGCTAGCTCTGATGATGATCTGCTTGATATTTTGACTGATCAGATTGCGAAATTTACTAAGCATGAGTACCAAATTGTGCTTGTTCCGGATAAGGACTGGTTCACAGTTCGGAAGGAATTTTTACAGTCGCACAGGGATGAACTACTTAAGCGGCAGAAGCAATCTGGTATTGAAGAGTCGGAAGCAGAAGAGCCAGCGCAAGAGAATAATGATGAAGTTGTTCAAAAAGCGAAAGACTTATTTGGTGACGCTGTTAATATTAAGGATTAAAATTTAAAGGAGAAAAACAATGAGTAAAAGACCTAATTTTGGTGGTATGGGCGGCATGAACATGCAACAAATGATGAAGCAAGCTAAAAAGTTGCAAGAGCAGATGGCCCAAGAGCAACAAACTATCACTGCGCAAGAATTTGTTGGAAAGTCTGCAGATGATATGGTAGTTGCAACCTTTAGTGGTGACCGTAAACTGAAAGATATCACCATTAATAAAGATGCAATTGATCCTGATGATCCAGATATGTTGCAGGATTTGATTATTGATGCTGTCAATAAAGGCTTGTCAGAAATTGATGAGGCGACACAGCAAAGTTTAGGTAAGTATACGAAGGGCATGATTTAATTGCAATATCCAGCACCAATTGCACATTTGATAGATTCTTATATGAAATTGCCTGGAATTGGTGAGAAAACAGCAACCAGGTTAGCTTTTTATACCTTAGATATGCCTGATAGAGATGTTCATGACTTTAGCACTGCTTTAAATGAAGTAAAAGAAAAACTTCATCGCTGTTCAATTTGCGGCAATATTACCGAGCAAGATCCATGTACAATTTGTAGTGATCCAAACCGTGAGCAATCAACAATTATGGTGGTTGAACAACCCAAAGATGTAATGGCATTTGAAGAAATGGGTGAATATAACGGTTTGTACCATGTTCTGCATGGGATTTTGTCGCCAATGGATGGCATTGGACCTGAAGAAATCAATATCAAATCTTTGATTGTTCGTTTGCAAAAACAGGAACAGGTTAAAGAAATGATTTTGGCACTAAACTCAACGCCGGAAGGCGAGTCTACCGCAATGTATATTAGTAAATTAATTAAACCATCTGGTATCAAAGTTACGCGCTTAGCAGCCGGTTTGGCAGTTGGTAGTGATATTGAATATGCAAATGCAATTACTCTAAAAAGAGCAGTGCAGGGGAGAACTTCAATCTAATGGCACACGATAAGATTAAAAAACTAGGCGATCAACGTCTGATCGCTACAATTGAAGAACTACAAGAAGAAATTGCAATTCAAAAGAGTTTAGATCCAACTACCCTTGACATGTCAGAGGACAATATCATTGTAGGTAAAATACTGCTGGCCAAGTATTCTTTTTTATATGATGAAGCACGTCACCGACATACAAGATTTAGTGGTTTTACAAATGCAATTTCAGAATAGAAAAGCTCTAATTTAAGGGCTTTTTTATTTTTACTAAAATTAAAGTACCTTGGGGTGTTAATATAAGACAATCTCTTGTAAAATAGACTCATGGAGAGTTTTATGAATAGCTATTTTATCAGTTTCGAGGGGCCTGATGGGGCCGGTAAAAGCACGGTTTTAGAACAAGTGGTTGCCCAAATTACACCACTGCTCAAAACACAATATCTAGTAACGCGTGAACCAGGCGGTTCGATAATTGCTGAAAAAATTCGGCAGCTTATTTTGGATCCGACTAATGAAAAAATGAGTGCAAAAACTGAAGCACTATTATATGCAGCTGCTCGTAGTCAGCATATGAGTGAAACAGTAATTCCAGCACTTAAAGCAGGTAAGGTGATTTTTTCTGATCGCTTTGTTGATAGTTCATTGGCATACCAGGGTGCAGGACGTGATCTTGGAATCGATGCAGTTAAGCAAATTAATAATTTTGCAACTAGTGGCATCGAGCCAAATCTAACTCTATTCCTAGATGTTAAGCCAGAAGTTGGTCTTGCACGAATTGAACGTGCTCGCGCGGGTCAGGAAGACCGTTTGGAACTGGAAAAATTAGCCTTTCATCAAAAAGTTTATGAAGGTTATCTTGAAGTTAACCGTAAACATCCAGAGCGAATTGCCATTGTCGATGGAGATCGACTGGTTAATCAAGTAGTAGAAGACTGTGTTAATATTATAAAAAAACGGATACCAAAAGATTTGCTAAAGGACTGATTTGAATGAAATTAATAATTGCAATTGTTCAAAGAGAAGATGCTAGCCGGCTGCAACATGCTTTTGCTAAAGAAAACATTCGTGCAACTAAGTTGGCGACAACTGGTGGTTTTTTAAGTGAAGGTAATACAACTTTCTTAATCGGAATTGATGAAAAACACGTCAAGAAAGTGATGCGCTTAATTCAAGGCGAATCACAAGGACGTGAGGAGTACATGAATCCTAATTTATCAATGACTGGATTTGATGTTAGCAGTCAACCAGTAAAAATCACAGTTGGCGGTGCAACATGCTTTGTACTACCTGTAGAAGAATTTAAGCAATTTTAATGAAAATCGAACTAGCAAAAAGGGGCAAAAAACAAGCCCAGTTTTTACAACATGCTTATGAAGAAAACAAGTTGGCTCATAGCTATTTATTTGTCGATGCAAATGAAAAGCAAGCCTTAAATACTGCATATTGGCTAGCGTGTTTATTCAATTGTACAGGTGAGCAAAAACCGGACGGTACTTGTCAAAATTGTCGCCAAATTATCTCTGAAAATAATCCAGATGTGTTGTTAGTTACACCTGAAAATAAACAGAGTTTAGGAATCGATCAGGTTCGAATACTAAAAGAAGAATTAGCAAAGAGCCCAGTTCAAAGTAGCACGCGCTTTTTCATCATTGATGAGGCACAAAAGCTGACTCTAGCTGCAGCTAATGCACTTCTTAACTTGTTAGAGGAACCAGTCGCTCCAGTGGTTACAATTTTGATTACTAATAATACGGATCAAATTTTACCAACAATTCGTTCGCGTACCCAGATTGTTAATTTTACTGATGGCAAGAAACCTGATAATAAAACGACACTTTTGTTGGAAAATGGTTTTAGCCAAGATGAGATTGATGAATTAGATAATACTAGTAGTCTTGATCAGGCAATCAAGTATTTTTATCAAGAAATGCTTGAGCACAATTCATTGGCATTGGTAAGTGCGCATAAATTGGCTGAATTGGCTAAAGGCAAGTCCGAGCAAAATTACTTGCTGGTTATGCTAAAACAAATGGCACAAAAAGATTTAAATAGTGGTAATCAACAGGCTGGTGCAAGAATGCTGAAGTACTTAGTGGAAATTGACAAAATGCAATATAGCAATGTTAGTTTTCGTAATCTTCTTGATTATCTTGCTTTGCAGTGGAAAAGGTAGGTGTTTTTATGGTTGATTCTTATTCAAAATTAGAGCAGCTCCATGAATCGATGGTTAGTATGACTAAAACCATTGAAAGCTTGGAAAATAGTATCTTAGATACACTTAGAGAAAATACAGAACTTAAAGTCGAAAATCAGTTGTTGCGTGAAAAAATGGATAAGATGAGCAATGCCCATAACAACACGATTAAGACGCAAAGTGGTCTTGAATCTTTACGCAAAATATACAATTCAGGTTATCACATCTGCAATATGTACTATGGTTCTCATCGTGATCCTAGTTCGGATTGCATGTTTTGCTTAGATATTTTAGACAATTTTGGTGAAAAGAAGAAAAAACATTAAGGACTTGAGATAGATGCAGCGGCAAAGTAGCTATGCGACAGACAAGGGTAAACTTTATTTAGTACCAACTCCGATTGGTAATCTAGAAGACATAACCATTCGGGCCAAAAAAGTTTTACAGAGCGCGGATTATATTGCAGCCGAAGACACACGAACAAGTGGAATTTTATTGGAAAAGATTGGCGTTCATAATCATATGCTGTCTTTTCATAAATATAATTCTAAACAACGTGCTCCGGAACTAATTAAACTAATGCAAGAAGGAGCTGTGATTGCTGAAATCAGTGATGCTGGTATGCCAGTTATTTCTGATCCTGGTTATGAATTGGTGCAAGAGTGTATCAAAAACGATATTCCAGTTGTACCACTTCCAGGAGCTTCTGCCTTTACGACAGCCCTGATTGCTTCAGGTTTTGATGCGCAACCTTTCACTTACTACGGCTTTTTACCACGAAAAGCTAGCGAGCAGAAGCCGTTTTTTGAACAAATGAATGAGGCAAGAGCAACGTCAATTTTTTATGAAGCACCTCATCGCTTGGCTAAAACGCTTAAAAACATGGCAACAGTTTTTGATTCTAACCGACAAATTGTTGCTGCTAGAGAATTAACCAAAATTCATGAAGAATTTGTTCGCGGTACGATTACTGAATTAAATGATTATTTTGAGGAGAATGCTCCGCGAGGCGAATTTGTAATATTGGTATCACCAAATGACAAAGAGCAAGAGCAACTCTCCTGGGATGAATTAATTGCATTAGTTGATCAGCGTGTACAGCTTGGCGATAGTAAGAAAGTTGCAATCAAAGAAGTTGCTCAGGAAAATAATGTCTCGAAGAATGAGTTATATGATCGATATCATCAAAAGTAGGCAAGTAATATGAAATATAGTGAACAACATACAGTAAATTATTATGAATGTGATGAAAACCGGCATTTAAGATTACCAGCAATGATTAACTTGATGATGAGTGTTTCTGAGAATCAACTAGCCGATAGCTCTGGTAGTACTAAAGAGTTGACACGTCGTGGCCTAGGCTGGGTAGTAACACAGTATCATTTAGATGTTAATAGATGGCCTGAACCTGGTGAAGTAATTACTCTAACGACTGAACCAATTGGTTATAACCGGTTCCTGGAGTATCGTGATTACCAATTCACTGATGAAAAGGGTAATACCTTGATTACTGGTCAAAGCGAGTGGGTTTTGTTTGATTTAAATAAACGTAAATTGGTTTCTACGGATAAAGAAATGATGGATGATTTAGGCATTCCTTTATTGAAAAAGTTGCCACGTTTTCCACGTTTGAAGCCACAAGATGAATATCAAGATAAGCGTCAGTACCGCGTTCGATATGACGATTTAGATACTAATCATCATATGACTAACGGCCACTACTTTAACTGGTTTATTGATACTTTGGATCGTGATTTTCTTAAGACTCATGTTATTAGTGGGATTGACATCAAGTTTAACCTTGAAGTACGCTATTCGCAGACGCCATTTGCTTGTGTGAAATTGGTTGAAAATGAAGATGAAATTAAGTCATATCACACAATTGCTGATGAAGAACGGAATGATAAAGCCGTTTGTGAACTAACTTGGCGTAAATTATAATATAATTAGACGAGGTTATTAAACCAAGTTTATTATGAAAGAAGTGCTGCAAAATGACTACAAAGGAAATGTTTAAGGTTGAATTGCGCGATCTAGTCCTTTTAGGCTTTGTTGTTGCCATCAAAGTTGTTCTTAGTCGCTTTAGTCTTGGAACAACAGTTGTTCATGTTAGTTTAGGTTTTGTTGGAAGCGTCATGCTTGGCTATTTATTTGGCCCAGTTTGGGGTGCAATTGGCGGAGGAATAAGTGACTTTGTGTCCTCAGCGTTATTTGGCAACCAAGGGGGCTTTTTTATTGGCTTCACATTGAGTGCAATGATCGGGCCACTTATTTATGGTTTGCTTTTTTACAAGAAACCAGTTAAAACTTGGCGCATTATTCTTGCAACGATTTTGGTTACAGTTATAGTCAATATTGGATTGAATACCCTATGGGTTCATCTGATGTATGGCATGGATCTCAAGGCAGCTTTAATTCAGCGCATCCCTAAAGAGACGATTGTGCCTTGGATCGAAATGGTTGTTACTTACTTTGTTTTACAAGCAATTTCGCGGGTAAAAATTAGAAGATAGTTTTAAAAAGGTAGAAGTAATCTGAAATGAAAATTTTAAGCATATCAACGGCAACTAATGAGTTGAGTGTGGCTTTAAATGAAGATGAACGCTTAATAGTAGAAAAGAATGAATTGGATGAGCGGAACCACAGTGAACATCTCGATCCAATTATTGATGAAATTCTGAACAAAAATAAGCTTAAGTTAAAGGATATTGACCGTTTTGCAGTCGCAATTGGTCCAGGTTCATACACAGGTCTACGTATCGGTGTCACAACAGTGAAAATGTTTGCCAGCATTTTAACTAAAGAAGTAGTTGGCGTTTCTACTTTACAAGCTTTAGCAGCCAGTTGCTCTGAAGAAGATACTTTAGTGGTGGCTGGAATTGATGCCAGAAATGACAACTTCTTTGCAGGAGCATACCTTAATGAAAATGGGCAGCCAGTTAATGTGATTCCCGATGGACATTACCACATCGATGTTTTACATACTGCAATCAACGAGTATTTAAATGATCATAAGCCGAAAAAGCTTCTCTTTATTGGATCTGGTTTTGATAAGCAGATCGAGCAACTCGATACGCTTGAACTGCCATATTCGTTTGGCTCTGGTGAGCAAAATGCAATTCATGCCGGCTTAATTGGCAAGCTTGCACTCAACAAGGAACCAGTTGATCCTGACTTATTGTTACCAAACTATTTGAGACGGACACAAGCTGAAGTAGATTGGCATAAAAAGACGGGTAATCCGTTTGGTCCAGATAGTAATTATGTGGAAGAAGTTTAAACAGCTAGTTACGTTTCCGCATTCAGCAAATGACTCAAGTGATTTTCACTTCAGGCCATTTGCCTTTAAATTGCAGCAAGAAACGCTTCAAGTAATGAAGGCAAAAACTGATGAAATCACTAATCTACTATTACTTGAAGAAAAAGTCTATAATGGTGCGACACCATGGTCAGCTGCAATTTTTCAAGTTGAACTAATTAAAAAGGATTCACTATATTTAGTGGTTTATCATGGTTCGAGATTAGTGGCAATGATTGGGATGCGCAAGATGAATACTGAAGCCCATGTTACTAACATAATGGTTGATCCGGAGTGGCAACACCAAGGGTTAGGTACTTACTTGATGAAACTGATGATTGACTACGCGCAAAAAGTTAACTGCAGTTTTATTAGTTTAGAAGTGCGAATTGACAATGAAAACGCCAAAAAGCTCTATCAGGCTTTGGGCTTTACAGTTAAGTTAGTTCGCCCAAATTATTATCAAGACGTGCATAAAGATGGATTGAATATGGTGCTGGATTTAACAACACAAAAGAAAGGGATTGACTTTGGATAGTAAAAAAGATATCCGTATTTTGGCATATGAAAGCTCATGTGATGAGACTTCAACTTCAGTTGTCAAAAATGGTCGCGAAATTGAAAGTTTAATTGTTGCTACACAAATTAAGAGCCACCAGCGTTTTGGTGGTGTTGTGCCGGAAGTGGCAAGTCGCCACCATATTGAAGTAATTAGTCAAATTACTAAAGAAGCTTTGGCTGAAGCTAATGCTACTTGGAATGATATTGATGCCATTGCTGTAACTTATGGTCCAGGACTAGTTGGTGCATTGCTAATTGGTGTCAGTGCTGCTAAAGCTGCTTCAATGGCAACTGACTTGCCTTTGATTGGTGTCGACCATATTATGGGTCATATTATGGCAGCACAATTAACAGATGAAATTGTTTATCCTGCATTGGCACTTCAAGTCTCTGGCGGTCACACTGAAATTGTTCTTTTGAAAGACCCAACTCATTTTGAAATTGTTGGTGATACGAGGGATGATGCTGCAGGGGAAGCGTACGATAAGATTGGCCGCGTTCTTGGTGTTAATTATCCTGCTGGCAAAACTATTGATGAATGGGCACATCAAGGGAAAGACACATTCAATTTTCCACGTGCAATGATGGAAGACGACGATTATGATTTTTCTTTTTCTGGACTAAAGAGTGCGTTTATCAACACCTGTCACCATGCAGATCAGCTTCATCAAGAATTAAATAAATATGATTTAGCTGCTAGCTTTCAAGCTGCAGTGGTTGATGTTTTAGCTCATAAAACAATCAGGGCAATCAAACAGTATCAACCAAAAACCTTCATCATGGGTGGCGGCGTTGCTGCTAATTTAGGTTTACGTGATCGAATGGAAGCTGAAATTGCTAACCTACCAGAGAATTTAACTCCTAAAGTTATTTTGCCAAGTCTAAAATTATGTGGTGATAATGCGGCAATGATAGGTGCTGCTGCCTATAATCTCTATAACGAAGGTAAATTTGCGGATTTAACTTTAAACGCAGATCCTTCGCTCGAATTACCTTACGCAACAGAAATGTTAAAGTAAAAACAAAAAGACTCAACTTTTAAGGTTGAGTCTTTTTTAATGTTTAATATTCGTGATAAAAAGCAACTAATTCACCTTGATCGCAAGATGTGAAGCCATTTTTTTCATAAAAGGCACGGGTCACAGGTTCTTCCATTGTCAAAAGCACTTGTTGGCGCACGTGACGAAATTCTTTACATACTTTATTAATCAATGTTGAGCCAATTCCCTGGTTTTGGTACGCAGGTAAAACCAGTAAGTCTTGAATATAAATAATAGTCAAGCCATCACCAACGACACGAATTAAGCCGATTAGTTGATCATGATTGAATGCGCCAAGCACATAAAGTGAATTATGGACAGCTTGCTGAAGTAGTTCAGGTTTTTCTGTATATGAAGTCCAGCCTACACTTTGATACAAGTTAATTAGTTGTTTTAGATTAATATTCTTATCGGTTAAAAAATTCATTTTGTCCTCCTTAATTTATCTACAAATTAAAGAGCAATACGTAATTTCTCCATTTCATAACCTCACTTTTTTATTTAATGGTATTAGGTAACCTTCATTTTATGAAAAGTGGGTCTAAAAGACAAGATGCTTGAGAACTTAATTAGCTATTCAGCATTTAAAGTTGAAATGTTAAACTAGTTATTTATAAAACTAGTGGAGGATGTATTTATGCAACACAATTATGTGGCTTTTAGCCAGGCAGATGTTTTTACCCAAATACCTTATCAGGGTAATCCGGTCGCGGTAATTATTGATGGTGACAAGTTTAGCGATGATGAAATGCAAAAAATAGCGAATTGGACCAACCTTTCGGAAACCACATTTTTATGTTCGCCAACGAATCCCGCTGCTGATTATCGTTTACGTATTTTTACCCCTAAAGAAGAACTATCCTTTGCAGGTCACCCAACGATTGGCTCAGCAAAAGTGGCATTGAATAATGGACTAAAGCCTAAGCATCCTGAATACTTAGTGCAAGAATGTGCTAAAGGATTGGTACCGGTTTATATGAAGCAAGACAAACTATTCTTTACCTTACCTAAACCTGACGTAAAACCAATTTCATCAGATTTATTAGAAGCAATTGCTCAGGCTCTAGGGCTCCCAAATATTGATTCAATTAAGCTAGCTAAGGTAGTTGACGTTGGAGCAGTTTGGTACACTTTATATCTTGATACGGTCGAAACTGTTCTTAGTCTAAATCCAGACGACAGCCAATTAGCATCATTATTGCCAAAAGGCACTTCAGGTGTAACTGTTTTTGCCTTGACTGATGGAGAAACGGAAGTTGAAGTTCGGTCATTTGCCCCCGGACAAGGTGTCCATGAAGATCCTGTTTGTGGGAGTGGGAATGGTGCAGTGGCAGTTTTGGTTAAAGAAGAGCACCTATTAGCAAAATCTCACTATCTTGCTAGCCAAGGCCAAAAATGTGGACGCTCCGGGTTAATTGAAGTTGACTTAGATAATCAAGGTCAAATTCTAATTGGTGGACAAGCTGTTGAGTGTATTAAAGGTCGAATTACGCTACCAGAACGGTAATAAAAAGAGATTGCATGATTAATGCAATCTCTTTTAGTTTATTCGAAGTCATCTAATGCAGTGAGAGCTGTTTCCCAGTCATCATTTGCCTTGTCTAATTCGGTTTGAATGTCTGTTAATTGTTCTTGAAGTGGTCCAAGCTTATCAAAATTAGTAGCAATTTCAGGATCAGCCATTTCAGTTTGAATTTCTTCTTGCTGCTTTTCAAGTTGGTCGATTTTTGCTTCAGCAGCTTCTACTTCACGTTGCAACTTCCGTTTTTGTGAATCGCGCTGCTTTTGTTCTTGATAAGAAAGCTTATTGGTTGATTCATCAGAAGGATTTTCCATTTCTGTTGCACTTTGCTCAATAGAGGCTTCAGCCGCAGTATCTGTCGTTTTAGCTTTTTCGTTAAGGTAATATGTGTAATCACCCTCATAAACTTTGGCATGCTGGTCTTTAACTTCAACAATTTTGTTGGATAATTGATTAATAAAGTAACGGTCATGTGAAACAAACAGTAAAGTGCCATCAAACTTTTGTAAGGCTTGTTCAAGCACTTCCTTAGCTTCTAAGTCTAAGTGGTTAGTAGGCTCATCCATTAGCAGAAAGTTGTTGTGTTCCAGAGACAAGACTGTCAGAGTCAGTCTTGCTTTCTGTCCACCTGATAGTTGCCCGACTGTCTTATCAATGTCTTTAGCCGTAAAAAGAAAACTTGCTAGAATTGAACGTACATCCCGTTCGGGCATCGTTTTATGGCGATCCCAAATTGTATCAAGCACTGTTTTGGTCGGATCAAGCAGTTGTAATTCTTGATCATAATAACCGATGTCAAGAGAGGCACCATACTTGATCGAACCACCCTTTGGCTTTAATTCCTTCATGACAGTTTTAAGTAGGGTAGATTTACCAATTCCGTTAGGGCCAATTACTGCAACACGATCGCCCTTGTTAACTTGCAAGGAAATATCTTCGACCATGGTTTTGGTTGGATAACCAATGGTTAAGTCACGTAAAATTAATACTTCTTTTCCGGAAGGGCGTTCACTTCTAAAGTTAATTTGAACCTTGTTTTTATGTTTAGGTGGAGTGATCCGTTCCATTTTTTCTAGTTGCTTACGTCGACTTTGGGCACGCTTAGTGGTTTTAGCTCTGGCAATATTCTTTTGAATGAATTCCTCATCCTTTTTAATTTTTTCTTGTTGCCGCTCGTAAGCCTCTTCTTGCTGCATGTTGCGTAACTCACGCTCAGCAACATAGTTAGAGTAGTTTCCCTTAAAAACAGTTAGCTTACCGAATTGCAATTCAAAAATTTGGTTAGCCAAATGATCTAAAAAGTACTGGTCGTGGGAAACAACCAAGATAGCACCAGAATAGCTCTTTAGATAGGTTTCTAACCAGTCCAAAGTATCTAAATCAAGATAGTTGGTAGGCTCATCGAGCAAAAGTAGTGGTGGCTTACGTAACAACAGTTTAACGAAAGCCAATCTAGTTTTTTCACCACCAGAAAGACTACCAATTGTTTTTGTCCATGTTGATTCAGGAAAATTAAAACCATTTAGAATACTCTTAATATCAGACTGATAAGTGTAACCGCCTTGTTGCTCAAAGTTAAATTGAAGTTGGTCATACTGTTTTAGCAGCTGCTTATCCTCAGGATGAGCGGCAATTTTTTCCTGCAGAGTTTGAATATTCTGGCTCATTTGAATTAGCGTAGCAAAAACGGTCAACATTTCATCCCAAATGTTGTTTTCTTCGTTTAAACCATTTTCCTGTGCAATATAACCAACGTCGATGTCTTTATTAATCGTGAATTCGCCGTGAGTAGCTTCTTCTTCACCAGTCATAATTTTTAATAGGGTAGTCTTACCAACCCCGTTTGGTCCCACTAAACCAATTCGTGCATTTGAATCAATTGAAAAATTGACGTTCTTAAATAGTGTAGTAGCGCCAAATTGTTTCTCTAAGTTGTGTCCTTGTGCAATTATCATAATTTTTCACCTAAAAACTATTTTAGCATACACTGCAGTGCGATAGTGGACGGATTATTGAAGGGAGGCAAAAACAAAGTTAGTGAAGATTTGGTAATTATCAATTTGTTAAGGGATGTACAAATAAGTTTTCACTAAGTCAAGATTTCTTAGGGAAAAAACTGAAACTAGCACCTTTTTTATTAATTCAAGATTGTGAAAAAACATTTGCAAATGCTATCAATTTATAGGTAAAATAATACTAATTGATGAGCTAATTCACAAATAACTCTTAGGCAAAATAAGTTGGAGGCTTTTAAAATGGAAAAAATCAAAATACCGACTGCGACCGCAAAAAGATTACCGCTATATTATCGCTATTTAATTATTTTAAATGAAGCAGGTAAGGAAAAAGTTTCGTCGACTGAATTATCAGAAGCTGTTCAAGTAGATAGTGCTTCAATTAGACGTGACTTTTCATATTTTGGTGCTTTGGGTAAGCGTGGCTATGGATATGACGTAAAGAGTCTGCTTACATTTTTTAAAAAAATTCTTAATCAAGATACTCTAACTAATGTTGCCTTAGTCGGTGTTGGTAATTTGGGACATGCGCTTCTTAACTATAATTTTAAGCGGAGTAACAATATCCGTATTTCCTGTGCCTTTGATATTGACCCTAAGATTACTGGTAAAATTTTGAGCGGTGTACCCGTTTACGAGATGAGCGAGTTGAAGAAACAATTAAGTGATCAACAAATTACTATTGCCATTTTGACGGTCCCATCTGATTCTGCCCAAAGAACTGCCGATGATATGGTCGAAGCAGGCATTAAGGGCATCATGAACTTTACCCCTATTCGTTTATCTGCTCCAACCGGTGTAAGGATTCAGAATGTAGACTTAGCAACTGAATTACAGACATTGATTTACTTCCTTGACTCAGATAAGGGTAAGGATAACCAGTAATAAGCCCAATAATATCAACGTTTTAAGTGAATTAGCACTTTGGTAAAAAAAGTGCTAATTTTTTCTTGCTTTTTTTAGGAAAAGGGGTTATTATCATATTTGTAAGTTAGCACTTGGGTAATAGGAGTGCTAACCGATAAATAATTAAAAATGAAAATAAACAATAGGAGGGACAAACGTGTTACAACCAATTGGTGATCGCGTGATCGTAAAAGTTAAAGAAGAAGAAGAAAAAACTGTAGGCGGAATCGTCCTTGCTTCAAATGCAAAAGAAAAGCCAACAGAAGGTGAAGTTGTTGCAGTTGGTGAAGGCAGTTATGCTGACAACGGCGACAAGATTCCAATGTCTGTCAATAAGGGCGACGTTGTTCTTTACGACAAGTATTCTGGCACTAACGTTGAATACGAAGGCGAAAAATTTTTAGTCCTTCATGAAAAAGATATTTTAGCAATTGTTAAGTAATCTAAGGAGCGGATATTATGGCAAAAGACATTAAATTTTCAGAAAAAGCAAGACGTTCCCTATTAAAGGGTGTTGATAAATTAGCTGATACTGTTAAAGCAACTATCGGTCCTAAGGGTAGAAATGTTGTTTTGGAACAATCATACGGTAACCCAGAGATTACTAACGATGGTGTAACAATTGCTAAGTCAATTGAATTAAAAGATCACTACGAAAACATGGGTGCTAAGTTAGTAGCTGAAGCAGCACAAAAGACTAACGATATTGCCGGTGATGGTACTACTACTGCAGTTGTTTTAACTCAGGCAATTATCCGTGAAGGAATGAAGAACGTTACTGCTGGTGCTAACCCTGTAGGTGTTCGTCGTGGTATTGAAAAAGCAACTAACGCAGTTGTTGATGAATTACACAAGATTAGCCACACAGTTTCTTCGAAAGATCAAATCGCTCAAGTTGCTTCAGTTTCTTCAGCTTCAAAAGAAGTTGGTGATTTAATTGCTGACGCAATGGAAAAAGTTGGTAATGACGGTGTTATTACCATTGAAGATTCACGTGGTATCGAAACTGAATTATCTGTTGTTGAAGGTATGCAATTTGACCGTGGTTACTTATCACAATATATGGTAACTGACAACGACAAGATGGAAGCTGACTTAGACAATCCTTACGTTTTGATTACTGACAAGAAGATTTCTAACATTCAAGATATCCTACCTTTGTTGCAAGAAATCGTTCAACAAGGTAAATCATTATTGATTATTGCTGATGACGTTTCTGGTGAAGCTCTTCCAACTTTAGTATTGAACAAGATTCGTGGTACTTTCAATGTTGTAGCCGTTAAGGCTCCTGGTTTTGGTGACCGTCGTAAGGAACAATTACAAGATATTGCTGCTCTTACTGGTGGTACAGTAATTACCGAAGACCTTGGTCTTGAATTAAAAGACACTACAATTGCTCAATTAGGTCAAGCACGTCGTATCACTGTAACTAAGGACTCAACTACTATTGTTGATGGTGCTGGTTCAGAAGATGCTATCAAAGAACGTGAAGATTCAATCAGAAAGCAAATTGCTGATACTACTTCAGACTTTGATAAGAAGAAGTTACAAGAACGTCTTGCTAAGTTAACTGGTGGTGTAGCTGTTATTCATGTTGGTGCTGCAACTGAAACTGAATTGAAAGAACGTAGATACCGCATTGAAGACGCATTGAACTCAACTCGTGCTGCTGTTGACGAAGGCTACGTAGCAGGTGGTGGTACTGCTTTAGTTGATGTTGAAGATGCCGTTAAGGACCTTAAGGGTGATAACGCGGATGAACAAACAGGTATCAACATTGTTTTACGTGCTTTAAGTGCTCCAGTTCGCCAAATTGCTGAAAACGCTGGTGAAGACGGTTCAGTTATCTTGAACAAACTTGAAAGTCAAGATCTTGAAGTTGGTTACAACGCTGCTACTGACAAGTGGGAAAACATGGTTGAATCTGGTATTATCGACCCAACTAAGGTTACTCGTACTGCATTACAAAACGCTGCCTCAATTGCTGCTTTATTATTAACTACTGAAGCAGTTGTTGCAGAAATCCCAGAAGACAAACCTGCAGTTGATCCTAATGCTGCTGGTGCCGGTGCTCCTGGTATGATGTAATCATTATTTTACTGATTCAAAAGAGTCGTTCATTTGAACGACTCTTTTTTATTGCTAAGTTTTAGCTTTTCCACTTGAATTTCTCAAAATTAGTTTATGAGAAATTTGACAAAAAATGATAATAATATTAATATATTTGCTTGTATTATATTTTTCCACAAGAAAGGAAAGCTGATGGAGTACTTATGCTTACTTGGCGTTCTGGTAATCGTTGTAGGTTTTGCCCTAGGACTAGATACAGTCGCAGTTGTTGTGATTTCTGCTTTGGTAACAGCCTTAGTATCAGGAATTGATTTTGTTTCGTTTTTACGAATTTTAGGAAAGGGATTTATTGATAACCGAATGGTTTCAATCTTTTTCTTAACTTTGCCAACTATCGGAATAATTGAGAGACACGGTCTCAAAAAGGCAGCAGTCAACTTAATTAATAAGATTAAGAACTTAACACCAGGTAGAATTTTTGATATCTATACTGCGGTTCGTGAAATTGCCGCACTTTTTGGTATTTCTCTTCAAGGACAAGTTCAATTCATTGTTCCTCTAATTAACCCAATGGCACAAGCGGCTGGAAAGGTAAATGGTGAATTGACTGAATTAGAAGTTGACCAAATTAAAGGTCGTGCCGCTGCAAGTGAGAACTTTGGCAATTTTTATGCCCAGAACCTATTTATCGGTTCTTCAAGCGTATTGCTAATTGCCAGTACGATGAAATCACTGGGTCATCCAGTTGAAACAAATTCTATTGTTATAAACACTTTGCCAATTGCGATAATTTGTTATCTTCTATGCTTAGGTTATAACCACATCTTTGATCAAAAACTAAAGAAAGCAAAGGTAAAATAAATGAAAGCGATAATTGATAATTTCTTGTTGGCTTTTTACATTATTATTGGATTATTCTTTTTGGCTGCAGCAATTGAATCATGGCGTGACCAAACAAATCCAGCTCGTTGGGGCACAGGTTTATTCTGGTTAATTTTCGCCGCACTGTTTTCTCTAGGACAATGGTTACCTAGTGAAGTCAGTGGTGGTTTGCTACTTGTGATTGCTCTGCTTTCACTATTTAAGCAAGTGCGTGTAGGTCATATTAAGGAATTAAGTGAAAAAGTTGCTTCCGAAACGATTAGGCGAATTGGCAACTTGATTTTTTTACCAAGTATTTTGCTAGCAGTTATTGCTTTAGTAATTGCACAATTTACTAAACTTGGCGGTCAAGTTGGTATTGGAATTGCAGCAGTTATTTCTTTAATTGTTGCAATGATTCTAACTAAATCAAATATTAAAGTGGCTTACGAAGATACTCAACGAATGGTGCGTTCGGTTGGATCTGCAGGAGTTCTGCCACAATTATTAGCAACATTGGGAGTTGTTTTCACTGCTTCTGGTGTTGGTCAAGCAACTTCAAAAGCAATTTCCGGACTATTTCCGGTTGGTAACCGTCTATTAGGTGTTATTCTATACTGTGTAGCAATGGCATTGTTTACTGCAATTATGGGTAATGCCTTTGCAGCTTTTGCCGTAATTACAGCTGGGATCGGTATTCCGTTCGTGATTGCACAAGGTGGTTCTCCTGTTGTTGTGGCTGCTTTAGGTATGACTGCAGGGTATTGTGGAACTTTACTAACACCAATGGCAGCAAACTTTAACACTTTGCCGGTTGCATTAATGGAAATGAAAGATCCACTAGGTGTAATCAAACAGCAATATCCAATTGCATTAATTATGTTGCTTGTTCACATTATCTTGATGTATTTCTTAGCTTTTTAGTAGTTAGAAAAGAGAATGAAAATGAAAATTTTAGTAACAGGTTTTGATCCATTTGGTGATGACAAAATAAATCCTGCAATTGAAGCCGTTAAACGGTTAGACGATGAAATTGTTGGTGCACAAATTATTAAGGTTGAAATACCAACAGTTTTTGGTGATTGTGCCGATGTTGTGCATGATGCGATTGAACAACATCAACCGGATTATGTTTTAAACATTGGTCAAGCTGGTGGTCGTTATGCGCTAACTCCAGAACGCGTTGCGATTAACTTTGATGATGGCCGAATCGCTGATAACAAGGGTTATCAACCGATTGCGACACCAATTCATGAAGATGGCCAGAATGCGTACTTTACTCAATTGCCTGTTAAGGCGATGGTCAAAGCAATCCGTGAAGTTGGAATTCCAGCATTGGTTTCAACAACAGCGGGTACTTTTGTCTGCAATCACATTATGTACCAAGTTCAGTATATGATTGACAAGGAATTTCATGACCTTAAAGCTGGTTTCATGCATATTCCATTTTTACCTGAACAAGTCGTTGCAAGACCTGATACACCAAGCCTAAGTTTGGCTGATGATGTGAGGGGCATTACTGCGGCAATCACTGCTATCGTTGAAATGGACGGCAAAAAAGACCTTCAAAGCATTGAAGGTCACATTGCTTAAAATCTATTACTAAGTTAGTAAACTGGTTTACACAATCAAATATTTGTAAAAAAAGAGATCGTTTGTTGCGGTCTTTTTTTCTTTTGACAGATAGTTTAGCGTATAATGATAACAGTAACGCAAAAGAAGAAGAGGAACAAATGGCTAAAGCAAATTTAACTCCGATGATGGAGCAATATCACGAAATTAAAAAGCAATATCCCGATGCTTTCCTTTTTTATCGCGTCGGGGATTTTTATGAATTATTTGAAGACGATGCCGTCAAGGGTGCTCAGATACTTGAATTAACTTTAACGAATCGATCAAATAAATCAGAGAACCCAGTTCCGATGGCGGGTGTTCCTCATGTTGCTGTTGATTCCTACGTGGATACTTTGGTAGAAAAAGGATATAAAGTAGCGCTATGTGAGCAGCTTGAAGATCCCAAAGAAGCTAAAGGAATGGTCAAACGAGGTATTATTCAACTAGTTACACCAGGAACTTTAATGAACGACAAGCCAAGTGAGGCTAAGGAGTCCAACTATTTAACTTCCGTTGTTACTACTAAAAACAGCTTCGGTTTGGCCTATAGTGACTTGTCGACAGGTGAAATTTATACTACACATTTAAAAACTTTTGCGGCCGTTTCAAATGAACTACTATCATTGCGAACTAGAGAAGTTGTTTATAATGGACACTTAAGCGACCGCGACAGTGAATTTTTGCATAAAGCTAATATTACAGTTTCAGAGTCGGCTGAATTAACTGGTAATCACGCTGAAGTTTCATATGTCCAACAGAATTTAACTAATGAGGCTGAAAAAGAAGCAGTTAAGCAATTAGTTGGTTACTTGTTGCAAACACAGCGTCGCAGCTTAGCACACTTACAAATTGCTCAAAGTTATGAAGTTAGTCAATATTTGCAAATGACACATACTGTTCGTGACAATTTGGAATTGACTGCTTCAGCTAAAACGGGCAAAAAAATGGGTTCACTCTTTTGGGTGCTCGATAAAACTCATACGGCAATGGGAGGCCGTCTTTTAAAGCAGTGGCTTGCACGCCCACTTTTATCTGTTAATGAGCTGACTGATAGACAGGAAATGGTCCAAGCTCTTCTTGATGGTTATTTCACGCGCGAAAATGTTATTGATTCGCTAAAAGGCGTTTATGACTTGGAAAGATTAATTGGACGAATTGCCTTTGGCAACGTTAATGCCCGTGAAATTCTGCAATTAGCACACTCACTTCAAGCAGTTCCAGACATTTTGACCTCTTTGGCAAATTCTGATAACCCCGTGTTACAGAACTTTGCGCAAAAGATTGATCCACTAAAAGGAGTTGCCGAGTTAATTAGTTCAACCATTGTCGAACAACCGCCAATTTTGACTACAGAGGGTGGCTTGATTCGTGAAGGCGTTGACAGTCAGCTAGACCGTTATCGAGATGCGATGAATAATGGTAAAAAATGGCTAACTGAGATGGAACAGACCGAGCGTCAGAAAACTGGAATTGATAATCTGAAAGTTGGCTATAATAAGGTCTTTGGCTATTATATTCAAGTCACCAATTCAAATAAGAGCAAGGTGCCATTAGATCGTTATACACGCAAGCAGACCTTAACTAATGCTGAAAGATATATTACACCAGAACTAAAAGAACACGAAAATTTGATTTTGGAAGCTCAAACCAAGTCGACAGAACTTGAATATCAATTATTCGTTAAATTACGTGAAGAAGTTAAAAAAGATATTTCTGCTTTACAAAAATTGGGTGCACAGGTGGCGGAGCTTGACGTTTTTTGTTCATTTGCGCAAGTGGCGGAAGAAAATAATTATTGTCGCCCAAGTTTCCATACAGATAATCAGGATGTGAAAGTTGTTCTTGGCCGTCATCCTGTTGTTGAAAAGGTCATGAAATCGGGAAGTTATATTCCAAATGACATCAAATTGGCAAATGACACCGATATTTATCTTATTACTGGACCAAATATGTCTGGTAAGAGTACGTACATGAGACAAATGGCTTTAATTGCAGTTATGGCTCAGGTCGGTTCATTTGTTCCAGCAGATAGCGCAGATTTACCGATTTTTGACCAAATTTTTACAAGAATTGGTGCAGCAGACGACCTGATTTCGGGTCAAAGTACTTTTATGGTTGAGATGACCGAAGCAAATGAAGCTTTGCAAAACGCAACTAAAAGAAGTTTGGTTTTATTTGATGAAATTGGGCGTGGGACTGCGACGTATGACGGTATGGCCTTAGCAGGAGCAATTGTGCAGTACTTACATGATGAAGTCGGTGCCAAGGTTTTATTTGCAACGCACTTCCATGAATTAACTGCACTTGAACAGACCTTGCCTCGTTTGAAGAATATTCACGTTGGCGCAACTGAAGAAAATGGTAAGTTAATCTTTTTACATAAGATTTTGCCAGGTCCAGCAGATCAAAGTTATGGTATTCACGTTGCTCAATTAGCAGGATTGCCACGAAAAGTTCTTCGTCAAGCAACAAAATTGCTCAATCGCTTAGAAGCACAAGGTAATGATCTGGGGCCATCTTCGGCTCAACTTGACTTGTTCTCAAGTGCTACTAGTGATGAAGGCGAAAATCCAGTTGAGACCGCTGATTCTGAAAGCAAGTTAACAGATAAAGAAAAAGACGTTTTAGACGAAATTTCGAATCTCTATTTAGCTGACCAAACACCGCTTCAAATAATGCAGCTAGTTGAAAACTGGCAAGAAGACTTAAAGGATGAGGACTAATCATGGGTCAAATTCACGAATTATCAGTCAATTTATCCAACCAGATAGCCGCTGGAGAAGTGATTGAACGACCAGCAAGTGTAGTTAAAGAATTAGTTGAAAATGCGATTGATGCAGGCAGTTCTCGCATTCGAATTGACTTTGTTGATGCTGGCTTGAAGCAAATTGTTGTTCAAGACAATGGCTCAGGTATTCCAAGTGATCAGATTGACCTTGCCTTTACCAGACATGCGACTAGTAAAATTAACAATGAGCACGACTTATTTAACGTGGCAACGCTTGGATTTCGGGGAGAAGCATTGGCCTCAATTGCCGCTGTCAGTCATGTGGAAATTTTAACTAATTCGACGGGGACCATTGGAACTAAAGCGGAATTTTCTGCTGGCGTAAAGAAAAGTCAAGAAGATGCTGCGGCTACTAAGGGGACCCAAATAACCGTTAAAGATTTATTTTTTAACACACCTGCTAGATTAAAATACCTTCGTAGTCCGCGAACAGAAATTATGAAAATCGTTGATATTGTTAATCGAATTGCTCTTGGCTATCCAGAGATTTCGATTACTTTGATGAATGAAGGACGTTTATTGCTCAGAACAGCTGGCAATGATAACTTGAAGCAAACTGTTTCAAGTGTTTATGGCCGTTCAATTGCTGAAAAAATGATGCCATTTCAGAGCACTGATAACGATTTTGAGATTGAAGGACTAATTTCTAAACCAGGTCTGACTAGATCAACACGCAATTTTATTTCAATCCTGCTTAACGGTCGCTATATTAGTAATTTTCAATTGGCTACAGCAGTTATGGATGGCTATGGAACAAATTTGAGCGCCAAGCACTATCCAATAGCGGTGGTTAAAATAAAAGTTGATCCGTTACTTGTTGATGTTAATGTGCACCCGACGAAACGTGAGGTTCGGCTTTCAAAGGAAACTGAACTAAGTCGCTTAATTACCAATGCAATCAGCAGTACTTTATTGGCTGACGATGTTCAGGCTGATGCGATTGAAAATTTAAATTCTTCGACTGAAGAAACCAGAATTGATCAGTTAAAGTTTAATCTTAATAAGAACGTCGTTGAAACTAAAAGACCTGAAATAACGAGTGACGAAGTTCATGAAGCTCCTGCTACTGAAATTCACCAGGAGCACAATCAGCAATATGTTGATTTGAATGAACCGCGTGAAGATGATCGCTACATTATTACAAAAACTTGGAAGGAAAATGTTGCAAAGCAAGTACAACTTAGACCCTTTTCCAAATCAAAGCTGACTGAAGAAGTGATTTCAGCTGGCGATGAGGTTTTAGCAAATAGCCTGCCAGAACTAAAATTGGTTGGACAAACTAGTGTATACTTAATTGCTACTAGTGGGGATGACTTATATTTGGTTGATCAAGTTGCAGCTAGACGATTGATTTCTTTTGAAAAAATTAGGGCAGAAATGTCCGCACAACAAATCAATCAACAAGGATTATTGACACCACAGATTTTAGAGTTTGGTAGTCTAGACTTTATTCAAATAAAAGATAAATTACCGGAAATCGAAAAAATCGGCATTTTTCTGGAAGAATTCGGACAAGATACATTTATTTTAAGGTCGTATCCAACTTGGATTGAAGGTAATCTTGAACAGTCAATTAGATTAATTTTGGATAGTTATTTGAATGTTGACCAAAATAATTATGTAAATTTAGTTAAGAGAATAGCTGCTGATCAAGCTCAAAGAGCAGTTCCTGGACGTAAAAAATTATCCGCTGCTGATTGCAACAACATTTTAACGACCTTGCGCCAGATAAGTGATCCTTATCATGATGCAAAAGGAAACGTTGTAATTGTGCGTTTACGTGAAAATGATTTGCGGAAAATGTTTAAAAAGGGTGAATAGTTAATGTATGAATATCTTTCTGGTGTAATCACTGTGGTGAAACCAGACTACATTGTAATTGACGTTGGTGGCGTGGGCTATAAAGTTTTTAGTCCCACTCCATTTGCGTATCAAGAGGGGCAGAAAGCGAGAGTTTTTATTGAACAAATCGTTCGGGACACTGGAATAACGCTTTTTGGCTTTCAAACTGAAGATGATAAGGGACTATTTTTGAAGCTACTCAGTGTAAGTGGGATAGGACCAAAGTCGGCCTTGGCAATAATGGCCGCTGAAGATAGTAACTCACTTGCTGAAGCAATTGAACAGGGAGAAGTGAAATATCTTACTCGGTTCCCTGGTGTTGGCAAAAAGACTGCTTCGCAAATTGTCCTCGATTTAAAAGGAAAACTTGGCGATTATGTTCAGAAAATTGACAAATTTGCTGATCAAGAAGTTTCTCCTGAATTAAATGATGCACTCCTAGCATTGTTAGCACTTGGTTACACTAAGAAAGAAGTTGACCGAATCACGCCTACTTTGGCAGCTGAAAAGGAAACATCGGCTGATCAATATATTAAAAAAGGACTCGCTTTATTGTTAAAGAAGTAGTTTCTGTGATAAGTTAAACAAAAAAGGAAGTGAAAATGGTAATGAATGAAGATGATTCAATTGTTTCAAGAGAAGTTCAAGGAAAAAATGAAGAGCAGACAGAGTTTTCATTGCGCCCGCAAAACCTTAAAGAATATTTAGGCCAAACAAGGGTTAAGAAGGAAATGTCTGTTTACATTGAAGCAGCAAAAAAGAGGGACGAGGCACTGGATCACGTTTTGCTATACGGTCCCCCCGGCCTTGGTAAAACTACTTTAGCTTTTGTCATAGCAAATGAACTTGGCGTAAATTTAAAAAGTACCAGTGGTCCTGCAATTGAAAAGGCGGGTGATTTAGTTGCACTATTAACTGATCTTGATCCAGGAGATATTCTATTTATTGATGAAATTCATCGCTTGCCCAAGCCAATTGAGGAAGTACTTTATTCTGCCATGGAAGACTTTTATGTCGACATTGTAATTGGAGAAGGGCAAACAACTCACGCTGTTCATGTGCCATTGCCACCTTTTACTTTAGTAGGTGCAACAACTCTGGCTGGACAGTTATCTGCCCCTTTGCGAGATCGTTTTGGAATTGTTGAACATTTACAATATTATGATGTTGATGAACTTCAGAAAATTATTCAACGTTCAAGTGAAGTTTTTAATATTAAAATAGGAGATCAAGCTGCTCATGAGCTTGCTAGAAGATCACGTGGCACGCCTCGAGTAGCCAACCGTTTATTAAGACGTGTTCGTGATTTTGCGCAAGTAAAGGGTGAAAAAGTTATATCCTATGAGACGACTAGAGACTCACTTAAACAACTACAAGTTGATGATGAAGGACTTGACCAGACCGACCGCAAGATTTTGCGAGTGATAATAGAGAGTTACCATGGTGGACCAGTTGGTGTTCGAACAATTGCCGCAAATACTGGTGAAGATGTTGAAACAATTGAGTCTTTATATGAGCCATATTTATTACAACACGGTTTTTTATTGATGACACCGCGCGGGCGCATGGTAACTGAAAAAGCATATTTGCAGCTTGGATTGCCAGTTCCGAACGAATAGTGCAAATGTTGCTTATGTTTTGTATAATATATTTTTAGATAATTAGAAATTTTAATTTGAGGAGTGTAAACGTGAATACTTTATTTTTAGCTAATGCTAATAACGGCATGAGTAGCATGTGGACAATTGTTATCTTTATTGTTTTGATAGCCTTAATGTACTTTACAATGATTAAGCCACAGAAGAAGCAACAACAAAAGAAAATGGAAATGATGAATGAACTTAAAAAGGGCGACAACGTTATCATGATTGATGGCTTGCACGGTAGAGTTGATTCTGTTGATACTAAAGATAAAACTGTTGTGATTGATGCAGATGGTATTTATTTAACTTTCAGTCGCATGGCTGTTCAACAAATTTTGCCAGATAAAACTGCATCTGCTGAAGCTCCAGCAACTGAAGAAAAAGCTGAAAAGCCAGATTCTGAAAAACAAGTTGAAGAACCAGCATCTAAGCCAGAAGAAGACAAGCCTTCTAAGTCAAATGAAGAATCTTCACCTAAAGAATAGATATAATAAAAAGTGCCCAGTAAGGCACTTTTTTTATTTATGATTATCAAAAGCTGTGTTTAACTGAAAAGTAATATAAAATAAAAGTAAAGATCAATAATACTTTGAAAGGACCTTCTCATGAAAAATATTCCTGTTGTAATGATTATTTTTGGTGGTAGTGGCGACTTAGCCCACCGAAAGCTCTACCCCGCTTTGTTCAATTTATATGAGCAAGGCTTAATTCACGATAACTTTGCTGTAATTGGTACCGCTCGTCGGCCATGGTCTCATGAATATTTGCGTGAACAAGTTAGTGATGCTGTTCATGAAACCCATAGTGAAGTAAACGAAAATGATCTAGCCACTTTTGCAAGTCATTTTTACTATCAATCACATGATGTTACAAACGTTGAGCATTATGAAACTTTGAAAAATCTAGCTCAAGAACTTGATGATCGCTATAGTGCACAAGGAAATCGTATTTTTTATATGGCAATGGCACCACGCTTTTTTGGTCAAATTGCTCAACATATCAATGATCAACATTTGACCAGTACAGGTTTTAATCGAATTGTGGTTGAAAAACCTTTTGGACGCGACTTGACTAGTGCAGAGGAATTAAATAAGCAAATCACCGCTTCATTTGATGAAGACGATATTTTCCGCATTGATCATTACCTTGGTAAGGAAATGATTCAGAACATCTTGCCACTAAGATTAACCAATCCTTTGATTAAAAATGTTTGGAACAATTCTACAATCAAAAATATTCAAGTAACATTGGCAGAACATTTAGGTGTCGAAGCGCGCGGCGGCTACTATGAAACCTCTGGTGCATTGCGTGATATGGTACAAAATCATATTTTTCAAATTATTACTCTCCTAGCAATGCCAGAGCCAAAAGATTTATCCTCAAAAAGCATCCATGCAGCTAAACAGGAATTGCTAGATAGTTTAATTATTCCTAATGAAGCAGAAATTGCTAAACACTTTGTACGAGGACAATATTTAGGAAGTGATGTGACTTTTGGTTATCGCCAAGAACCTAATGTTGCTGAAGACTCAAACACGGAAACTTTTGTCGCAGGTGAAGTAAAGTTTGGTAAAGGTCCGTTAGCAGGAATGCCAATTTACTTCAGAACTGGTAAAGAGATGCGCGAGAAAAAGAATCGTATTGATATCGTGCTGAAGCACATGTCTAACCAATACGGTCAGGCGCACTCAAATAATATAACGATTATCATTGATCCTGACATGCAAATTTATATTACGATTAACGGTAAGAAAATCAATACACCTGGGATTAGACGTGAAAATTTGGCTTATCAATTTACCAAAGAAGAGCAAGACAAGGTGCCAGATGGTTATGAACGTTTGCTCCATGATGTTTTTGTTAATGATTCAACCAATTTCACGCATTGGAGTGAATTGAAAAATTACTGGAAATTCATTGATGTAATTGAAGAAGCTTGGCAAAAAGATAACGAAAATGGTCAAGAGCCAGAACAATACTTGCCTTATCGAATGGGACCAAAAGCTGCAAACGATATCTTTGATTCGCCAACTGAACGCTGGATTTATGACTGATTATAGCGATGGCCTGCTGCCTAAAAACGATACTTCTCGTAAAATTATTCATATTGACATGGACGCTTTTTATGCATCAGTGGAGATGCGCGATAAGCCTGAATTGAAAAATAAAGCTGTCGTAATCGGGCATGATCCACGTAAGAGTAATGGTCATGGTGTCGTTTCAACTGCTAATTATGTTGCAAGAAGTTATGGCGTTCATTCTGCTATGCCTTCGATTAAGGCTTTTCGCCTAGTTCCGGCCGAAAAATTGGTTTTTTTGGAACCGGATTATAAAAAATATTATTCTGTTTCTGCTGAAGTTCATAAAATGATGCACGAAATGACCGACCGTGTTCAGTCAATTGCTTTAGATGAAGCGTATTTAGATGTAACTCAAAATAAATTAGGCATCAAATCAGCTGTACAACTCGCCATTGATTTACAGACTCGTGTACGCAGAGAATTAAAATTAAATTGTTCTTTTGGAGTTTCCTACAATCGTTTTCTAGCTAAAATGGGCTCAGAATATTCAAAGCCATTTGGACGAACAGTAATTTTGCCCAGTGAAGCAAAAGAATTTTTAGCTGCACAAAAAATTGGACATTTTCATGGTATTGGACCAAAAACAGAGGAAAAATTAGCTGAAATGGATATAACCACGGGTAAAGGTTTGCAGCAGACGCATGTTCGAGATTTGATTAAAGAATTTAATCGAATGGGTTATTTGATGGCAGAACATGCAAATGGAATTGATTTATCGCGAGTTATCCCAGACGATGAATACAATCGCAAGTCAATTGGAATTGAGCGTAGTTATGAACCATGCGTTTACGATAAGCAAGTAGCCCTGACTAATCTCAGAAATTACGCTAGTGAGTTGGCAGAAAAACTTAGCTATGGAAATTTTTTTGCTAGGACAGTTGTTTTAAAAATTCGTAATACTGAATTTGAAACAATTACTAGAAGAAGCAAATTAGAACATGCCACCAATCAGACAATTGAATTTTACGAAGCAGCCAAAGAACTTTTTGAACCACTTGCAGACAGTTTCTTAAGCGATGGAATACGACTATTAGGCATTACGGCGACTGATTTTACTGAAGCAGAATTTGAAAACGTTGACTTGAATTTATTTTCAAGTTAGGGTGTTATTTCTGTTAAACTAGTTAAAGTACTTAAGAGATCAAGAAGGAGAAGAAATGAACACTTTCCCAAAAATATATGAAAAAATCGAACAATATTCGACAATTATTTTGCACCGTCACACTAGCCCAGACCCTGACGCTCTAGGTTCTCAGGCAGGACTTGCACGGTCATTAAGACTTAAATTCCCAGACAAAAGAATTTTATGTGCAGGTGAAAATGATGAAGGTGATTTGGCCTGGATTAACACCATGGACGAAGTTACTGAGGCAGATTACAAAGGTGCATTAGTTATTACAACTGATACAGGTAATACTGCGAGAATATCTAATAAGCTGTACAGTAAGGGTGACTTTTTAATTAAAATCGATCATCACCCAGATGTTGAACCATATGCGGATTTGAGCTTTGTTGATGACGAAGCTCCAGCTGCTTCCCAAATTGTTGCGGACTTTTTATTTGAAGAAAATCTGCCTGTCACTGCAGAAGTTGCATACCCACTTTATGCAGGTATTGTTGGTGATACTGGTCGCTTTATGTATCCAGAAACATCAGAACATACCTTCAATGTTGTTGCAAAATTGACAGCAACAGGCATTAACATTAACCAAATTGCTCGTAATATTAGTGATGTAACTTTTGCGCAGGCCAAATTACAAGCAGAAGTGCTTGAATATATGAAGGTTGATCCTAGTGGCGCGGCATATGCGATTTTGACAAGGGATGCACTAGAAAAACTAGGAGTAGATTCTGATCAAGCATCATGTACTGTATCAACTCCTGGAAGAATTAAAGACATTATTGCTTGGAATGTTTTTGTTGAAAAACCAAATGGAACTTTTAGAGTGCATTATCGTTCAAAAGGTCCAATTATTAACGAACTTGCTGCCCAACATGATGGTGGCGGACACGCCTTAGCCAGTGGAGCTAATGCTAAAGACATGGACGAAGTTAAGCAAATTTTTGCTGAACTAGTTCAGGTGACTAAGGAATATTGCGAAAAAAATGAATAATATTTTTACTAATGAAAAAATCAGGCCAGAATTACGTGCTGGTTTAAAGAAAATACACTTTAGTCAGCCAACTAAAGTACAGGAAGAAGTTATTCCTGTTTTACTGGAGCGCAAAAATGTCGTTGTTCAAGCCGTAACTGGCTCAGGAAAAACGCATGCTTTTTTGGTGCCACTTTTAAATGAAATTGATGAAAAACTTGAATATCCGCAGGCAATTTTGACTGCTCCTAGTCGAGAGTTATCTGAACAGCTTTATCAGGTAGCCCGTCAATTGAGGGATGCTGCTGGTCTGAATATTTCCATTGCTCACTTTGCTGGTGGTAGTGACCGTGAGCGGCAAATGAAAAAAATCAATAATCGCAATCCGCAAGTTATAATTGCCACACCAGGTCGATTACATGACTTTGTCGAGAAGAAAATTTTATTTTTAGATCACGTGCAAAATTTTGTCATTGATGAAGCAGACATGACTTTGGATATGGGTTTTTTAGCTGATATTGATTTTATTGCTCAAAGGTTACCTAAGACAGTGACTTTTGCAGCTTTTTCAGCAACCATTCCAGTGAAATTATCTAACTTTTTGCGGAAGTATATGTCACAACCTGAGCAAATTGTTATCGATAATCCTGCTGTAATTTCACCCACAATCAAAAATGATTTGATTGATATTGGTGGAAAAAATCGCAAGCGCATACTGTACCAATTATTAACCATGGGACAGCCTTATTTAGCATTAGTTTTTGCAAATACCAAGCAAACTGTAGATGAATTGACTAATTTTTTGCAGGAGCAGGGTTTACGTGTCGCTAAAATTCACGGCGGTATTACTGAACGTGAGCGGAAAAGAACTGTTCGCGAAATAAATGACGGTCAATACCAATACGTTGTTGCGACAGATTTAGCAGCACGTGGATTGGATATAGATGGCGTAAGTCTTGTGGTTAATTATGAGATACCGCGTGATTTGGAATTTGTGGTCCACCGTGTTGGTCGAACAGGTAGAAATGGACTTTCTGGTCATGCAGTGACTCTTATTCGTGCTGAAGAAATGAACCGAATTGCTGGATTAGAAAAAATGGGGATTCATTTTGATTTCGTTGAAATTAAAAATGATGAACTTGTACCACGTAAGCATTATCACAGTAGAAATGAACGCAGTTCAGACTCATACACAGTTGATAATAAGGTCAATGGCTATGTTAAAAAAGCCAAAAAGAAGCGTAAGCCTGGTTATAAAAAGAAAATTAAGCGTGTGATTCAACAAGATAAAGCGCAAAAAAATAAAATTGAGCAGCGTCATAAGATTCGCAAAGCAAAACAACAGCGCAAGCGAAAACGTGATAATAACTCATAGATTTCAAGCAAAAGCCTTAAAAACGGCTTTTGCTTTTTTCTTTTTCATCAATTAAGCATAAGAAGAATATTATCTAAATAGAGAATAATTATTAACAATTCCTTATAAATGTTTTGTATGATAGCGGTTTAACTGCTATATTTGTTTATTGTATTATAAGAAAAAAGTGTGGTGAAGCAATTAAATAGAACTAAAAATGATAGTTGATTAAAAGATAGTTTGGAGGAAATAAGAATGGCTACAATAAAGTTTGAAGAGGTTTTAAAGGGAGATCTTTCAAAGAGTATTGTCAGAAAATACACCGTAATTGATTTTTGCAAAAAGGCTGGAATTGAACGAGGTTCTTTCTATCAGCGCTACGGAAATATTTGTGATTTATTCGCATCTGTAATGGTCTTACAAGTACGAAGAACTCTTCGCGGCTTGGAAAAAGAGTCAATCGAGGCAATGATATTTAGAATGCTTGAAAAGGTTAAAGCTAATAAATATTATTTCTTAAACATAATCCTAATCTCGAAAGACTCACGAGTCTTTTACGATGTTCTGCGAAAAGAAATTGCTCTCGCAATTGAAAATTACATGAGGCCACGAGGAGCTTTTTCGGTTAGGCAGGTAGAGCTAGTTGCAAATGGAATCTATGCAATTACGTACTACTGGATCCTAAATGAATGCAAACATGATATTCGAGACGTTTATCAATGTATAGGTCTCTTGCTTAAAAATATAAATAAAACCAAAAAAGTGTCTCTAAGTAGCCACCTAAATTAGAATGTTAGAAATAACATTCTTTTTTTATAAAAAAAGACTTGCCAAAAAGAGAAATAGTTGCTAGTATTAATAACTGTCGTCAGGACACAGGGCACAACAGCTCGAGCGATTGAACGACAAA
>NZ_JACFPG010000006.1:0-59314 GCF_016102055.1 Lactobacillus sp. W8172
TTCAATCGCTCGAGCTGTTGTGCCCTGTGTCCTGACGACAGTTATTAATACTAGCAACTATTTCTCTTTTTGGCAAGTACTTTTTTCGATTTATTCCTGATGATTATCTTTTTCAATCATGTTAAAGTTATTATATCAGCGTTTACAGGGGGTTTTAAAAATCAAAAAATTTGATACAGCAATTATTGGTGCTGGACCAATAGGATTGTTCTGCGCTAGTTTTGCACACCTACATGGATTAAAAACAGTTACTTTTGAAGCTTTAAAAGAAATTGGGGGACAACCAAAACTTCTATATCCTTTTAAGGAAATATTTGATATTCCTGTTTTTGGAAAAATATCTGGTCAGGAATTAACTGATCACTTAATTGATTCCGCCAAGGATAAGACTACTTTTCAATTGAACCATCGAGTAACATCAATTGAAAAGAATGATCAAGGATTTATTATCGATAATGATTTTCAAGTAAAGAGTATTATTATCGCCACTGGAACAGGTTCATTTTCTCCCAAAAAGTTCCCGCTGAAGATGGATGAAACCATTGAAAAGCGTGTCCATTACTTTGTTAAAGACCCGAGTCACTTTGCTGGAAAATCAATCGGCGTTTTTGGTGGCGGAGATTCTGCACTTGACTGGGCACTTGAATTAGCAAAACAACCCGGAACTAAAATCAATTTAATTCATCGAAGGGCAGATTTCCGCGGTTTAGAATCAACATTGCAAGAACTCAAAAGTTTAAAAAATGTTCAAGTTCTCACTCCTTATCTTCCTAAAACGATTGCAATACGAAATAATCAACTTGATATCGGACTTAAGCAGGTCGGTCAAACTGAGTTATTACAAAAGCAGTTCGATCAAATAGTCGTTGCTTATGGCTTTCGCGCGAATAATAGTATTGTCCGCAAATGGGGTGTTGACCTTGAAGATGGCCATATTAAAGTTTCGCGTGAAATGGGAGCTAACATCCCTGGCATTTATGCGATTGGCGATGTAGCAGCTTATCCCGGCAAAGTTCCGGTCATCGGTCTTGGATTTGGCGAAGCACAGATTGCAGTAACTACAATTATGCGTGCACTGTTTCCCGAAAAGACTTTAACGATTCATTCAACCAGTATTTAGGAGCAACATATATGACAATAATCAATTTTATTCTTCACATTGATCACCATCTGATTGAAATAGTCAACCAGTTTGGCAGCTGGACATACTTGATTATATTTGCCATTATTTTTATTGAAACTGGATTAGTCATTTTCCCTTTTTTGCCAGGTGATTCATTGATTTTCGCCGCTAGTTCAATGGCAGTCAATCCAAAATATCACCTCAATATTTGGCTTGTGTATTTTGCAGTTTTACTAGCTGCAATACTCGGTGATGCATGTAACTATGAAATCGGGGCACGTTCGGTCAAAGCCGGAGCGAAACATTCCTGGTTTAATAGGCTAATTAATCAAAAAAATCGTGAAGCAGCCGAGCGATTTTTCGAACAGCATGGCTCAATCACAATTGTAATTGGTAGGTTTATCCCCTTTATTAGGACATTTGTTCCTTTTATCTCTGGTGGTAGTAAAATGCACTACGGTACGTTTGCCGTTTACAATATTATCGGCGGCATTATCTGGAGTGGACTCTTTACAATTATTGGTGCCTTATTCGGCAACATCCCATTTGTTAAAGATCATTTCTCAATGTTAATTCTAGCAATCATACTTATTTCAGTTTTACCAATTTTATTTGTTGGCTTAAAAAAACGAATGACACAAAAAAAAGAGCTCCATTAATGGAACTCCTTTTTATTTTTTCAATAATTGATTTACAAAATATAATTCATAAATAATTCCGCCCACTGCAAAGCATGACGCAAAAAAGCCTTCTGTAAGTACGTTAATAATTGGATCGGTTGATGGATCAAATAACCAAGTGTTACTACCGGCAAAAAATAAATGGTGAAAAGTAATAAAGAAATCGTCAAAGTTAGTTAAAGCAAACGGTAATACAACAATTGGTAAAAGTAAAAAGAGTAAAGCCCAAACTTTATCAAGTTTAAGTGCTTTGCTTTTTTTGTTTTTAGTAATTAAGAAAATTATTAGGCAGCACAAAAACGCAAAAACCGCTAAAATAAACAGTCTCTTTACTTCCGCAAAGTGTTGCGCCGCCATTACTGAAGTTGGGAAATTGCTCATATGCAAATGCTGCTTAAATGGCCAAACCAAATAACCCATCAGTTGATTATAGTTATGAATTACTTGCCCAACTGATAGGTTGACAGTTTTATAAGTCTTTTGAACAATGACAAAAACAAGTAGTAAGGGCCAGCTTGCAATTATTGCACCAACAACACTACTAGTAATGCCGAATATGAAATGAAACATTACGGCTAAAATGGGATTGCTTTTTTTCATAGTTTAACCTTATCCAAGTCGTCAACTAAAATTGTTGGTTGCTTTTTATCTGCAATATCTTCTGGCTGAGTAATGCCCGTTGTAACTAGCAGTTGGTCCACTTTACTGTTAAATCCAGCTTTGATATCTGTATCATAATTATCACCCACAATTAGTGCGTCTTCTTTTGAACAACCCATTTTTTGCAAAACACGTTCAATGATAATTTCGGAAGGCTTCCCAATGAACAGTGGCTCTACTCCAGTTGCCGTAGCGATCATCGCACACTGCGAACCGTTTCCAGGTAATAAGCCATTTTCACTCGGCAAATTGACATCAGCATTTGTCCCAATAAACTTCGCGCCATTTCTAATTGCGTTAGTAGCAACTTGAATTTTGTGGTAAGTCAAATCAGTGTCCATCCCTACCACTACGTAATCTGGCTTCTCTTCCTTGATTTCAAATTCAGGGTGGCTTAGGAATTCATGCCATAAACCAATTTGGCCAATTAAATAAACACCAATTTTGCCACTATCAGTCTCTTTTTCATTTAGCAAATAACTAGTGGTCGCCATGCAAGGCGTATACACATGTGAAGTATCTGTCATTACTCCATGCCCAGCCAACTTATCTACAACCATTTGCGGTGTACGCGTTGTATTATTAGTCAAAAAAAGATAATTTTTGCCAGCTGCCTCAAGTCTATGAACAAATCTTACACCAGATGCAATAGTCTCTTTTCCGCGATAGATTGTTCCATCCAGATCAATTAAAAACAATTGATAATCTTTCACTTAATTGCTACCTTTCCTCTTTTTGATTACAAAAGTATGATTATTAGCTTGTGCCTTTTTCACTGTAACTGTTTTTGGCTTTTTGATGCGTGACGCACTCTTTTTATACTTTTTAAAAGTAGCAGTCTTATTGTTAGGCGCAGTTTGCTTCTTATAGCGGGTTACACTGGTACGTCTTTTAAACTTAGTATTTCGGTAGTGATGCACTGGGCTCACCAGTTGCAAAATAAAATAGCCACCACCAGGATTACAGTATTCCATCAAATAATCAGCAATTGTCTGTTCCTTGCGGTCAATTGCCGTTTGTACTTTATCTTTAAAAAAGCCTTTTAGGCGCAGGTGTTCGCTCGAAACATCACCCACAATATAATCATATTGATCTAAATAAGGGTCATATTTTTTACTTAAAAGTTCAGTATCGAGCGCTTCTTGTTTATCCACAAGTACTTGATACAGTTGCTTGTTAATTTTGATTTGCTTGCCAACTATTTTGACCGCAGCAAGTGGATGACGAAGCGGCTGCTGTTCCTCAAACTTATTTTCTTTTTTTGGCTCATCAATTTGGCTCTTTTGGTCCGCCATTAGTTTCACCTCCTATTATCGGATATTTTTTTGCTAAATAATCACCAATTACTTCACGCAAAAATTGTGGAAATAAAAATTGATTGTCCCCCACAATTGCAAGCGTAGGGAAAAAAGGCACCAAAACATAGTGGTCCAAAACAGCAATTTGATATTCTTTTGCTGGGTTTATTTCCTTCCCCCCAACAAAAACGGCTTTGCTTAGTGGATCAAACTTTATTCCGCGATAGTGCATTTGACCAAATACTTTTCCCCGAAAACTCATCCCTTGAAGTGGAAAATGATCAAGGTAATGGCGATTTTTTTCAATTTCCATTACAAGGCGCCATAGGTCACTACCTTTTAATATTGAACGCACAACATGCATTGAATGAGGTAATATTTTTTGCAAATCATACTTAGTTATGATGCCTTTTTTAAAGGGTTCTAAAAACAAGCCAGTGCTTAACATTGCAAGATCTGTTCCAGCAAAATCAGCAATCGCATCTAGAGAAATATCAATTGCTGCCTCACGGTCACCATCATATTTTTCTGGTAAATCTGCAACTTTCTCTTGGCTTAGGATTTCTTTTCCACGTTCTTGGTAACCTAAAATGGTTTTTTGATCATCATCATGTTCTCTCATCGAACTTGTAGCTACAACATGTGGTGAGATTCTTTGGATATGGTGCTTGTCGTCAATTTCCACATGAATATTTCCTACATAATGACCCCATTTACCAGTTTGAGTAATCCAAACACCATTTACATTTCTGCCATGTGGTAACAAATCATGCGTATGACCACCAATAATTAAATCAATTTGTGGATAATTATGGGCCAAAAAGGAATCCATATTAAGACCGACATGTGTCAATAGGATTAAAACATCATATTTTCCTTCAATTTTGGGTAGAACTTCATCCATCGCATCTTTTAGCATTTTAACGTGCCAATGATTAGGTTCATAAGATAAGGGATAAGCAGCCGTTAAACCAATTAATGCAATTCTTGTGCCTTTTTTGGTTGTCAGAATTTTATCTTGAACCGCCCAATGCGGCATTGATTCATCTTCTTCACGTAAGTTAGCAAGAACTACAGGAAAATTGGCATGATCAAAAAGGTGCTCAACTACTTCATGCGAGTTCGATATTCCCTCATTGTTGCCAATTGTGATGGCATCGTAATTAAACGAATTCATCAATTTAATATTAGCTTGACCATAAGTTGCATCAGTTAATGGATGGGATCTATCCATGAAGTCACCAGCATCAAACGTTAGCACCTGGTCGACAGTCTTATCTTGTTGCGCCTTTTTCAGATAACGACCGATTTTAGGAAAGTTTTCAAAATGTGAGTGCAAATCATTAGTATGTAAAATACGAAGTTTTTCCATCTCTTATCCCCTAACCGATCTGATTCGATTTCAAAATCATTTCGTACGCATCCAAAACTTTACCCTTGGGCTTATCCCATTCAACCCAATCAGGATTTTTCCAATCATCCTCATTGGTTAATGTTTCAAGGTGGTAGTTTTTGTTAATATACTCCTCATAAGTAATTAACGCTTTAGTACGTGGAATATTTAGTTGCAAGATTCGCACATTTTTTATATTTCCATGATCAACCGCCAGTTCAGCTATCCCATTTTGATCAATGTTGGAAATTTCAAAATATTTACTACCATCATTGCGTGTGATTTCTTCGATTAAATCTAATTCTTCATACTCTTGCTTCATCTAAATTATCCCTAAAATTAAACTGTTAAATATAGCAAAAAATGTGTAACCATGCTATCGTAATAAACAATAGAGGTGTACACATGAAACGTAAAAGCCATGTATTTACGGCTATTTTTCTTACCATAATCTTTTTGACAAGTAGTGGTTTTACTGTTGTCGGGCACCGCGGCGATCCCACGAAATATCCTGAAGAAACTATCCAGAGCGATGATTCCGCCTTTAATTCAGGTGCTGATTACGTTGAACTCGACCTTCATCTTTCAGCAGATGGTCAGCTGGTCGTCTCACATGATGACGATTTGTATCGAGTTACTCATACACATGCAATTGTATCACAAAATACTTGGCAGGCACTCAGCCAATTAACATATGATAATGGCGAACATGTGATAAGTCTGGATGAGTTATTTGAACACTACCAAAAAAAGCCAAATACCAAATTTGTTTTAGAAACCAAAATTGATCACTCAACTGATCCGTCTTACCAACTAGAAGATGAAATTGCTGCAACAATTAAAAAATATCATATGGAAAAAAGGGTTATGATTCACTCTTTTTCTGCAGCCAGCTTATTTCACTTTCGGAAAATCATGCCAGACGCATACCTAATTTTACTTGTCGGTAGCCTTAAACGAATCAATTTTAGTAATTTACCGCAAGTCGATGCGGTCAATGTTTCGTCGGACTTAATTTTGAATCACTCTTGGCTAATTCACTGGCTTCACCGCATCAACAAACAAGTTTATGTTTGGGCAGAAATGGATGAATCACCTGAATTATGGCATTGGCTGATTAATAAAAATATAGATGGTGTTGTAACCAACTTTCCAAGTACTGGTTTTAAATACAAGCTGGCTAAGCAAGGCACTAAGAAATACGAAATTCATCGTAACGGCATCTATTTTGGTAAAGAAAAAACAGCGACAATGATGAATCCATACGTCAGAGTTAAACAAAAGAAGTATGTTAAACCTGGGCAAAAATTGGAAGTAATGTACGGCGTCCGTGCCCACAATCAACTCTACTATCAAATTGACAATCAAACCTTCATTTCCGCCGAGTTTGTTAACCTTGATTTAAAGCCACGGGACGTTGCTCCGTACCAAGACAAACAAATACTGGCCAAGCCCCAACACAAAGTACCGATTTATCGCTTACCTGAAAATCAAGCAAAAACAAAAAAAGAAATGCCAATTAGTACTTTGTATAAAATTCAGAACTTTAATGGCAGTCCAAAAAGCATGTGGCTGCATACCTCTTTAGGTTGGGTTAAGGCTCGCGATATTCTTTTCTACGGTTTTTTTGACGGAACTAGTTGGTACAATTACAACAAACTACCTAGAATTAATCGCTACACTAATATCGCTCTACTGGGATATCTGCCTTTACAAGCGCCAAAAACTCTAAACTTTACCCAACAAATTAGAGCAACTTGGAAGTTAAATAATTGAAAGTAGCAAAAAATCGATTCACTTAAATAATGAATCGATTTTTTGTTTATTATTTATTTGCCGTGCTTTGCTTTTTCAACAATTCATATGGCAATTCAATTTGCTTTTTGTCAATTTCTTCATTGTTCATTAGCTTAGTTAGCAATCTCATTGCCACAGCACCAATATCATAAAGTGGTTGACGAATGGCTGTCAGTGCTGGTCTAACGACAGAAGCAATCTGTGTTGCGCTAGCAGTTACAATTTCCATTTCTTCAGGAATCTTTGTACCTGCATCAGTTGCGGCATTTAAAATGCCGACAGCGGTAATATCTCGGGTAACGATTACACCATCAATGCCATCCTGACGCAATTGGGAATACAGATTATAGCCATCAGAATGATCTTTAATATTGCTATAAATGTGCCCTTCACCCAGGTTATGATCAGCCATGAACTTCTTATATGCTGGAATGCGGTTTTCTGCATTTACGACCGTATCTGGATCATCTAATACAAGCGCTAAGTTCTTCTTACCATCGTTATAAAGTAAGTTTAATGACTCTGTGTCAGCCTTCATGTAGTCAATTGCAACTGACGGAAACTCTTGGTGATTACTTTTAGTACCAGCTAAAACAACCGGTGTATCTGTACGCTTGAAAGCTTCTGCCGCTTCCTCCGGCAAATTATCTGACATGTAAATTATGCCATCAACTTGCTTGTTCAATAAACCTTGAATTGCTTGATCTTCCTTCATTAAGCGGTTTTCAATACTAGTAATAATGATATTATACTTGTACAGTAATGCGATATCATCGATTCCCTTTGAAAGCTCAGCAAAGTAAAGGTTAGTTAAATCTGGAACGATTAATCCAACCGTTGTTGTTCGTTTAGAGGCAAGCCCTTGCGCCACTGCATTTGGTTGGTAGTGCAGCCGGTTGATCACCTTTAATACACGCTCACGCGTATCTTTACGAACATTGGTATTGCCATTAACTACTCGTGAAACGGTCGCCATCGACACTTTAGCTTCGCGAGCAACGTCATAAATTGTAATATCTTGTTTACGCATCTCTAATCCCCTATCTTGAATACTCCTAACAAATTTATCATGATTTCCAAAAAAATGCAAACGTTTACAGCTATTCTTTCATTTTTTCATTGCTATAACATGATATACTTTTCATAATTAATTACTTGATATGAAAGGAAAAGTTTATGAATTTAAACAAATTACAAGAATGGCTGCAATCATCTGGCAATGATGTTGCCTATATTTCCAATCCAACTACAATTGCTTACTTTACCGGCTACGACATGGAACCACACGAGCGTATCTTTGCTTTTCTAGCATTCAAAGATAGCGATCCATTTGTTTTCGTTCCGGCCTTAAATGTTGAAGAAGCTAAAAATTCTGCTTGGGATGGTGATGTCTTCGGCTACCTTGATTCAGAAGACCCATGGGCAGTAATTGCAGATAAAATTAAAGGTAGGACTTCAGAATACCAAAAATGGGCACTAGAGAAAAATAATTTGTCTGTAGCACATTTCCAACTGATGCATGAACAATTTACAGACGCAAATTTTGATGGCGATGTTTCAAACTTTATTGCTAAAATTCGACTATACAAAACGCCAGAAGAAGTTAAACAATTACAGGCCGCTGGACGCGAAGCCGATTTTGCTTTTGAGATTGGTTTTAACGCAATTAAAACTGGCGTAACCGAACGCTATATTGCTGGACAAATTGAATATCAATTAAAGGTGCAAAAAGGTGTTATGCACGAAAGTTTTGAAACAATTGTTCAAACGGGAGCAAATGCAGCTAATCCACACTTAGGTCCAACAATGAATAAAGTTCAACCCAATGAACTCGTTTTATTCGACCTTGGAACTATGCATAACGGCTACGCATCAGACGCCAGCAGAACAGTTGCCTACGGTGAACCAAGTGCTAAAGCTAAAGAAATCTATGAAATTGATCGTGAAGCACAGCAAGCTGCAATTGATGCAGTTAAACCCGGAATGACCGCTTCTGAATTAGATGGAGTTGCGCGTGACATCATTACAAAGGCTGGCTACGGCGAATACTTCATTCACCGTTTGGGTCACGGAATTGGTAAAGACGTCCACGAGTACCCTTCAATTGTGGGTGGTAATGACTTGGTAATTGAGGAAGGCATGTGCTTCTCGATTGAACCAGGAATTTACCTTCCAGGTGTTGCTGGTGTTAGAATCGAGGACTGCGGTGTTGTAACTAAAGACGGTTATGAACCATTTACCCATACCAGCAAGGAACTTAAATACATCCCACTTAGTGATTAGTATTTACAAGAACTAAAAATGCACTAACAGAATTTAACTTCCTGCTAGTGCATTTTTTATTAAGCAATTTTAATTATGGTCTTGCTAAAGGATCCTCTTTAGGAAAAGCATCTGGTCTCTCAGGTGCTTCAGCATTGTGTAAATCACTTACTGAATCCTCAGCTTTATCAGCTAACATTGGATCATCGTCTGAAGAGTTGTCAATCACGATATCATCAAAATCTTTCAATTCAGAATCATCTTCAACATTCTTTGGGAATGAAGCTAATTGATTTTTTACGACTTCAGTACCATTGTCATATTTCTTCTTAAGGTCTTGAACAGTGTCATTGTCCTTAACTTTTTTCTTCAAATCATCGATTTGTTCATCACTAACTAATAATGAGCCAGCTAGAAAACCTGCTGCACCACCAATGATTGCACCTAAAACAAAGTTTGAAAATTTCTTCATTGTAAAAAACTCCTTTTTCTATTCTTTACCCTTGCGACGTTTCCTACGCGCAAACATTGACGATAAAGCAGAAGATACGAACCCGTTACCACTATTTAAATGAAAGTTGCTAACCCGCTTTGCCATCTTACGTGAAGAGGCGTTCACATCTGAGACACTTTCACCTAAATCAGCAGCGGCCTTGACAACAGGATCCAAAGTCTCCATCTTAACATTGACATCTGCTAAAAGCACATTGGTCTTATCAAGCAAGTCACTTGTTTGATGGGCCAAAACATCAACATCCTTTGAGATTTGTTCAAGTGATTCGTTGGCAGCTTTGATTGTTTGATTCGCTTGCTTTGCTGCTTTTGCAGCGTGGATAAGTACAGGAATTGTGAAAAGTATCAAAACTAATAATGCCACAGCGGCAATTAACCCTGCTACTTCACCATAAGATATATTCTCCATCTTCTACCTCCAATTCTATACCTTAAAAAAAGTCTAGCATTAAAATGCTTCAATCTCAATCTATATGTAATATTTTGCTATGATTAATATGCATATAAGAAAGGCGGAAAACCATGAAACCGACATTTCAACTAAATCAAAGAAATTTAAAATTTAATTGGGACCAGATTGGTACCCAAGTGCTGACTATAGTCTGGCAGCTTGCCATCTCCACAATTATCTTCTTCTTGATTTCTCATTTTGGCAAAAAAATAATTAGTCATTATTGGAAAAACAGTAAAAAGCCTCAAAACAAGCGCTCTAAGACTGTTGCTGCCTTAATTAACAGTATTTTTTCATACACTGTGATTTTCTTTTACCTGTTTGCAGTTTTATCAATTCTGGGTGTTCCAATTGGCACCTTGCTCGCAAGCGCTGGTATTTTCTCACTTGCATTAGGGATGGGCGCACAAGGCTTTGTTAGTGACCTCGTCAATGGCTTCTTTATTTTAAGTGAAGATCAATTTGACGTGGGAGACCTTGTTCAAATAAACAATCAAACAGGTGTAGTGATTCAACTGGGTCTTAGAACTACTAGACTCAAAGGAACCGATGGCTCTATCATCTATATTCCCAATCGTAACATCTCAATTGTTCAGAATCTTGCACACGGTGGTATTGGCCTTGATATTGAACTGCAGTTAAAAGTTGATAATGACTTCAATTATGTTCGAGAGTTAATCAATCAGGTTAACTCACAAAATGAGGGCAAAGAAAAAGCACTTATTCAAAAACCATTAATTGTTGGGGTTACTTCTCAAACTGCACAAACCGTGAAATATGTTATTCATTTTCAAGTTAAGCCAGGCAATGAAAAAGCAGTACAAGACCGCTATTTATCTGAGTATTTAAAAACTTTACAGGCACATAACATCAATTTAGCGCAATAAAAAAGGCTAATTACATTAAGTTCATAATAAACGGCATACTTTAGTGTAATTAACCTTTTTTGTTTAAAATTGGGCTAACCAAGTCGGAAATTTCTCAAGCAGCTTTTGGATTGCTCGACCACGATGTGATAGTCCATTTTTTTCAGCAACCGTCATCTGTGCAAAAGTTTTTCCTTTTTCTGGCACATAAAAAAGTGGATCGTAACCAAAACCATCTTCACCTTCTGGTGCCACCAGAATTCGACCCGCGCACTGTCCAGAAACAACTAAGTCATGTTCAAATTCGCCCGGATAGGATGCCACAATTGTTGTATTAAATTTGGCCGTTCTCTTTTCTGATGGAACTCCACCGAGCTCAACTAACAATTTAGCATTATTTTTTTGATCATTGTGCTCTTCACCAGCAAAACGTGCTGATCGTACTCCAGGTGCACCATCAAGTGCATCAACCATCAAGCCAGAATCATCAGCAATCGTAATCATGTTACTAAATTCGGCCAAAGCATGTGCTTTTAGCTTCGCATTTTGCTCAAAAGTCGTTCCGTATTCTTCAACGACAGGTGGATGCTTTAAATCTGCATTAGTCTTGATTTGAACGTCAATCTTAGCCTGTTTGAAGGCCTCTTGAAGCTCTCTCACTTTTCCTTGATTAGTTGTAGCAAATAAAATTTCTTTCATTCTTTGTCCCTTTTATACTTGAATTGCGTTGAAATTAGGATCAGCGAGAATTTGCGCTCCCAATTTATTTACTCTTTTGACATCCCCAGTTGTAAAGTACTCATGCTTGCCCAAATTTGGCCGTTCGCATGTTGCTCCTTCAGTCTGCAATAATTCTTCTGCATATCTGGCGATCTCATCAGCAGGGTTAATTAATTGCACGTTATTAGGTAAACACTGTGCAAATTGCTTTTGAATAATTGGATAATGGGTACAGCCCAAGATTAACGTATCAAAACTCTTCTTTTGTAATGGTTCTAGTGTTTCCGTTAAAACAGGCAAAATGTCCGCTGGTGTAGCATTATTTTCGATTAGTGGCACTAACTTAGGAGCAGCTAATTCTGTAACTTCAATTGTAGGATCAAGAGCCATAATTTCTTTTTTGTAAGCGTGCGAGGTCGCCGTCATTTGAGTTCCGACAACAGCAATATGCTTATTTTTAGTCGCACGTATTGCAGCGATGCTGCCAGATTTAATCACACCAATCAGCTTAGTGTTAGTTTCATTTTGGATAACATCTAGTGCAACCTTAGTTGCAGTATTACAGGCAAAAATAATCAATTTAACATTTTTACTCAATAAAAATTCAACACTTTGTCTCGTTAATTCAGTGATTTCTTCTTTTGTTTTATCACCATATGGAATATGTGCATTATCACCAATAAAAACTGTTGCTTCATTTGGCATTTGCGCAATAATTTTTTTAACTACCGTTAAACCGCCAACACCAGAATCTAACAACCCGATTGGCCGATTATCCATAATATAAAATCCCCTTATTTTTTTCTATTTCAATCAATTTTAAGGTAAAATATAAGAAAATAAAAGGGATGAATTCTTAATGCAAGACAATCAGCAACAAAGTGAACACGTATATTTTGTTAATCAGTTATATCGCGACTTTCTTTTACCAACTATTTTGGGTGAAACGAGCGAAGAAATTTTATATTGGGGCGGCAAAAGAATCGCTCGTAAATATGATTTAGCTTCCTTTGAAGATGTAAATAGTTTCTTTGAAACAACTGAATTTGGCACTTTAACTAAAATAAAGGAACGCAGAACAGAAATTGATTTTGAATTAGCAGGTCAAAGCGTTACCGACCGGCTTAATAGTGACAGCCAAGAGTTTTCACTTGAAGCGGGAATCATTGCGGAGGCAGTTGAAAAAGAAACTGGCCGTACAACTGAATGCGAATTAGAAATTGATCACAAAAATAATTTAGTTCACATAGCAGCCAAATTTGATTAAATTAAAAAGCAGTTTAATTGAGTTTCTTGCCATCTTTGCTCTATGATTAAAGTGAGAATGGAGGAAAAATTATGCTGAAAGAATTTAAGCAATTTATTGAACGTGGCAATGTAATTGATTTAGCAGTCGGGGTTATCATCGGCGGTGCATTCACCAATATTGTAAATTCATTAGTATCCAACCTAATCAATCCACTTATCGGTCTATTTATCGGGCGAATCGACTTATCCAACTTAGTTTTGAAAGTTGGTGGTGCAACATTTAAATATGGTGCATTTATCAATACGGTGATTAATTTCTTAATTATCGCCTTTATCGTCTTCCTGCTTGTTAAAGCAGTCAACAAGGTAACTAGACCTAAACCTGCTGAGCAAAAACCAGCTCAACCTACTTCAGAAGATTACTTAAAACAAATTCGTGATCTTTTACAAGCTAGAAACAACTAATAGTGATCGTTCGTCACTTCCCAAGTTAGAACATTCAAGTTAGAACATTCAAAAAACCTTTTGCTAATTGCAGAAGGTTTTTCCTATACTTTTAATCTGTGTATTGATTCAAAATTTGATCAAGCTTTGCCTTAGGTGTGTAACCTGTCAAACGATCAACTATTTCACCATTTTTTTTGATGATTAAAGTTGGAATTGCCATTACACCTAAAGAACTTGGTGTATCTTTATTTTCATCAACATCCATCTTGGTGAATTTAACATCTTGACGCTCTTCAGCTAATTCATCAATAACTGGTGATTGCATCTTGCAAGGACCACACCATGTTGCCCAAAAGTCAGTTAGGACAACGCCGTCTTTAGTTTCTTCTTCAAAGTTTTGATCTGTAAGTTCTTCAACCATGAGTAAAACCTCCCTAAATAGTTGTAGCTCTTCATAAGTAATTTAATTATAGCATGTAACTTACTTTTTACAAGTTAAACACACTACTTCAAGTGAACAATCGTTGCTCCGTTGCCACCTTCGTTTGCGGGAGCGTAATTAAAACTTTTGACATGTCTACTTGCCTTTAAGTATTGCCAAACGCCCTTTCTAATAGCACCGGTTCCGATACCATGAATAATCGTCACTACATCAAGTCCAGCCAGTAAAACTGAATCAATATAACGATCAAGATTAGTCATAGCTTCATCATAGCGCTGTCCACGCAAGTCTAATTCACTGCGTGCATTACTGCGACGATTAGCACCAGTAGCGCGGACTAGCTTGGTTGAATGCTTCTTTGTTTCATTATCCACACCAACTTTTTCAATGTCACGGTCACTGACTTTAACCTTAATAATGCCCATTTGTACTTCATACTCATGCTCTGACATCTTTTTGGTTATTGTACCAGTCTGGCCATATGACAACACCTTAACCTTATCGCCAACATTGACATGGTGACGGCGTTTTTCTTTTTGTAAAACACGATTATGCGCCAGATTTTCATTCTGCTTTTCAAGCTGGTTAAATTCACTTTTAGCCTCAATCAGCTCATTCTGTTTTACATTGCCTTGCTGATTTTCAAGCTGTTCGATAATCTTTTCGGCTTTTTTACGGCTCTTTGCGACAACTTCATTAGCACGTTCCTGAGCAAATTCGAGTTGCTTTTGGACGCGTTGATTGTACCAGTCAAGTGCTTGCTGCAGTTTAAGCTCAAGCTTTTTGCTACGATCAAGACTTGTCACTAAATGATTGCGAGCATCTGTTGCTGCCTTAGTCTGCTTAGTCAATTCTTCAATCATTTGATTAATGTCGGCATTATCATCTGACATGAGGCTTTCAGCGCTTTTGACTACATCTTCGCGCATTCCTAGTCTTCGCGCAATTGCAAAGGCATTACTGTGGCCAGGAATCCCAATTTGCAGCCGATAAGTCGGCGATAAGGTCTTCAAATCAAATTCCATTGAAGCATTAGTAACTTTTGGTCGGTTATAGCCATACAGTTTCAGCTCCGGATAGTGTGTGGTTACAATAATTTTAGCCTGCTTTTTGCGCAAAAAGTCTAAAATGCTGATTGCTAAACTGGCTCCTTCTTCTGGATCAGTTCCCGCACCAATTTCATCAATTAAAACCAAAGTTTGATCATCGACATTTTTCATAATATCAATGATGCCATTAATGTGGGATGAAAAGGTACTGAGCGATTGCTCAATTGACTGTTCATCACCAATATCGGCACAAATATCACGAAAAACTGCTGCTTTACTGCCCTCAGCAGCTGGAATAAATAGGCCTGCTTGTGCCATTAACTGCAACAAACCAACAGTTTTCAAAGTGATTGTCTTACCACCTGTGTTCGGTCCCGTTATTAAAATTGTGTCAAATTCTTCGCCCAAACGGATATCATTAGCCACAACTTTTTCAGGATCAATTAAAGGGTGTCTCGCTTTAATAAATGAAAGTGAGTGGTCCTGCGTTAATTTAGGCTCGGTCGCTTTCATTTCATGAGCAAGCCTTGCCTTAGCCTGAATGAAGTCTAACTGAACAATTGCAGAAAAAATAGTATCAATTTGATCAACCTCTTCGCGTGCTAAATCAGAAAGATTACGTAAAATGCGTTCAATTTCACGTCTTTCTTCCGCAAGCAAGTTTTGTTGTTGATTATTTAAGTTCAGGACGCTGCTAGGCTCAATAAATAGTGTTTGTCCACTGGCACTTTGATCATGAACTACACCGCCAAACTTATTTCGGTATTCTTGCTTAACTGGAATAACGTAGCGCTCATCTCTGATTGTCACAATTTGTTCAGACAAATACTTGCTACTGCTCCCCTTAATGTAAGCATCCATTCGATTCTTGATTTCACGGTCATTATTTTTTAGTTCATGACGTAGCTGTGCCAACTTAGTGGAGGCACTATCAAGAATTTCACCGTCATAATCAAGCGCCTTTTTTAACTGATTGAATAAGGTATCTGGTACATCTAACTCTGCTAAAATAGTTTCAATGGCCGACAAATCAAGTTCTTCTTCATCTACATCAGCCACAAAGTTATTAATGTCATTAGCCAGAGTCAGTACTAATAGCAAGTTGCCTAATTCATGAGCATTCAAATTAGCCTTAATTCGCAAACGTTTCGTACTTGGCGTAACATCCATGAAGTCAGTTAGCGGCATCTGCCCTTTTATGCGCAACAAGTTTGCACCGGTTAGTGTTTGACTTAGTTCTCTTTCAACTTGAGTAAAATCAGCACTTGGCAAAAGCTTAGCCGCCATTTTTTTAGCTGGAGCCGTAATCGCCATTTTTTGCAATTTCTCAGTGATTTTTGCAAATTCTAGTGTTTCTAATATTTTATTATTCATCTGTTTAAAATCTCTATTAATAAAAAAAGGCTGGCTTCGCCAGTCTTTTTCATTTATTCACCGTTTAAACGGTCATCGTCCAAGAAAGTATTGAGTACACCCTGAACCATATCCCATTCATCATCTGCTTCAATTTCATGCAAATCGTTGCTGGTTACATCTCCATCAGCGTCAGCATCAAAACTGAATGCAAGGACTTCGATTTCTTCGTCTTCATCCGTCGAAGCTGGATAAAGTAAAATGTAAGACTTGTCATAATCGTCTGAATGAAAAGTGAATAAAACTTCGTATAACTCCTCATTACCATTTTCATCAACTAAAGTTAATTGGCGATCATCGCCTTGTATTTCTTGTGTCATATTAATCCTTTCGATTTAGGTCTAAATAATTTTGCAGAATTAAAACCGCGGCCATTTGGTCAATAACTTCTTTACGTTTATGGCGGTCATGAATTTCAGCTTCATCAACCAGTACACGCTGGGATTCAACTGTGGTCAAGCGTTCATCTGAATAATAAATTGGCAAACCAAACTTTTCTTGCAATCTTTGACCATATGCCTTACTTCTTTTAACAGAAGTACCAGATGAACCGTCCATATTCTTAGGCAATCCTAGCACAAAACCGGACGGATTATATTCACGAACGATTTTCTTTAAAGGACGCATCCCAAAATTAAACCGATCTTCATCAATCTGAATGGTTGTAACTTTTTGGGCGGTTATTCCCAATTCATCACTAACTGCCACTCCGACTGTCTTTGAACCGACATCCAAACCAAGCAAGCGCATTATTTATTTTTACCAAGATAACTTTTTACAAGCTCTTCAATTATTTCATCACGTTCATGTTTTAAAATCAAATTACGTGCGTCATTATGCCGTGGAATATATGCCGGATCGCCAGACAGTAAGTAACCGACAATCTGGTTAACCGGATTGTATCCTTTTTCTTCAAGGGCATTATATACCTCTTGGAGAGTGTCATAGACATTCTTGCCTTTATTTTCATTAAAGTCAAAATGCATTGTCTTATCTAGCGAACTCATAATCATTCCTCCTAGCATAATTTTACTTGAAAAACACGTTAAACTCAAACACTTAATTTTCTGTGACGATTGAAATCACTTGTTTGATAGCATCTTCAAGACCTTCAGGTTTTTTACCACCTGCTTGAGCCATGTTTGGACGACCACCACCGCCGCCACCAAAGGTTGGGGCAACTTGTTTAATTAGGTCACCTGCTTTGAGACCTGCATCTAGCGCCTTGTCATTTAGACTAATAATCATGTTGGCCTTACCATCTTTACCTGCAGCTAAAACTAGAACGTCTGACTTGTTCTCACTCTTCCAGGTATCAGCCAGTTCACGTAAGTCATTCATACCGTTAACATCAACTTTTTGCGCAATAATTGATAAATTACCAGCTTGTTCGACGTTATTAAAAATTGAACCAGCCTTAACTTGATTAATTTGAGAGTTCAAGTCTTCAACTTGTTTTTGGCTATCATGCAGCTCTTGTTCTAGACTACCAACTTTATCAAGAATATCTTCAGGCTTAGTTGATTTTACTTCTGCTTGAATTTCGTCCAATAATTCGGAACGGTTTGATAGGTATTCATATGCCTTTTTGGACATCACTGCTTCAATTCTTCTCATTCCCGCACCAATTGCTGACTCGGAAATAATCTTGAAGACACCAATTTGATTGGTATTAGCACAGTGGGTACCACCACAGAATTCAATTGAGAAGTCATCTATTTGAACAACGCGGACTTTGTCACCATATTTACCATCGAATAAGGCTAAAGCGCCCATGTCTTTTCCTTTTTCTGGATCAGTAATAGTCGTTTTAACTTCAATTGCTTCCCAGATCTTTTGGTTAACTAAGTTTTCAACCGATTTAATTTCTTTAGCGGTCATTGGCTCAATAGCAGTAAAGTCAAAACGTAAGAAATCAGGTTCTACCAAACTTCCGGCTTGATGAGTATGCTCACCTAACACGCTTCTTAAAGCAGCGTGCAATAAGTGCGTAGCTGTATGTGAATGACGTAAACCTTCACGACGAACACGGTCAATCTTTAAGGTGTATTCTTCACCCTTTTCTAGTGGCAAAACAACATCAACAAAGTGCATGTTTTGATCATTTGGTGCGTGTTGTACGTCAGTTACTTGAGCAACTAATTCACCTTCACGATTGTAAATATTACCGTGATCGGCTACCTGACCGCCTCGTTCAGCGTAAAATGGAGTCTTATCAAAGATTAAGACTGCATGATCACCATCAGCACGATCAACTAGTTGGTCATCAACAAGAATATCAATCAATTTTGCATTGTCTTCGTATACGCCGTACTCAAACTCAGATTTATCTTTTAGGTTCATTAAAGTTTCATCTTGTGCACCCATTGATTGTAAATCACCACGTGCTTTACGTGCACGTTCTTTTTGAGCTTTCATTTCAGCGTCAAAGCCCTTTTTATCAACTTCTAATCCTGCATCTTGTGCAGTTTCAAAAGTTAATTCGTAAGGAAAACCGTAAGTATCGAATAACTTAAATGCATCTTTTCCTGAAATTGTTTTATCGTCAGACTTCTTAGCCTTTTCAATTAAGTCATCAAGTAGAGTTAAACCGGAATCAAGAGTTAATTGGAATCTTTCTTCTTCGTTCTTAATTACTTTAGCAATAAAGTCCTTCTGATCAGTAACTTCTGGATAATGGCTTTCCATAATCTTACCAACAACAGGTACTAATTTATAAAGAAATGAACCTTTAATACCTAAGCGTTGACCATTTAAATCAGCACGACGAATTAACCGGCGTAGAACGTAGCCACGTCCAGTATTTGATGGTAATGCCCCATCAGCAATAGCAAAACTGACTGTTCGAACGTGATCGGCAATTATCTTGAAGGCAGTAGTGTCTGCTGCGTTTTCGCCATATTTCTTATTTGCAGTTATCTTTTCTGTTTCGTGGATGATCGGCAAGAATAAGTCAGTTTCAAAGTTAGTTGGCGCGTCTTGTAAAATTGACAGTACACGCTCTAGTCCCATTCCTGTATCAATGTTTTTATGCGGTTGATCAACATATTCACCATTTGCCAAGTGGTTGTATTGGGAGAACACAATGTTCCAAATTTCTAGATAACGCGCATTTTCACCACCAGGGAAGTTCTCTGGATCATCTTCTGCCACGTCATTATTTTCTTGACCACGATCATAGAAGATTTCGGAGTCAGGACCACAAGGACCTTCACCAATGTCCCAGAAGTTTTCTTCTAATTTAACAATATGGTCTTCAGGCATGCCAACTTCAAGCCAAATTTCATGTGCTTCAGTATCTTTAGGGTAAACCGTGCAGTAAAGCTTTTCTTTATCCAAATCAAGCCATTCTGGACTAGTCAAAAATTCCCAAGCCCAAGAAATAGCCTCTTTTTTAAAGTAATCACCAACTGAAAAGTTACCAAGCATTTCAAAGAAGGTTTGGTGACGTGCTGTTTTACCTACGTTTTCAATATCATTAGTTCTAATTGATTTTTGTGAACTAGTAATTCGATGATTTTTAGGTACAACAGAACCATCAAAATATTTCTTCATTGTTGCAACACCAGAGTTAATCCAAAGTAGTGTTGGATCATCTTGCGGAATTAGTGATTGACTTGGCATCACCATGTGACCGTGTTGTTCGAAGAAGTCCAAAAACATTTGTCTAAATTCCGAACTTGTTAATTTCTTCATTAATATCTCTCCCTTTTTTATCCAAAAATAAAAACACCGTTGCCAAATTCAAGGACGCTTTAAAACGCGGTACCACCTCAATTGCAACAGTGTTTGTTACCTCTTAATTATTTTTATTCGTTAAATCTATAAGGAGCATTTTTTAAATAACAGTAAGCCCTTCTCACCAATTAGCTCTCTCTTTGAACTGTTAATTTAAAAAACATATCTTAAGTTAACAGTAATTGTACTACTTGCACAATCTTTGTCAATGCATAATAGGAAGATCTAGAAGCTCATTCACATACTGAGTTTGCAAATTAATCTTGTTATTTTTAGATCACTTTTTATTTGTGCTTATAAAAATCATCAAATACCGAAACTGGCATGCGGCGCTTATGCTCACTCTTTCGCCAGAGTGCCTCAATTTTTTCAGCGGCCTCGTCTGACACTTCTCGTCCTTCAAGGTAATCATCAACTTCTTGATACGTTACTCCCAAAGCTGTTTCATCAGGGAGACTTGGTTGGTCTTCTTCCAGATCAGCTGTAGGAGTCTTTAAGTATAAATGCTCAGGACAACCAAGTTCTTTGAGCATTTGTTTACCTTGTCGCTTGTCCAAACGGAAAAGAGGCGTAAGATCAGCCGCACCGTCACCATATTTTGTGTAAAAACCACTAAAGTTTTCAGCTGCGTGATCAGTTCCAACAACAGCACCATTATTAGCACCAGCTATGCCATACTGCACAACCATCCGTTCACGCGCTTTAATGTTGCCCTTATTAAAATCAGTTATTTCTTGTCCAGCTTCATTTAAGCTAGCAACCATTGCATCAACAGCAGGCTTAATATTAACAATCAAATCCTGATCTGGTTTTTGGAACGCCACCGCGTCAGCTGCATCTTGGGCATCAGCTTGAACACCATATGGCAAGCGCACTGCAATAAATTGATATGAATTATCGCCAGTTTCTTCTCGCATTTCGGTAATTGCCATCTGGCATAATTTACCAGTTAAGGTTGAATCTTGTCCGCCCGAAATTCCCAAAACATAAGATTTTAAAAATGGATTGGCTTTTAAATAATCCTTGAGAAAGTCAACGGATCGTCTAATTTCTTTTTTTGGATCAATTTCTGGTAAAACATGTTCATAGGCAATTATTTCTTTTTGCACTGGTCTCATTTACCTAGTTCTCCTTCATTAATATGATTACGAATATCTTGAATTAAGTTCATTTTACTGTCATATAGATCTTGTGAGAGGTCAACTGGGTATTCCTGTGGATTTAGGCTACGTTTATATTCATCCCACAAGCCGTCTAAGTTAGCAGCACAGAACCGTTTTATTTCAATCAATTTAGGTTGCCTGTATACTAACTTACCGTCTCTAAAAATATCTTTAAGCAGTGGCTCAGCAGTATAGTCAGTTACAACTTTATTAATGTAGTTATATTGCGGGTGGAACATGTAAAGTGAATCAAATTTTCTTGGATCAACTCCAGCACGTGCAACCCAATCACCCTCATTTTTTTTAGCGGTATTAGCAGAAATACGCCAAACTTGCTTTTTACCAGGCGTAGAAACCTTAATTGCATTTGAAGATATTTTCAGTGTATCACGCATTTGGTGACTGTCGTCTTCAATTGATACTAACTTGTAAACAGCACCGAGTGCAGGCTGATCATAAGCGGTAATGTACTTAGTACCGATTCCCCAAACGTCAATTTTGGCACCTTGCATTTTCAAACTAGTGATAGTTGTCTCGTCCAAATCGTTTGAAGCATAAATTTTTGCGTCCGTGTAGCCCGCATCATCTAGCTCATGACGGACCTGTTTTGAAATGTAGGCCATATCTCCAGAGTCAATTCGAACACCCTGGAAATTAATTTTGTCGCCCATTTCATTTGCTACTCGAATGGCATTAGGAACACCACTTCTGACTGTGTCATACGTATCAACTAGGAAAACACAATCATGATGCGTTTCGGCATATGCCTTAAATGCTTCATATTCACTGCCAAAAGCTTCAACAAGTGAATGTGCGTGTGTCCCAGAAACAGGAATACCAAACAGTTTCCCTGCACGGACATTACTAGTGGAGTCAAAGCCGCCAATATATGCAGCTCTAGTTCCCCAAATTGCAGCATCTGTTTCTTGTGCACGACGCGTACCAAATTCCATTACGCCATCGCCTTGAACAGCCAATTTCACTCTTGCTGCCTTGGTGGCCAATAATGTTTGATAGTTGATAATATTTAAAATTGCTGTTTCAACCAATTGACATTGAGCAAGCGGTCCCTCTACTTGAAGAAGCGGCTCATTGGCAAAAACAATTTCACCTTCACTCATTGAACGCACTGTCAATTTCATTTTCAGATTGCGCAGGTAGTCAATAAAGTCATCATCATATCCTACTTCATTTTTTAGATACTCGAGATCACTTTCTTTGAATTTCAGATTATTTAAATATAGTATTACGTGTTCTAAGCCCGCAAAAACTGAATAGCCATTGCCAAATGGTTCTTCACGATAATATACTTCAAAAACAGCATTACGTTCGGAAATACCCTTTTTAAAGTAGGTATACATCATATTGATTTCGTACAAATCAGTATGCAGGGTTAAAGAATCATCTTGGTCTAGTTCTTGGTAAAACATTGTGTCCTCTTAACTTGATTACAATAATTTTTTTATTCTTAATTATAACCACTTATCCCAGTTTAAACAATTTAATGCACTGCTAGCAGTGTTTGATAAACTTTTTCAATACTTGCTAATTGTTGTGCCAGAGAAAAGTTAGCCGCAACATATTTCTTTTCATGCTCAGCCATTTGTCTAAGCTCAGCTGGTGGCATAGCGACAGCACTTTTTAAAGCGTTGGTAATTGAATCAACACTCCCGACTTCGGCAATAAAGCCGTGTTGTTCATCCGGAATCATCTTTTTAATATCGCCGACTGCTGTTGAAAGAAGTGGTAGCAAGTTGTCACTAGCCTCTAACAAAACGAGTGGAAAACTCTCCGAATACGATGTTAAAACAGCCAGATCCATGCGGCGATAAAGATGCTTCAATTGCTTATGTGTCATAAAGCCTTGAAAGTTTACCTGTGAGCCCAAATCCAATTTTTGTGTTAAAGCCCTCAAGTTATCTAGCTGTGTACCATCACCAGCAAGATATAGATGAACATTTTGATTATCCAGCTTTTTTAAAGCCTTTAGCAGCAATTCTTGACCCTTAACTTTTTCAGCTCGCGCAACATTAACAATATTAAAATGTGGGTGTTCATACTTAGCTGGGATGTCACTATCTTGATGGAAAAAAGTTCCGTTATAAATGACGTGAACTTTCTTTCCATCAACATGAGCTTGTTCTGTGAGTAAATTAGCAAATTTCTGCGTTACCGCAAATACGCAATCTGCTGCCTTGATTGCCTTAACATTAGTTTTGGTAAAAACTTTACCTCCTAGTCCTCTTCCCTCAAAATCTAAATATGGATCAGAGTGAACCGTTACGCACCATTTAGCAGTAATTCGGCGTTTAATTAGCGCCATAAAAAGATTGGCACGCGCACCATGAGTGTGCACAATTTGATAATTGCCTTCGTTGATAAAAGTCGCTAAGCGCCTGAGAGCGGTCAAATCGTAGCGACTGCTTGAGCCTAGTACATGACAATTTAACTTTGCCTCCCTTGCAGCTTGGGCCACCGGCCCTTCTGCTAAACATAATAAAGTAAAATCTTTACCTTGCAGCTTAGCTTCAGTTAATAAGTTAATAATGTGCGTTAACCCGCCACCAGATTCGAGGCCAGCATTAACATGCAAAACTTTCATGCTTATCTTCGGTCCTTTTTAGACTTATAAACTTCTACCATAAATTTAGGAATCTTTCCCATTCTTTTATAACGTGATGGCTCTTTTAGCAAACGGTAAAACCATTCCAAGTGCGCTTTTTGCCAGAATTGAGGTGCCCGTTTAACCATTCCAGAAAAGACATCAAAACTACCACCTACGCCCATCATCAAAGCAGGTAATAGGTTTTTACGCAAAATATCAAGCAGTTGTTCTTGTCGAGGTGATCCTAGGGCTGCAAAAACCAAATCTGGTTCAGCACGCTCAATTTGGTATGCGACTACTTCTAAATCATCTTTAAAGTAGCCGTCTTCTGCACCAACCAGCTGGATATCAGAATATTCACGCGCAATTTTAGTTTGAATTGCGTGTATTACCTTAGGTTTAGCCCCAATTAAGTAAACCCTTAGGCTACGTTCGTTAGCCAATTTCATTAGCCAAGAAAATAAATCATAGCCTGTTACTCGTTCTTTTAATGGTGTTCCCAGTATTTTAGCGGCTTTAACCACGCCAATTCCATCAGGAGTGACATAATCCGCATCATAATTCAAAATCTTCATAAATTCGGGATTTTCGTTCGCTGACATGACAATTTCTGGATTTGCAGTTACTACAAAGGTAGATTGGTGAGTATTAATCCGACCGATAAGTTCATTCTGAAATTGCTTGAAACTCTTATTATCAAAGTCAACGCCTAAAACGCTTACTTTACTCATGTTAGTTTCCTCCTGCGATTAATTTACCTTATTTTAGCAGACAATTTGGTATTTCGGACTATGTTTTACCTTTTCTATAAATATGATAATATTTAGTTGTCGAAGTAAGAGGAGTAACACTACAAATGAAAAAAGTTATCACTTATGGCACTTTTGATTTATTGCACTACGGTCATGTTCGCTTACTAAAGCGCGCTCGTGAGCTAGGTGACTACCTGATCGTCGGTCTTTCGACCGATGAATTCAATGAGCTGCAAAAACATAAAGAATCATACAACAATTACGCCGAACGAAAGTTTATTTTAGAAGCTATTCGTTACGTTGACGAAGTTATTCCAGAACAAGACTGGGACCAAAAAATCACTGACATTCAAAAGTATGATATTGACACTTTTGTAATGGGTAATGACTGGAAAGGTAAATTTGATTTTCTCAAATCATATTGTGACGTCGTTTATTTACCTCGTACACCTGGAATCTCTTCTACTAAAATCAAACAAGATTTAAAATAAAAAACTCTGAACTAAGCTAATGATATGACCCCCAAATTTGTGCGGCATATCATAATTAAAGCAGTTCAGAGTTTTTATTTAGAAAAAGTAAATTCGAAGCGATCAGCTACATAGCTGGCCCTGGTATATTCAAAAGGTAATCCCGTAGAGAGCTCAGTTACTTGCAGACGTGTAATCAGTGCCTCGCCTTTTTTGGCATCAAGTAAACGAGCAGAGTTTTCATTAGCAATCGCAGCAGAAATATGTTCTGTTACTCGACCTATTTTATAACCATTTTTTTCTAACGTTTGGTAGAGGTGCGATGAAATATCTGCCTTGGACATTTTCGCAATCAGGCTCTGTGGTATAGTTACAACCTCATAACAAATAGGCACATCATCGGCATAGCGAATACGCTCCATTCGCAAGACCTCTTGGTTAGGAGCCAAGTCGAGACGTTCAGTTTCTGACAATGACGGCTTACCAATTCGATATGAAATCAGCTTACTTGAGGGTGTTTGTCCGTTAGCATGAGTTATATCGGTAAAGGACATGATACCAGACATTTTTTCCTGAACTTTTTGGTTAGCCACATAAGTTCCGCTCCCAATGCGCTGTTCTAGAATACCTTCATCCTCAAGGGTCTTGATTGCTTGTCGTAAAGTCATTCGCGAAACGCCAAATTTTTGCGCCAATTGTCGTTCGGCTGGAATTCTGCTACCGACTTTGTATACGTGATTCTCAATTTCACGTTTTATTTGATTATGAATTTTGATGTACATTGGTTCTTCCAATTATCACACCTCCATGTATGACCATATTATATTCCAAATTGGTCTATTTTAGCCGAGCTAAATCAAATTAATTTTTTGATGCTATTTTTTCTTGTTGGTCCACTTCATACCCAAAAGTTGTACGCTAGCCCCTTGACTGCATTCAACAGCAATTGAGTCATCACTGCTGGCAATCACACTGGCATGCATTCTGGCTGCATCTTTCACTGCCAAATCGGCCCCGTTAGAATTAAAAATCAGGTCATGACCTTCAAAAAAAGCTTGATCGCCAAGTGCTAAAAAGTATTGGTACTCAGCCCCGCCATTAAAAGTCACTCTGCGTGCCGAACACTTTGCCTTATCTTGAAAGTCAGCATGATTAACTACAATAGAATTAATCATTGTTATTTCTGCATCATTAACTGCGATCATTCGGTTAAGTTGGCTGTTTTGAATAATCACATGCGGTGTTTTATCAAGATAAATTCCGCCATTAAAGTCGGAACCAATGATGTTAGCCCACGTTTTATCAGTAATATACATCGAGGTATCATCATCGGATACGACTTTACTGTTCAACATATTCAGCCAAACTTCTCCCTGAAGCAGCATTGAGTTTGTAACGGAATTATTTAAATCAATTTCCGCATTTGTCTTTGTAAAAGTATCAATGCTACCATGAATACGAGAGTTGTTAATAATAGCAGTACCGTGTCCCTCAAGTGCCAAAGTTCCAAATTCTTCCGAAACATGTTCAATTGAAGAATCATTCATTTCTAAGCGAAAATCGGCATTTGCAAAAATAGATAGTGAGCCATTTAAAATCATAGTCGAATACAGTTCTAAGGTCACCTTACCGTTAGCCGCAATGGCTGCCGTGTCATTGCCGTAACCTTTAATTATACAATTGCGTAATGTTAAATAAGTGTTTGCTTCAGCGGGCACAAATAAACTGTTTGAATCTGTATTAGTATTGATGCATAAATTCTCTAAGTTAACAAACTGACTATCAGCCGCAATGTTAACATCACCAAGAATTGTCGTATCTTCTGGCAAACTACCAGTTCCCTTAACTGTAATGTCTGAAAACAGGGTATCCTGTGGTAATTCATAAAAGCCCGGTCCTAGAAGTAATACATCATCTGCACGTAAATCTTTTAAAGCTTCGTGCCAGCCGATTTCACTACCTCCAGCTCCAACTTTAACTAGTCTCGACATAAAATTCCCTTCTTAGTTAAAAAGCAAACTAGCTATCATCCTACTCTTTTTCAGTGCCAAGTCATTATTCTTGCATGAAAATTGTATGTTAAACAGTCAACAAAAGAAAGTAAAAAGGCAACTATCAACAGCTGCCTTTAGTTTGTAATCTTAAATTGGGTTAGCTGGATTCGAACCAGCGCATACTAGTACCAAAAACTAGTGCCTTACCACTTGGCTATAACCCACTGATAATGGAGGAGGGTGGATTCGAACCGCCGAACTCAGAGAGAGCGGTTTTACAGACCGCCGCGTTTAGCCACTTCGCTACTCCTCCGTTACGCACGTTAATTATCTTATCTAAAAACATGCGTAATTGCAAGCAAAAATTATGCTATTTTACTTCTTATATTCTTCAACATATTTTGCAATTCGCTTCAGGCCTTCCTCAATCTCTGCCATGGCAACTGCATATGAGAAACGAATATAACCTTCACCGCCTTTTGCAAAGCACGAACCACTTGTGACAGCGACATGAGCTTTATCAACCAAATCATAAATAAATTTGTTGTCGTCTTGCTCTAATCCTTCCGGAATTTTAGCAAAGATGTAAAAGGCACCTTCTGGTTTTGCACATTCAAAGCCAATCTCAGTTAAGCCTTTGTATAAAACGTCACGCCGCTTTTGGAATTCTTCTTTCATTGGCTTGGAATCATCCATACCATTTTTAAATGCTTCTTCAGCCGCATCCTGCATTGGTGTTGGTTCTGTTGTTACGATTGCTTGGTGCACTTTAGCGATTTGTTCCAAAACACCCTTTGGGGCACAAACAATTCCAATCCGGTATCCGGTCATTGCCCATGCCTTCGAGACACCATTCATTACAATGACTTGGTCATGCAATGATTTCTCCATTGAAGCGTGCGGACCATCATAGCAAAGTTCACTGTAAATTTCATCACACAAGGCAAAGATTGGCTTATCTCGAATCACATCAGCTAATGCATCAAGCTCGTCTTGAGTATATGTTACCCCTGTTGGATTAGTAGGATAGTTCATCACCAGCATCCGAACACGCTCCCCATACTGATCAAGCACAGCCTGCAATTTTTCTGGTGTTAACTTGAAGCCATCGTCTGAAGTATCAACTTTAACAATTTCTACCCCTTCATTAATAATATTGGCATCAGACATATAAAGTGGAAAAACAGGAGTAGGCACAACCATCACGTCGCCTTGATTAAGACACGCTAAAACTGTGTCAAAAATTGATTCAGAAACACCAGTAGTAACTAAAACCTCAGTTTCTGGATCATACTTTTGACCATATTTTTCAGCCAAAAAGTTAGCTGCAGCTTTGCGCAAACCAATTGTTCCATTTGATGGAGCATAGTGCGAGTGATTATCAGTAACACTCTTGATAGTTGCTTGCTTGATGTGCTCCGGTGTGTCAAAATCAGGCTCACCCAAAGTGAACTTGATAACATCGGGAATCTTACTTGCGTAATCGGAAAACTTCAAAATTGGATTTGAAGGAAGATCTGCTAGACCTTTTTTGGTGTAATTAATTAAGTTAACCATATGTTTCACCCTAACTTCTGTTTTCTTGCTTTTTTAAAATTATACAGTTAACAAAATTATTTTTCTACCATATTTATTTAATTTGCTATTAATTTTTTATAATAAAAAAGACAGCTCATGATTAACTGAACTGTCTTTATTTGGGTTGGGTGTTCGTAAGAACAATTGGGTTAGCTGGATTCGAACCAGCGCATACTAGTACCAAAAACTAGTGCCTTACCACTTGGCTATAACCCATTCCTTTGAGCTTTTACTTGTTCGCTCAACATTTAATAGTATAGAAAAATGTTGTTAGTAAGTCAAGAGGGAAAATTATTTTTTATGTCCGTAATTACCTTATTAACTTTACTAAAACTACAGATTTAATTCATATGCGTTTCTAGCACCATTTTCGGTTTGATCAATATAAATGACTCCACGTTCTTCAAAGCCGGTAGCTTTGATTAAGCCTTGCATTCTCTTATTGACTGCATGTGTATCGATTCTAAAATTATGTATTCCAAGCACCATTCCACGAGAAATTAAGTTGGACATAAAAATCTTACCTAGATGCTGGCCACGGAACTTAGTCGAAATCGTAATGCGGTGAATTGTCGCATATTTATCAACGTCATCGTTCCATTCACCTTCAATTTGCTTGTAAGTCGGTTCAGGCGTCGTCATTAAAGCAGCAATTCCGACAATATCGTGATCAACCATTAAGCAATATGCACGTTCTTTTTCAACATCATCAGATAATATTGCTTCATTAGGCTTTCCTTCTTGCCACTGAGGAATACCATCATTTTTCATCAATTGCTTAGCTTCATCAATTATCTTCATTATTTCTGGCAAGTCGCTTTTTTGCGCTAATTTAATGTAAGTTGGCATTTTCTATCCCTCACTTTATTCAAGATAATTAATTTTAGCATTTTTTATTATTTGCTAACAAAAAAGATAGTCAAATTTCGACTATCTTCTTTACAAATTCATTATGGCTTAAAGCCAGTATCATACGTATTATTTTTTACAATATAAGTTGGAACACTGATAAAATGCATTGAACAAATATCATTATTATGGGAAAGGCTAAAACCATAATAGTTATAATCACCATCATGTAAAGAACCTTGAGTATTAAATAGGTCGCCTGCATGTTCCCATTCTTGATAATTGCTGCGATCATTTCGACCCTCTTCACCACTACCTGTATAGCCAAAGATCATTTGTTTCAAGCCAAAATAAACGCTTTTCTTTAATTCTGTCATTGACATTGTTCTATCGGGATTATAAAAACCCGCCATGTCCTCGACATAGTTATCATCAAGGTTTAGTCCATTGGACTTACATGCTTTAACTATTCCAGTAACGTAATGGCTGTCCTTGATTGTTTTATTGTTTTCAGTATATTGGATTGCTATATCACGCGCTAGTTTTCGTGCACCAACGCTATCTTGCCACAAATTGAGACCTAGTTGGCTTCTAGCCTGATTAATTAAGCCTAGTGAAAAAGTGGTTAAAGTATCAATTTGTTCTGGTGTTGGCTTAGCCAAGTCTACCATGTTATGGTTATCTTCTTCATTTTCAGCCGCACTAATGCGACTAAAGCTATTAGTTTTCATCCCTTTAATGGAAGCATTGATAAAAGCCTGACTAGGATTGCCCTGATAAGCTTGTAACAGCTCTAGCTTGGTATATCCTACTGGCATTTGGAGCTGGGCTTGAACATATTTTTTAGGACTTTGCTGTTTTATTACAGTTGCATCTTTGGCTAAAATCCAGTGAGAATTATTGCCAATCTTGTATGCTACACGCTTTTGCTTGCCAATTTTCTTTTTCGAACTATATGGATAACGATACTTTGGACTTGCATAAAAATTAGAGTGCTTGCCTTTAATCGTGTATAAGCGCACTTTTTTATTGCTTCTAGTTTTAACATAGCCTTTAACAGTAGCTGCTGCCACCTGATCTGACTCAGTCAATTCAAGTACTGGAACAGTTACTAAAAAAATAAGGTTAATCGCGACAAGGGCAAGTTTACTTTTCTTCATTTATCTTCCTCAAGAGTATTCTTTACCTAACGGCTCTTTATGGTTTATGTTTAATTCTAAAACTAATTATACGTTATTACCACTTTATTTCCTTCATCAACTTTTTACGTTTTTTACAATTACCAATTAAAAAGCTTACCTTTTACTACACATGGAATTCATATCGATCAGAAATAACATATTGCTGACCAGCATGAACTACCTGATGATTCTCATCTTCAACACAGACTTGCAAAAGTAGTAAGGGAAAACCAATCGATTTTTTTAAAAGCTTTGCTTCACTCAAGCTTGCTAAAGCTACGCTAATAATCATGTCACGTGAATTCAATTTATTGATTTGATATTTTTCACGCAATATTTGATACAAAGATTTATGTAAATCTTCGTCCTTTAACTTTTTAAAACGAGGTAAGGGAAAATAATTACATTCAAGCATAATCGGTTCTTCATTGACCAAATGGACTCGCTCAATAAACAATGCTCTACGGCTTTCAAGGACATCCTTTAATTCACTTGGTGTTTCTACTTCCTTGACCTTGACTACTTCAACACTAGCTTTAAAGCCCTCTTTTTCGGCTATTTCTGAAAAACTCTCTACGGCCGAAGAGCTAACAATGCGTTTAACTTTCTGCGGCTGCCGGACAAAAGTTCCAACCCCTTGAATCTTTTCGACCAACCCATCATCAGCTAAGCCTTTAATTGCTTTTCTTAAAGTAACACGACTAACATCAAACTGCTCACTTAAATCAAACTCATTTGGCAATTTACTATTAACTGGATATTCCCCACTAATGATTTTCTGTCTTATCTTCTCCATCACTTGAGAGTATAAAGAACCCGTTTCCTTCACTTAAAGTCACCACTACCTATATTAATATTCCACCTTGCCCATGTATCTTCTTACGTCTAATGAATGATCATGGACAGCAGCCAATTTAGCTCTATATTCACATAGAACAGTATAAAACAAAATCGGACTAAAGTACTCTGAAACTTTATCGTCAATTAAATCCAAACCAAGTTCTTTAGCATCAACAACTTCTACTTTTTGCGCATACTTTGCTAAAAAGCGTTCGGCACGTTCATCTAATACACGCGTTCTACCTAAACTTTTTAATAAAATATAAGGAAGATTCTTATCAGTAACTTCGAAAGGACCATGGAAATATTCACCAGAATGAATGGCAGAAGAGTTTAACCATTGCATTTCCATTAATGAACAGATAGAGAATCCATACGCATGTCCGAAAGACGGTCCACTTCCCAAAACATAGAACATTGTCTCATTTTGATAAACTTGTGCAAACTTCTTTGTTCTCGGTTGTACCTGTCTGATTGCTCTTGAAATCACAGTATCAATTTTCTTAAGACCATCGTCAAAATCAGCAGCATATTGATAGTCTTCAAAGTTTTGCAGCAATTTTACTGTTGCATCTAGTGTAATTGCCATCGGGTTGTTGACGACTTCTTCCTCATTACCCCATTCATAAATAATTTTAGCATTCGAATAATTTAGTAAATTGGCATTTTTATTAAAAGTCAAACCAATTGTAAATGCACCTTTTTCTTGAGCAATTTTGGCTGCTTCCACCGTTTCTGGTGTATTACCACTATGCGAGCAAATAAATACAATCGAATCTTCACCCAACTTTGCCGGTGGAACATTTACGAACTCACTTGAATTATACCAACCAGTAGTTATTGTTTTGGCTTCTGCTTCTAAAAAGTACTTTGAAACATAAAAATCAACAAGCGAACCACCACATGCAGTAAAGTAAATACTGGTTATTTTACCTTGATGATGATTTGCTGCTAACTTGACGGCTTTGTTTACCTTATTAATTTCCATCTTAAAAATGTCCTCTCATTTTATTAACTGTAGGATAAGTATTAAACCCTTAGAAAAGAAAAAAAGGATTCTATTTTTAAAATAGGATCCTTTTCGATAATTATTGTTTTAATTAATAAGTAAGTTTCCACATGTAGCGACGCTTAGTCAATGGGTGCTTTCTTGCCTTGGCTAATTCTTCAGCAAAGACACGCATTACACCTGTATGAATCATTGGGTTAAAGTAATCAATGACATTTTCACTAGCAATTTCGTTTAAGCCGTAATCTTTAGCGTCAATATTTGCGATTTGTGCATCAAATCTTTGTAAGAAAGTTAATGCTCTAGCATCTAAATGACGTGTCTTACCATCATTCATAAATAGCAAGTATGGCGCATCTTGCTCTGTTAATTCAAATGGGCCGTGGAAGTATTCACCAGAGTGAACAGTTGGAGCTGCAATCCATTGCATTTCCATGAAGAGGAATGAAGCAGTTGAATATGCAACACCAAGTGAAGCACCACTACTCAACACATAAATTGTCTTCTCATTTTTGTACTTTTCACCAAATTCTTTAGCAGCTGGACCAACTGATTTAACTGCATTTTGAATCAAGTCTGGCATGCCAGCAAAGGCAGCTAAGGCTTCATCGTAAAATTCATAGCCTTCAAATTCTTTAACAATTTCAATTGCCAAAGCCAAGCAATATGTCATCTTTTCAGTCTTAGCAGCATAATTTTCTTGGAAACCGTGAACAACTTTATATTCAGTTTCTTTAATGATTGGTGAATCTTCAGCCATTGACAAGGTAACAACATGGGCACCAAGTTCTCTAGCTTTCTTAGTTGCAGCAACTGACTCTGGTGTGCTACCACCTAAAGAAGCTGTGATAACGATAGTGTGGTCACCTACTCCTTTTGGCGTGTCGTAATTAAATTCATTAGCAGTTTGAATTGATGACAATAACTTAGTACTCTCATGAGCAACAAAGTAATAGCCAGGATACAAATCTGCCATTGAGGCACCACAACCAACGAACATTACACGATCAATTTCTGGTTGCTTTGACTTAATGTCTTCAACAATTGCTTTAACTTTTCCAAAATCCATAATAAATTTTTTCTCCTTAAATATTATTCTCTAAAATTACTAATTACCAATAAATTAACTAAATATCCCCAATACACTAAGTAAGATACCGCCCACAATACAGATGACCATAATCCAAGCAGTATTTACCTTCTTTTTGATTAGGTAAAACATGCCGAATGTAAAGGCTAATGGAAGCATTTGCGGGAAGATTGAATCCAATGTAGTCTGTAAAACAAAACTCTTGCCAAACTTAATTGGAGTTGTAATTCCAATCATTGTCGCAATCATCGCTCCAATAACCATTAATCCAATCACATTCATTAATGACATGATTCGGTTGATTGTACCGTTACTAATCAATTTTTGAATGTTCTTCTTACCTTGTAGGTAACCCCACTTACCACCCCAGTAAGTAACTATTGCTGAAGGGATAATGGAGATAATCATTGCCAAGATTGGGCCAAACAGGTTACCCTGTTGTGCCATGTTGATTCCTAAACCAAAAGCAATAATTTTAATCGTCCCTTGAAAGAGTGAATCACCAATTCCTGACAATGGTCCCATCAATGAAGTCTTAACACTGTTAATTGATTCAGGATCAAAAGTATCTGGGTTAGCTGCATACTCTTCTTCCATCGCCGACGATAATCCCAAAACAAATGAGGTTAACTGTGGCGTACAGTTGAAGAAGGCCATGTGACGATGGTATGCATCCTTTTTCTTCTGCAATTTTTCTGGAGTGTCAGGATTTTCACCATAAATCTCATCAATTGTTGGTGCCATACCGTACATAAAACCCATATTCATTTGACTTTCATAGTTCCATGAAGTCTGAATTGCCCATGCTCTCCAAAAGAATTGCGAGAACTTATGACGTAATTGTTTATCTGTATGTTTTTGTTCAGCCATTTTTGTCTCCTATAATTCTTCTAAGTCATCTAAGCTGTCACTAGATGATGGTTGAGAGTTATTATTGTCATTCCCAGACATAAACTTGTTTAGGATAACAACTAAAATAACTGCAAAAATTGCAACACTGATTACTGACATCTTGCCGTATGCGGCAATGAAGAAACCAAGAAATAGGTAAACTGCATTTTTCTTATCAATCATCGTTGACATTAATAGTGCAAATCCATATGCTGGCAAAATCTTACTTGCTAGGGTCAAACCATTTGTCAACCAAGCTGGAATCAATTTAACGAAGCTCGAAACTGCATTTGTTCCTAAGAAAATTGCCAAGAAGATTGGCACAAAGTAGAGCAGGGCATAAATAATTGGACCGTATACAATGTGGTAGCTACGAGCTTTCTTGAACTTCCCAGCATCGATTGCTTTATTTGCTAACTGGTTAAAGGAAGAAAACAGCATTCTAACGACAATACCAATCATTTGGCCTAATACGGCAACTGGTAAAGCAACCGTCAACGCTGCTTGAGCACTCGTGTTGGACAGAATCGCGAAAGCAGAAGCAACAACTGAGCCTAACACCATATCTGGTGGTGTAGCTGCACCTACAGCAACGATTCCCATTGAAACCAATTGCAAGGTTGCACCAACCATTAATCCCTTTGCTGGATCACCTAAGGCTAGTCCTACTAAAGTACTAACAATCAGTGGCTGCTCAAAGTTTTCACGTCCTAATAATCTGGAGTCGAACATGGCAAAAACACCAATCAGTCCGACAATTAACGCTTTCCAAAACATTTTTTATACCTTTCTTTCTAAATAAGATTATTTAGAAGCTCCTTATTAGACGAAGGGACCTGTTGCATTGAAATCTTGATACCTTGGTCGCACATTTTCTTAGTTAATTCAACTTCCTCAGGCAACAAGTAAATTGCATTGCTAAATCTTTTAGCTCCATCTTTTGAAGGAATCAAACCATAGTTAATTTCTTCAACTGGACCATAAGCATCAATAAATTTACTCAGTTCTGTTACATTTTCAAAAAGCAACATAATGTTATCGTCGAGCGCTTTAATTCGATCAATTTTTTCAATTGCTGCGTCAACACTAAACACGTTCAACTTAATATCCTCAGGCTTAGCCAATTTCAACGACATTTTCTTAAAATCATCGTTTGCGGTTGCAGTATCAATGACAATTACTCGCTCAATATTGGCAAACTTTGTCCAAGAAAATACAACTTGACCGTGTAATAATCTGTGATCAACTCTTATTACTTTAATCATAATAAATCTCCTTCATCATCTTCTTCAGTCATTAACTTATTAACAGACAAAACTCCTTTCTTTCCTTCATCAATCGCTTCTGAAACCTTTTCATCTGAAATTCCTGAATTGACTGTCGTAACTAATGTAATAATCAGAGGTAAATTCATTCCAGTTAGAATTGTTAAGTTCGGATGATCCTTCAGTAATTGTGTGGCCTCATTATTAACTGATCCCCCTAAAACATCCGTTACGACAATCACATCATCGTTCTTGCTTGAAGCAAGTGAATTTTTAAGATCATTGATAAAACTGTCATCACTGGTCCCATTTTCATAAGCTTCATATGCTTCAAGGTTTTCTTGTTGACCGGCAATCATTTCAACTGTGTCTTTCATACCTTTTGCCAGTTTTCCATGGCTAACTAAAATTATTTTCACTTTCTTTCACCCCTAATCATGGACAATGTTATACAGCTTCCCATAAATATAAGATGTATTAACACGTACACTTGTATAATATTATATTGACCAATTTATGTAAAGGCTTTATTTAAAAATAATTAAATTATTTTTACATTATTTTCAGTTTAAAGCGTTATCATTTGCTTTGTATGATAATTTAAATTTTATGTTATTATCCTTGCGTACGTGGCTTTAGTGGGACTTAATGTCAAACAGTTGTTTTTAACAAATTGATTATTTGTATTCTTCTTTCCACATATATCTGCGTGTCTCATAACTCTTATGAGTTGTATATGATAATTCACGCATATATACGTTATTAAGAACTGACGAGAAAATGGAGTGATTAAAATACGGTGATACTTCCGGCTTAAGGTCATCTAAACCTATTTCTTTACCGTCTAAAACATATAGCTTTTTCCCACCAAATCTTTGCTCAAACCTCAGAGCTCTTTCATCTTCAGGTCTGGTTTTTCCAGTAGCCAATAATTGAAAAATTGATCTATTTTTGTCGGTAACTTCAAACGGACCGTTAAAGTACTCATAGCTGTGTACAGTTGGTGAATCTAATTGCAGCATCTCTTCTAAATTACAAATTGAGAAAACATAAGCCGCACCAAGTGCTGGTCCACTCGCAATTACATATATTGTTTTCTGATTTTTATTTAATTCAGCCCACTCTTTAGCCAGTGGCGTGGTATATACAACGGCCTTACGGTAAATTGGATCAAGCAAGTCAAATGAACTCATTGCCAAATCATAATTTTCATAGCCTTCTACCTCGTTAAGCACGTTCATTGCTATGCAAAGACCAATACTGCCGTTTACTCGGTCTAGTCTACTTTCATCAAGCGCCAAGCTCTCATATTTAATTTTAAAGTCTGTTACTTCTACAAGCTCTGATTCATCAACATACAGAGCAATTGTTGTCGCGCCGGAATCTCGTGCAACTTTCGCGGCTTCAATTGTTTCAATTGTTCCTCTCATAGAGCAAAGTACTACCAGAGTATTTTTATCAATATTCTTTGGAGCAGCATAAATGAATTCTCCGCTCGTGCACATTGTTGAATACAATTGACTGGATTCTTGTTGCATAAAATAGTGTGCACCATAAAAACCGCCAAATGAGCCACCTGCTCCAATCCAGACTACTTGTTTCACCCCACCTTGCTTTTCTAGTCTGTTAACTGCTCGCTTGACTATTTGCAAAACTTCTTCTTGTACTTTCATGTATTTTCTCCTTTAAAAAATGATACATGTATCTAAATAACTTCATAATAAAGCGCTTTATTTAAAAAGTAAAGTTAATATTTTGATACAGGTATTAAAAAATGAAGGAGTAAAGTTGGAAAGATGTTTATTTTAAAGGGTTTTTGCTATAATTAGAGAAAGCAAAATTTAAGGACAGGTATTTATGTTAAAAAAAGCAGAGCATCTACCACTTTATGTTAGTTTGGCAAATATTATCAAAGAGCGTATTAATAACCAGCAATATCAAGTTGGCAGTAGCATCCCTTCAGAAGCAGAACTACGTGAAGAATTTGCAGTTAGCCGTACTACAGTCCGTAAAGCGTTAAAATTGCTCACAGATCAAAACATTTTGATTAAATTACCTGGAAAAGGTACATACGTTTCTGACAACCGAAACGAGATCAAAACAAAAAAGCATCAGTTTTCTAGTCTAACTGACAGTGTTGAACGTGCTGGTAAAAACATGGCAACGCGTCTAATTAGTATAGAAAAAACTTATGGCACCGATGAACAACGAGCCTTTTTCCATTTAGATGATACAGAACAATTGATTACAATCAATCGACTCCGATATATTGATGACGTGCCTTTTTGCCTTGAGTGGATTTGGTTGCCACCCAAATTTGACCAACTAAAAAGCGCTGACCTTAATCGCCCTTTATATCAGTTGTTAAAGGAACAATTTGCAACAATACCTAGTACAGGTAGGAAGACTTTTAAAATAGCATTTGCAACTAAGGAAGAATCAGTTCTACTTAATGTTGACCAGAACTCACCTTTAATGCTAATTAAAGACTTTGTTTATGACGAAAAGGGCCAACCCTTACACATCACCTCACAAATACTTCGCAGTGATAAGTTGACCTATGCAATTGACCATTAATTTCAAATACAAAAAAAGAGCTAGTAATTAAACTAGCTCTTCTTTTTTGTTAAATTGTTATTTATATTTTTAGCGGAATTATTAGTACCAGCCATTTGCTTGCCAGAATGCCTTAGCGGCTGCCCATGAACCATAACGTTGCGCAACATAATTATTAGCAACACGTTCTTGGTTAGCAGCGGAGTAATCTCCATTAAGGTAGGAAGCTGATAGTTGATATTTGCCAATATATTGGCCATTTTGTGCACTGTATGAGCCGCCGGATTCCCGACTCGCAATCCATGCCTTAGCCTCAGATTCTGAGCCGGCTGGGTTTACATAATTTTGCACATTTGCACTGTAGTTTACACTTGTATCTTCCGCATTAGCTGAATTATCATCTGCAACTACTGCTTCTTGACCCGAAGCATTTTCTGGGTAATAACCTTTGTTAACGTACTTAGCTTTTACCCATTGATTCTTACCTAGGTCGTACCATTTATGACCATCTTTGTCATAAGCAGTTTTAATAACTTTCCAGGAAGAATTACTTGGCAAAATTTGTCCAGTAGCTTCAGGATGCTTGTAGCTGTTCCAAACGCGGATAGAATTGCCATCTACATAATTTACAGTTACAACTTCTGCATCATTTTCTACCGTTGCAGCTTGAACCGTGTCTGTATTGGTGCTGTTCATTAATGCTACACCAGAAATTGACATTGCTGCTACTGCTGCTGTTTTAGCCAAGATAGATTTTACCTTCAAAAAAATCTCTCCTTATAAAAAAACCCGATCTTTTTTCTATCTCAAATTGAAAGCACAAAAGTGACTTTCGCTTTGATGTTCTATATCCTACATCCTAAAAATTGCAGAACCATAACAGAAGTATCACTCGCTTTTTAAGAAATAATTACCCAAATAAAAATACTTGTCACATTTGTAATAGAATTTTTCCGAATTAGTAACTGTGTGAAAACCACTTATAATGCTAGATTTACTTATATTTGCTATTTACAAGAACTAATGTTTGTATTTAGCAATTAGAATTTATTTTGGTTGCTTTTGAAACATGATTGAAAAATAACAATCGCTATCTTATCAGTGCTATCTCTTGTTTTTTCGCCATTATTAATTAAATTTAGCACTAAAAGTGCTATAGTTAAGATAAGTTTTTTGCAGAAAGGACAATAATCATGAGCAAATATACTGTTACATTAAGTGACGAAGATATCCAAATGATTAAAGATTGCCATTCAAAAAATCCTTCTATTATGAAGGCTCTCGATGAGGCAAAAAAGATTGCGGATTAGTTAAAAAAGTGTAGGACACTACAAGCCCTACACTTTTATTTTTTTTGAAGCAAAATTTACTATGGAATTTGAATATTTATCTTAGCTTAATTTAACGTCGTTGTCTGTTTTGCCAGTCTCTAAAGCTTGATGGAAATTATCATAGCTAACTGCAATCATGTCAGTTAAAGCTGGACTGGTATATGAACCAATATGTGGGGTTAGTAGAACTTTTGGATATAAATTAACTAGCGCTTTAGTTGTTTCATCTTTAATTTTGCCCTTAAAGTTGTGCCCCAAAACTTCTGCTTCATTTGGTAAAACATCGCTTGCAAACCCTGCAATATGCCCGGATTTAATTGCAGAAATGATTGCGGCATAATCCGCTAATTCACTACGTGCAGTGTTAACAAGAACAGCGGTTTCTTTCATTTTAGCTAGAAATCCCTTATCAATTAAATTATCATTTTTCCCAGGAAAATAAGGAACGTGAACTGAAACGATATCAGACTTCTCTAATAGCTCATCCTGACTAACGAAAGTAACATATTGCTTTGCAAAATCACTAGGATAAGGATCATAGCCCAATACTTTAGCCCCCATGCCACTATATAGTTGAGCTTCAGTGGCACCAATTCGACCAGTGCCAACAATTCCAACAGTACTGGAATGAACTTCACCTGAAAAAGTTGCAGTTGCAACACTAAAATTACCTTGTTCAGTCATGCTTGTTGCCAAAGCCGTATGCCGAAAAAGCATCATTCCTAATGTCATTGCTAGCTCAGCTACTGCATATGGTGAATATGCAGGAACTCGTGCAACTTCCATCCCATATTTAGCGGCTGCCTTTAAATCAATATGATTATAGCCAACTGTTCGAGTGAAAACATACTTGATACCCCACTCATTTAGCTTTGCCAAATTAATATCGTCCGCCTCACAATTTGCTCTGAGCAAAACCGCATCAGCACCCTTGGCAGTTTCAATATTTTCATGTGTTAATAATTCTGATTCCAGTTGTAAATCATAATCATATTTATTTAATTTTTTAAAATACTCTACTTCGTTTTCTCGCACACCATATGCAACAATTTTGAACATTGAAATCCTCCTTATTAACCAAATATACCGCTTTGACTAAAAACACCAAGAAATGCAATCCAAAATGGCATTGCCGCAACAGCTAGAATTGTTGAGACAAAAGAAGCATCTGATGATAAAACAGCTTCACGGTCAAAACTAATTGCGTAAGATGAAACAACTGCTGCTGTTGGTGTAGCCATCATAATGATAATTGTACCTAGTGCTACATAGCTTATCGGCAAAATATTAGTTACATTTAATATTAATAATAGAGCCAAATTAATCAATGGAACTAAAATAACTTTATTGAAACTATAGTACCATGACGTTTTATTAGATGCAGCTTGTTTAAATGAAGTTGAACCTAAAGTTGAACCAATTGATAGCCATGCAAGTGGAGAAGCTAGGTTAGCTAAATATTGCATTGGTTTATATAGCCAAATTGCAGTTTGATCGATTCGATAGAAAGCCACCTTTATCATTGGTGCTTCAGGATTAATCACACCATTAACTGCCTGACGAACAGAAACTTGTGGCATGTAGTTTTGTGCTAGCCACAGCACTAACCCTAAAAAGGTAGCAATTACGACCGGATTAACAAACATTTTTTTAATATTGCTGGCCTTCATTTTTAGACCTGACATTTTGATGTAAGCGTACGAATACAAAAAGATGCGATAGCCAATATTAAAGATTGAACTATACATAATGCCCTTTGCACCAAATACGGCTCCAACAATCGGAATACCAAAAAAGGTAGTTGAACCGAAGGTTGTCAAAATTGCTAATACATCACGCTTGTCTTGTGGATATTTAGCATATGAAATTGGCGTAGTAAAAATCAAAATAATATAAATTACTATTCCCCAAATTAAAACATTTATCCCCTGAGTAAAAGTCTCATTATTGATTGGCTGCATAAATGAGTTAAAAGCCAAAGCTGGTAATGCAACGCTTAAAACCACCTTAGACAATATTTTTCCAAACTGTTCAGTAAAAATATTACGCTTACGGAGATAAAAGCCCAACAAAATGATAAAAATTGTCGAGGTTATAGAACTCATTATTGCGGGATTAGAAAAAGTCACATTTATTGCTTTCGCAATATTCATTATTAGGTCCTCCTGTTAATTACATTCTTCACAATCTATCTTACATTTCATTTGTGACGTTTGCAACAATATCAAGGTAATTAATTCAATTCCAGCCCTTAATATCGCTGATAAAGCAGCAAAACAAAAAACACCTAACCGTATATCAAGCATGTGAATAGCAGAACTATCAACAACCAAAAAGGACAGAAACTAGGTCTGCCCCTTCTTCGTACGTATTTAATTGTTATATTTCTTATCACTAATAATCTTACCGCTACCAATTGACTTGATCTTTTGTGAATCACTCTCATCCCCATCTTGGTGGAAGACAGCGCCTGAATATAACATTACTTGCTTATGCTCATAATCATCATGTTCAAAAGTATAAGTTATTTTGTAAACCACATTACTGCAATTTCCTGGAGCAGGTGATACCGAAACGACATTACATTCCATATCGTATTCAATAATATCATCATCATCGTTAAAGTTACCAACTTGACCATGAAGTTCTTGATATCCCTTGTTTTCTGCTCCACCAACAAAATCATCCTCATCTGGCGAATTAAATGCATTTTGTAGCATACTTTCCGCATCATCTTGGCTGATTAAGCCAGGCCATTCCGGCTTAATTACATTACTGCTACTGTCATCATCATCGTCAAAGCCAAGTTCATCGTAGTCAATCACCTTTGACTTGATTTCGTGACCACCAACTTTGATAACCACATAGATTTTCATATCATCAGTAGCAGGATAGTCCTTAAAGTCCTTTGTCCCATCTTTACCAACAGTGCCAGCTTTTTTATCATTGATATAAATGTCAGCACCTGCAACACTTTTAATCATGAAGTTAACTGTCTTAATGTTCATGTTAATGGCATCATTAGAAAAAATATTGGCTGTCTTTTCAGCTGCTAAGTTATGTCCTGAAGCAACTGACTTAACAGTTATATGGTACTTACCTGGGAAAAGTGGATCCGTCTTTTTATAATACTCTTCCCCACTACCATTAACGCCGCCAACCTTTTTACCATTAACATAAATAGTCGAATTAGCGTGGTTTGTTTTAATCTGTGGCGAAAAAGTTTCAAACTTTAATGTGTATTTAGGGAAAAACAATAAATAGCGTCCCGACTGTACGAGCGAAACATTATCATAGTTATCACTATATTTAAGTGCCTCCCCCATCTGGTCAGCGGCTTTACTGTGGCTAAAATAATAACTCTGAGTTGGTTTTAAGGCAGCGTTTGTCACATGAACTGCTGGATTATCTGCAGTCACATATTGCGCCATATTTTCATGTGGATTTTTCAAATATGCTGTAATTTGATCAACCTGATTTTGACGTTGGTAATGGTTAGAGCCCCAAGCATAAAAGGCAATAAATGCTACGACTAAGATGCCAAGACATGAAAAGATAATTTTATTCTTCTTTTTCATCGGTTGATGATTGACTGTTGTCGCAAGCTCATTTTTAGGCAAACTTGTGCTCTTTTGGGTACCTTCCTTAGCACGATATTCCTGTCTGCTCTTTTTTTTGGCAGCTATCCTAGCGCCACAGTTAGGACAAAATTCATCATTAGGCTTAATTAACTTGCCACAGTTGGGACAAAATTCAGATTCACTCATTTTTCTCACACCATCCATAAACTACATTGCGCCATTGATTCCGGACATGAATTCGTTAATAATCACGCGCAGAACCGAATTATAAATAATCGAATTAACAATTATGGTGCAAACAAAAATGATACCAAAAGCAATTAACATTCCATAAACTTTATCTCGTACTGCACCCTCGTGTGCTAATAAAGTTACTTCTTGCCCAATAAAGAATATCACTATCATTAAAAGAATTAGGAACAAAGAGAACCTAATACTATTAAGACCTAAGAGCATTAATAAAAAGAAGATTGCAGTAAGAATCAAGTTTAAATTACTTGCATGTGTGCTGGTATTTACAAAAGCAAAAAGATTAGGATGACCATTATAGACAAATTTATATGCAGCAAAATGCGCTAAGATTATGATCGCTTCAAAAACTAAAATAATAATAAATACTCTGAAAACGATATTAAAAGAAAGGTCATAGTTTCCCCAACCCCGAGTACTAACCCCAAAGCTGCTAGCAAGGCCAATTGCACCAGTAATAAGTGCCTTAGCCAAAAAGTATAACCCTAAAATAAAAAGAAGATCTTCAACTAAAATAGTTACCCAGCCATACCAACTTTCAGTTGGTAAATTATTTTGCGCTGGTTTTTGCCAAGATTCAACTAACCATTGCCAGTAATGTTGGAAACGACCAGTAGAGGGTATTTGTGTCTGCACTTCATCTACCGGTGCGGTTTCAACTTTAGCAGGCTCAGTGTTGGTTTGCTTAGTTTTTTGACCCAGATCAACATTACGCAAATCTGCACCACATTTCGTACAAAAGTTGACGTTCTTTTCCATTAGAGCGCCACACTTAGGACATTTTTTCATTACTAACTCCTTCTATATTCAGTAACAACATATACTTATTCGCCACTTTAATAACTGCATGTTTTTAGTTAACTATCTTATACTCCAAAATTCTCCCACAGTTTTTTAAAGTAAAAAGATACATATAAGCACAGCAATAAAAGTGTCATACTAATCAATTGTAAAATTATCTAAAAACGCTGTCAATTTAGTTGCAAAATTAATTTTACTTGAGCAGATTATAGTAAAATATGTATTATTGATAATTAAAGAGGTTTGAGAAATGAAAATTGTAAACTTAGATAGCTATGCGTTAAATCCTGGTGATCTTGACTGGTCGCCTCTCAAAGAATTGGGTGACTGCACCTTTTATGATCGAACTCCAGTAAATGACGATAATGAAATTTTAAAGCGAATTGGTGATGCCGAAATCGTTTTGACCAATAAAACTCCCCTTGACGAGCATGTGATTTCTACTGCTCCTAATCTCAAATATATTGGTGTAACTGCAACAGGCTACAATGTAATTGACACTGAAGCTGCAACAAAAGCTAACATCCCTGTAACCAATATTCCTACATACGGCACTGATGCAGTTGCTCAATTTACTTTTGCCCTACTACTTGAAATTACCAGCCACGTGGGACTACACAATCAACTTGTGCATGATGGCCGCTGGAGTAGCAATCCTGACTTCACATTTTGGGCTAAACCATTAATGGAATTGCAGGGTAAGACCCTTGGCTTAATTGGATTTGGTAGTATTGCAAAAAAAGTAGCCGAAATTGGTCATGCTTTTTCTATGAACATCATCTTTTATAATCACCGTCCTAAAACAGATTTACCTAATTATGTAAAACAAGTCAGCCTGGAAGAGCTATACCAACAATCTGACATTATTAGCCTACACGTTCCGCAAACTCCAGAAACCACAGAAATGATAAATCAAAAAGCGATTAGTCAAATGAAAGACGGCGTTATCTTGATTAATACAGCACGTGGCGGATTAATCAGTGAAAAAGATGTTGCAGATGCGTTAAATGATAGCAAGATTGCTGCTGCCGGAGTTGATGTCGTCCAAAAAGAACCAATTCCAACTGACAGTCCACTTCTTTCTGCTAAAAACTGCTACATTACCCCTCATATTGCATGGGCACCTCGCGAGACCCGCAATCGTCTTTTAGGAATCGTCGTTGATAATCTTCAGGCCTTTTTAAATGGCGAAAAACTAAATGTAGTAAACTAGACGCCATAACAAAAACCAGTATTCTAATCAGAATACTGGTTTTTTATTGATGAAAAATCAATTCCGTGCTTGACCTTGACGTTACGTCAACCAATATACTTGATTTTGCAAGTGAGGAGATTTTTAACCATGTCATATTCTATCAATGAACTAGCAAAACTAGCTGACATTTCAACTCGAACTTTACGGTACTACGATAAACAGGGACTTTTAAAAGCGCGCAGAGACCCCGTAAATAATTATCGCTACTACGAAGAAACTGAAGTTGATCAACTTCAAAAAATACTGTTCTTAAAGCTATTTGACCTGCCACTAGAGCAAATTAAAAAAGTTATGCAAACTTCACCAGAAACTCAATATCAAGTTTTACGAAGTCAGCGTAGCAAATTAGTTGCAGAGCAACAATATCTGGATGATTTGATTAAGAATTTGGACAAGACACTTGCAACAATGAAAGGAGAAACACAAATGACAGACACTGAAAAATTTGCCACACTAAAAAAAGAGGTAATTAAGAATAACGAAAAGCAATACGGTACAGAAATTAGAGAAAAGTATGGCGACGCCCAAATAGATCGCAGCAATCAAAAGTTCAATTCTCTATCAGAAAATGAATTTTCACATTTTAAAGAATTATCTGCTGAAATTTTAACTGAACTAAAAAATTTGGCTAGTACTACTGATATCAAGCAACCTGCTGCTAAACATCTGTTTGATTTACACAAAGAATATTTACTAACATTATGGCCAAAAGACCAATATTCTGCAGAGGCACACAAGAATCTCGCCAAGATGTACATATGTGACGAACATTTTAGTAAATACTATGAAGAAGGCACTGGCAATCCTGAAGCTGCGAAAACGCTGAAAGCAATCATTGATTACTATGCATAATTCATCAAGTTAAGAACAAGAAAAAACAAGGGTAATGAAGGCTTCAAGCTTACATTACCCTTATTTTCTATTATCAGTCAGGATTCTAAATTCTTAAAACCGTTTCTGCTCCATAGCCACAATGGATTTTGCAGGTCTGTTGGGACAAATTCAGTTCCCTGCAGTTCTTTCGCCCAGGCATCAATAACATAAGTTTGTACTTTTGAGCTTTCCATTTGTTCTTTAGTAATCAAACCAAATTTGTAACTAGCTCTGATTATATGACGATCAGCAGCGATGTATATATCGTTAGTGTTTTTCAAAGGAATTGCAGTGTAATTGCTAAGAACATACAGCCAATAATTACACAGCTTGGTTCCAGACAGATAAGGAAATTTTTTCTTAGCCTCTTTTTGCATAAAGTATCTGATTTTATTCACATCATCATCTAAATTTCTGGCAAAATTGATAATATTACCATCAGATAAATCAGTGAATGTCTGACACAGTTTAAGCCAGATATTGGTTTGCTTATTCCTTTGCAGTACAAGTCTATACTTGGTTAGGGCTTTCTGCACTTCTTCATAGTCAGCATTTATAACCTTATTAGGTGAAAAGACAAAATTCGTTTCAGAATCTTCATATGTTTTTAGGGCACTTTCCCACAGAGTATAAGAATTTCTTTGAGAATTTAAAGCCATTGGCAAAGTGAAATAAAGTACATTCTCATTCGAACTAGAATCAAGGCCTGGATTAGTATCCTCTGGCAGACTAGTATCACCAAGTTCACCATTCTGATACTTTTGATAAATTAGTCTTGCTTTTTCAAGAATTACATCAGACATATATTGTTAACCTCATTTCTTTACAACCAGTTAATATTTGCTAACTTTTCAAAGCTTTTAGATACTTATCCAAATATTTTTCTTCATCCACAGGATAGTACGGTGTAATTAAAACGTGGATGCTCTAATGGAATGATGTTCTTGAATAACTTCAATTCTTTATTTATTGCTTTAGTATTCCCATTGATAAGTACCTGATTTTACAATAATTCCGGTATTTTGAGTTTGGGCTTTGGTGTATTTCCTTAAAAAGCCAGCAGAATCTGGAAGATACACTATAGCTGTACAACCCTCAGGAATAGTAAATTCATATTTACCATTCAATAATTTTATTGTAAACAAGCCATTTTCACTCAAATATTTCATTTGGAAGTCATCAACAATACCTTTTATCTGAGGCTTAATTTCTACTTCCTTAAATCCGGGCTTAATCTCATTTAAACCAATAACTTTTCTGATAAACCAGTCAAGGACACAGCCCATTGCATAGTGATTGAACGAAAATGTTCCTGTTTTGCCATCTGGCTGAATTCCTGCCCATGATTCCCAAATAGTTGTTGCACCATGATCAACTTCATATAACCAAGACGGACATTTGTTTTGGAGAAAGACCTTTCTGGCCAAATCAGTTTCTCCATTATTAACTAATACATCCAGCAAGTAAGGAACAGATACGAACCCAGTATCTAAGCAATCATGATTATTATGAATTAATTCCACTAATCTACTTAGCAGTTTTTTTCTCGTATTAGTATCACTAATCATATCAAATGCTAAGGCCAGAACGTAACATCCCTGATAGTCACTGGTTAATCTTCCCTCTTTGACAAATTTTTCAACAAATGCTTGCTTAACTTTATTGGCATAGGCAGTATATTCGTCACCATTTTCACCTAAAACATTACTTATTTTAGCAAGAAGATCCGCAGAATGAGCCAGAAAAGCGGTAGCAACCACATCTTTAGTTGCTGTAGCAGTTTTCATTGGATTAGGATCTCCAATCATCATACTTGGGAGCATCCAGTCACCATAATGAAATGTAGTGTCCCAAATGTAGCGATTAATGCCACTCTTATCGCCGGCAGCACTTTTGACGCTATAATTATGCCACTTCTTCATGGCAGCATAATTTTCGGTCAAAATCTCTTTATGACCATATCTTTGATATAAAGCCCACGGTACCATTATAATTGCATCGCCCCAACCAGCTGAACTTAGGCTGCCTTTAAAATCCAACGTGCTTTGATAAAAACTAGCTGGAGCTGGTGAGTAATCAATAATTTCCCCGTCTTTTTGCTGATCAATCCGAACGTTTTTTAGCCAGCGACGGATCAAATTTTCCGTGTTGTAGTAAAAAGTAGAAGCTGGTGCAAAGACTTGCATATCTCCAGTCCAACCAGCACGTTCACGCTGCGGGCAGTCAGTTGGAATAGACAACATGTTTCCCTGCTGACTCCATTTAATATTTTGTAGTAAACGATTTATTTGCTGGTTAGAAGTACTTATTTCACCAGTTCTCTTCATGTTACTAAAAATAACTATGGCATTTAAATCTTGAATATCTGCTTGCTCAAGGCCAGTAATCCTAATATATCTGAAGCCATGATATGTAAAATCAGGCTCAAAAGTTGACAATTTACCATTTCCAATCACATGATCTTCTTGATCCTTATTACGACCAATAATATTTTTAAAGAAACGACCATCTTGATCTAAGGTTTCAGAATGCTCAATCTTAATGTCAACATCCTTTTTAAAAGTTGCTGTTATCCGAATCCGTCCCGTTATGACTTGACCGAAATCAACTACTAGCTTGTTTTCTTCTTGCCAAATCTTTTTTACTTTTAAAGTTTGCATTCGTTTTACCATCGGACCAAATTGTGGGGATAGGCGCTCATAATCTGCATCAATCACTTCTGCCCCCTTAGCAAAAGGAGTATCAGTAGCTAGCCAATTTTTAATGCGCAGATCTTGCTTTTCACCGATAACGACATCTGTATAGCGCCACTTTCCGGTACCAACAGTAAAAGACGAATCAGTACCAATTTTTAAATAGCTGTGATCTTTATATTCAACGGTTAGGTCTGCCAATAAAGCTAATCGATCACCAAACTGACAACTTTCTCCAGAAATAGCTATTCTACCTGCATACCACCCATCTGCTACAACTACTGTCAACACGTTTTGCCCACTGACTAATAAATCTTTTGTGTCATATGTTTGATATAGTAAATATTCTTGGTATTGCGTATAATCGGGAGTAAAAATGGCATCACCAACTTTTCGACCATTTAAATATACTTGATACAAACCCTGTGCAGTAATCTCTAGTTTTGCAGAATTAATAGCTTTTTCTATATTAAAAATTTTCTTAAAAACTATTGGCGCATGTAGTCTTTCATCAACAGGCAGTGGAATCGGTGCTTCTTTACCACTAAACATTTTAGCCAAAGAAAACTCTGGCTCTTTACTAACCTCAGCAAAATCTGAACTTATCCATTTTCCTAACCATTTATTTTCACTGTTCTTAATCATTTCTACTAGCCCTCTTTTACAGAATTAGACATAACTTCTTTACCTAGATTTGACAGTATACAAATAATACCAATTATAAAGCAACATACACACCCAAAAGTAAAAGAACTTTAATGTGAAGCAAATTTAATAATACAGGGTTATAAACCACCCTATGGAATTCATATTTATGTGAAAGGACAGCGACGATACCAATTAAAATAAGGTTATTTGCAATTCTTCCCAGTAAGAAAGTAACTCCCAAAGTAATGTACCCACCGACAATTATTTTGTCTTTAAATATTTTGTTCAGATACTTTTCCAGGAAAGGTGATTGAAAGCAGTCCTCCTACCAAAGCTGATAGATTTCAATTTTATCTTGCGTAGATAATTTAGCCATAAAAATAGCCCCCAAATTCGGGGACCATTTCAAAACTTGCTTTTTATTTCTGCCACTATAAGAATTTATTATTTTATATGATTGCGGATTTTATTTTTACTACCAATATCTAACAAGACACTGCAAAGTACTCTAAATGGACCCTTTAGTTATTTGAATTCTAAGTCTATTTCAAAAGCACTTCTAGTTTTCAAAATTAGTGTCGTTACTTTCTTCCGCACGACGCAATTTTTCTTGTCGAACAGCTTCGCGGCGTGAGTATTTTTCACTATTAAGAACTGTAGCAGCACCAGTAAGATAATCTATGTCTAGCAGCGGAGAGTCATTATCTAAAATTACTTGAGTTACTTTACCCTTCATTTTTAGTCCACTTATAGGCAACTTAATCTTAGTTTGTCGATTTGCCGGAGTAACGCCAACAAAGCTTAATAGCACCTTACGGGCAACTAATTCATCTTGATAATATAAAGGAATTACAGCATAGTCGAGTTTACTTTGGGGATGCTCATTAATCCACTTGCGTAAAAGATTTTCATAATAGAGCATGGCCTTTGAATTAGTATCATCCATACCAGTAGTAGACCCTTGATTCAAGTAAGCCGTTTCTGTAATTAAGTTACGTTTTTCATCATTTAAACCTGAAAATTGGTAACCAACTAAATGCCCTCTGTTAAAAGCCCAGGCAGTATATGGTTTGCCATTCTTAGTAGTTTCAATTTTATAATTATGCCAACCGCTTGGATTAACAGTTAGCCTTGGCGCACGGGGTTCCGTAGGCAATTCTGAGCGTTTTACTTGAATATGACTACCTTGAGCACGACCTAAATTATCTAAGTCCAACAAACTTAGTTTTCTTTCCTCTTGATATGACCACGGCTTTATAAATGCCGCTTGTGTTTTGTTAGGTGATATCTTTAATCGTTTTGGTTTGCTGGCCTTGGTCACCTGTTCGGATTCAGCCGCAACAATTTTTATAGTTGCATCATTTGCTGTTTGATATCCTGCTATTAATCCAATCGCAGCTAAGAATGTTGCCAAAAGTTTTCTGTATTTCATTATTCCCACTTCTCCTTTTAAACTCTGCACACTTTACTTTTTATAGTACGCCTTTCATAGTATATATAATTTATGATTATATTGTATTAAAAAATAATTATGGATAGCTAGCCAAGGTACCAAGCGATTAATACGGTTGATTTATAAATTTAGTGCATCATAAATAATCTCTACATTAATAATACGTACACAGTAGCCTATCCTGTTACTTGGTAACCACAATATATCACAAAATAATCTCAGTGCAATACTATATGTAGTGTTGAAAGCATGATATTTAACACTACAAGCCTTGACTATGTTAATATTAGCTGCTAAATTTTTATATCAAAAAAATTGGCATACTGTTTGTAAACGTGTGCCATTTTTGTCCACGAATTCTAAATAAAAAGTCTCAACTACTAACATAAAACGCTAGTAATCAAGACTCATCAAATTTAACTATATAATAATATGCTGATTGCCAGAATCGAACTGGCGACCTTTTCTTTACGAGGGAAACGCTCTACCAACTGAGCTAAATCAGCGCTTTTTACAACGTATAAATTATACCAGAACAAGAAAAGCCGTGCAATTGAATGCACGACTTTTCTTATTTAGAGTGGACTACGCAAGCTGCTGGTAACTTTTCCACAAAAATCAAGTTCTAGTTTAACTTCCAGTCTAAGCACAATTCTTGCTTGTGTAAAAGTTCGGGTAACTCATCACGGTCAATTGCCTTTGTATTTACCTTTTCTCCCGTAATTTGTTTGGTAAATGAATCAATTCTCTTATTTGTATCACGCAAATCATAATAAGTTGTGACAACTTGATCGTAGTCTTTCAAATTATCCACAGCAAAATCACGCGGATAATCATTTTCAAAAGTAGTAAATTCTAGTGGCAAACGTGGTTTTAATTGTGGATCTTGGTCAGGTACACCCACTTGCATCCCTAACGCCGGAAAAGTCAATTTAGGCAAGTCTAATACATCTAGCATCGCCAATGGATGATCATTAATTGTCCCAAGTGGCACGTAACCTAAGCCCATGCTTTCCACAGCATTAGCCACATTTTGCCAGGCAAGCAGTGTATCATCCAACCCCTGGAAGAAGATGTCAGTAGTGTGTAGGCGGCCATCATCCTTACCTAACTGCTGCCGAATTTGTTGATTTCGGTATAAATCAACTACAAAAATAAAGAGATCTCCTTGTGCACCAACATATTTTTGCCCGCACAATTCTCTAATTTTTGCTCGTTTAGTTTCATCAGTAATATGTAAAAGAGTTGCATTTTGCATAAATAAACTTGTCGCAGTATGTTGAAAAACTGTGTATAAAGTCGCTAACTGCTCCTCAGTTAATTGTTGATCTTTAAATTTACGAATCGATCGATGATTGACTTGTTGATCAATTGTTGCATTATGAATCATTTGACTACTTCTTTCCATACTATTTTGACTAACTTTTTACTTTGCTATATAAAACATTATAGCAGAAATATTTCAGCAACCTCTCTTGCACTATGCTAGAATTTAACTGTCTATAAAAATATTAATGGAGGAAATTATGCGTGTATTAGTTATTGGCGGGGCCGGCTACATTGGTTCAATTGCCGTCAAGCATTTAGTTGAACAAGGCTATGAAGTTGTTGTCCTTGACGCACTCTACACAGGCCATCGAAAAGCTGTTAATCCCAAGGCAAAGCTTTATCAAGGTGATATCGAAGATAAATTCTTAGTCAGTCAGATTTTACGCGAAGAAAAAATTGATGCAGTGATGCACTTTGCTGCCTACTCACTTGTACCTGAATCTGTTAAAAAGCCACTTAAATACTACGATAATAATGTTTCCGGTATGATTGCCCTTTTGGAAGCTATGAAAGATGCACAAGTTAAGTATCTTGTCTTTTCATCAAGTGCTGCAACTTATGGCATTCCCAAGAAGTTACCAATTACAGAAGATTCACCTCTAAATCCAATCAATCCTTATGGTGATACCAAAGCAATGATGGAAAAAATCATGCACTGGGCAGATAAATCTGAGGGTATTAGGTCTGTTGCTCTTCGCTACTTTAACGTTGCAGGAGCTTCAACAGACGGTAATTACGGTGAAGATCACGGACCTGAGACGCACTTAATCCCTAATATTCTACGTAGTGCTATTACTGGAGACGGAAAATTTACTATTTTTGGTGATGATTACGATACTAAGGATGGTACTAACGTGCGCGATTACGTTGAAATAAACGACTTAATCGATGCTCATATCTTAGCGCTTCAATATTTAATGAAAACTGGTCATTCAGATGTTTTCAATTTGGGAACCGCGCATGGCTATTCAAATCTTGAAATTTTACAAGCAGCTCGTAGTGTTACCGGAATAGATATTCCTTATACAATCGGACCACGACGAGCCGGAGATCCCGACAGTTTAATCGCTAATTCTGACAAGGCAAGATCCGTCTTAAACTGGCAACCGCAACATGAAAGTGCAGAAGAGGCCATTGAAAGTGCTTGGCAGTGGCACCAAAAACATCCCAATGGCTACGAAGACAAGTAATAAAACGGCTTATAGTATATAGCTACTATAAGCTGTTTTTGTTTATTAAGGTATACAACTCCATATCTCGAAACTCACCATGATATTTTACTTCATCTGGTAATAATGCTATATGGGCAAAATTAAGTCTTTCCGCTATTGCGCAACTAGCCCTGTTTTCATGGTCAGCCAATAGGCTAAGTCGATGCAATCCTAATTGATTAAAGGATACTTCAACCAGCTTTTTAACTGCTTGAGTCATAATTCCTTTCTTCTGATACGCTTGCCCCAACCAATAGCCTATTTCCGCACTTTGATTTTTCAATTTAATATTATGGAGGTCAAACATTCCAGCCGCATCGCCGTTAACTAAAACTACTAAAGCAAGTTTCTTATACTCTGCGGTTTCCCTACGCATTTGCTTAATAAAATCTATTTCATCTTCAACTACGTTAATTTTATCAGCCCATGGTAAAAAGCGTGCCAGTTCTACCCGATCGTGAACAATAATTTCATATAGCGCTTGTGCATGCCTTATTTCAGGTAAAACTAACTCTATTTTTTGGCCAGCAAACAAAAACTTAGCAATTGCAAACATTTCCATAACACTCCTTTTACCTATCTATTTTATTCCATGATACTACTGTTTTCATCTTTTTTTAATACTAATAATTCAAGGTAGTTAAACTAGTGCTATAATCGATTATTGTAGTATAAAAATACATATCTAGAATTTGGAGTGATTAGATGGATGACGAAAACGAAAATAATAGTTCTGGTTATGAACGAACCTTAACCAATGCCCATATTCAGTTAATTGCACTAGGCGGTACAATTGGCACGGGGTTATTTTTGGGTGTCGGCAACAGTATTAGAATGGCCAGTCCAAGCGTCATTTTAATTTACATGATTGTCGGTATTTTTTTATTTTTATTGATGCGGGCTCTAGGTGAATTAATTGTCTCTGACCTATCTAAGCACACCTACATTGATTTTATTCAAAAATATTTAGGTAAAAATATCGGTTTTATTTCCGGTTACCTGTATTGGATTAGTTGGGTCACGCTAGGAATGGCTGAAATGACAGCTTTAGGAATCTATTTTCAATATTGGTTCCCACATTTGGCAACCTGGATTCCAGGTCTGGTTACAATTGCTATCCTGCTTTTTATTAACTTACTTTCTGCTCGCCTATTTGGAAATCTAGAGTTTAGTTTTGCAATCATCAAAATTGTTACTGTGATTGCTTTTGTAATTTTGGTAGCTTATTTGGCCGTTACTGGTGGAAAAACCAGTTTTGGACCAGTAACTTTCGCGAATTTAACTAATAATGGTGGCTTCTTTGCTAAAGGAAGTTCCGGCTTTTTTGCTGGATTTCAAATGGTAATTTTTAGTTTCGTTGGTGTTGAATTAGTTGGCCTGACGGCAGCCGAAGCACAAAATCCTAAAGTCACAATTAAGAAAGCAATTAATGAAGTTCCACTACGAATTATTTTGTTTTATGTTTTAGCAATTGTTGCAATTCTAATTGTTATTCCTTGGAATAAGGTTTCAACTAGTTCCAGTCCTTTTGTACAGACTCTTGCAGCAACTGGAATTCGTAACGCAGGCTCAATCATTAATTTCGTTGTGATTTCTGCGGCCGTTTCATCAACCAATAGTATTTTGTATAGTGCGGGACGATTACTTTTTTCTGTTACCTTTAATGGAAAAGGCAAGTGGAACAAGACCTTTGGTCATTTAAGAAGACAATTACCTCAAAACGGTTTGATTTTATCCGCCTGTCTAATGGCTCTTGCACCCTTTGTCATTATCTTAATTGGCAACCAGGCTTTTAATTTCATTTTTTCTACTTCTACCAGCATGTTTATTATCATCTGGTGCTTAATGCTCTTAACTCATATTGCGTATCGCAAACAGACTCAAGAGGCCAAATTAGGTGATTTTAAAATGCCAGGATTTCCCTATTTGGATTATTTAACCTTACTGTTTTTTATCATGATGATTATTTTATTACTCATCTTGCCAAATAATCGTGTATCAATGATTGCGGCAATTTTGATCTTTATTCTCTTATCCACTGTAGCCAAAATATGGCAAAAAGAAAAAGCGTGCTGAAACAGCAGTAACTTCATTACATGATAAAATTCATGATTATTTAGGGATTGAGGATAAAATTAACTCATTTACTAAAAACCAATAGAAAAAGTTCCTAAGTAGATATCTACTTAGGAACTTTTTTAATTACGTGTAAATCTTCGCTTTAAATTTTGCCATAGACTCAATGCCTGTCGCATATGATCAGCCGGAACATAGTTACGGATTGCCCGTAATGTCTTTTTATTATTTTTAGTAGTAAAAATAAATGTTCCACTAGCGCGAGTTCTAACTTCAAATCGCGGAATATACTTTCCTTTAAAATGAACGTCGGCCACTACATAAGTAACTTCATTCCACGGTATTTGGACATAGTCAGAAAGATTGCGATCATTATAAAATTCAATTGCTTTATTTCCAACCATGATGTTGCCATATGAAGCAACTGCCCGAAACCACGTAGCGTCAGTCGTCAAATCTACTTTGGTATTCTGTGATTCAACCATTTTTTAAATTATGTGTAAAACGTGTAGTAGAACACCAACAACAAAGATAGCGATAATAATAACGATTGGTGAAACTTTCTTCTTCAATAGCCACATACATAAGAAAGTTAACAGCAAACCTGCCAAACCAGGAATCAAGGTATCCAAGTTGTTTTGTAAAGTGGTTACCTTGAATTTAGTAAGCGACAATCCGTTACTTTGATCGATCAATGCCTGTTGAATTCCCTTTGCACCAGCAGGAATCGAATTCCAGTCAATGTACGCGCCCTTTTGAAGCGGTGTTTTTGAAACTACTGGTGTGAATTGAATGTTTACCCAACGCTCAATTAGCGAACCAAGGACAAACATACCCATCATTGAAGCGCCACGAGTAACCTTTTGTAAAAGACCACCAGATACATCATTAGTAATTGCAGAACCTGCTTTGTAACCAAATTCTTGTGTGTACCACATAAAGGCAATTCTGATGACATTCCAAAGTACAAAGAACAAAATAGGTCCTAAAAGGTTGCCTTGGATAGCCATTGATGCTCCCAAAGCGCCAAGGATTGGACGAACTGTATACCAAAATACTGGGTCACCGACACCAGCCAAAGGTCCCATCATTCCGACCTTAACACCTTGAATAGCTTCGTCCTGAACTTCAGCACCGTTTGCTTTGTCTTCTTCCAAAGCAAGCGTAACACCTAAAATTGGTGAAACTAGGTAAGGGTGAACGTTGAAGAAAACTAAGTGACGTTCAAGTGCTGCAGACATATCATCCTTGTTTGGATATAGCCTTCTTAATGCAGGAATTAATGAATATGCAAAACCACCGTTCTGCATTCTTTCATAGTTCCATGATGCTTGTAAAAATTGTGAGTGCCACATCACGTTGAAGCGGTCGGCTTTACTTAATTTGATTTTTTGATCAGCCATAATAAAATCCTCCTCTTAAATATCACTTTAATAGTCGTCAATGATATCGCCGAGTGGATCGCCGGTACCTTCATTATCTGAACTCTTGTTGCCATTACCACCCTTAGATTCAAGAGCTAAGTACATTACGGCAAGAGCCAAACCAATTGCACCTAATGCAATTAAAGTTAGGTCCTTGATAGCAGCTAAAGCAAAACCAATTGCAAAGAATGGCCAAACTTCACGGCTAGCCATCATGTTAATAACCATTGCATAACCAACAGCTACGACCATAGCACCACCGAGTGACATACCATCACTTAACCAAGCTGGCATTAAACCTAACCAATATCTAACAGTAGATGCTGGAATAGCTAGCAATAAAGCAGCTGGAATAGCAATTCTTAATCCTTGCAAGCAAACAGCAACCCATTGCCACATATTAATTTTGCGCCAATTTCCCTTTTTAGCATCAGCGTCCATGATATGCGCAATACCAGTTGAAATAGTACGTACAATCATAGTTAAAAATAGTCCGGCAACAGCTAAAGGCATAGCAATACCTGTAGCCATACCAATTCCTTTGGTGCCCTGACCACTTTGAACCAAAATGATAGCTGAAGCTACTGAGGCTAATGCGGCATCAGGTGCAACTGCGGCACCAATATTAGCCCAACCTAGGGCAATCATTTGTAAATAACCACCCAAGATAATTCCTAAATCTAGATGTCCAGTAACTAATCCAATTAGTGTACAAGCAACTAGTGGTTGGTGAAATTCCCATTGATCCAAGATACCTTCCATACCTGCAAGAAAGGCAACTAGAACAACTAAGATCATTTGTATAGCGTTCATTTTTTTTGCTCCTACTCTTTTATTTCTTTTGTTCATCCAACAAGCTTTGCGCCTTATTCAAAATTGCGTCCATATTACCGCCTTTATCAGTTGGTACTTTCCGTACGTCGAACTCAACTCCCATTTTTTCAAGTTCGCGGAAAGTATCAACGTCGTCTTGATTCATTGACAAAACATTATTAGCGTTAATATCACCAACTTTATAAGACATTGAACCCACATTGATAGTCTTAAGATCAATACCAGCTTTAATAACCGTTAGAACATCCTCAGGATTTTCAAACAGCAATAATGCATGAGTATTACCAAAGCGAGGATCATTTGCAATTTCAATCATTTTCTTAATTGGAACAGTATGAGCCTTAACACCAGAAGGTGCAGCTTCACGAATCATGCTCTTACGCATCTCATCCTTAGCAACGCTGTCTGAAACAACAATAACGCGATCTGGATGCATTGCTGGTATCCAACCAGTAGCAACTTGACCGTGCAATAAACGTGAATCAATTCTAGCTAGAACGTACTTGATGTGTCCATCACCAACTACTGTTCCTTCAGGAATAGATTTTGCAGGTTTAGCTACACCTGCACCGCCTTGAACTGAAGCTTCAGTTTTTGGCATTAAATCTGTTGGTTTAGTTTTAATGCCATCCTTAGCAGGTTCAATAATAGCAGTGGCAATTTCTTTTGCAGTATGATCAGGATTGGTCATTCTCTGCGTTAATGCTTCAACAACCATTGGTAAATTCATACCAGAAACGACTGCCCAGTTTTCATGATCTTCTAGTAAACCGTTTGCTTGATTAAACGGTGTCCCACCCCAAAGATCAACAATTAACAACACTTCATTCGAATCATCAAATGAGGCAATTGCATCTTCCATTTTACTCCTAATATCATTTGGTCCTTCATCAGGCGACAAAATGACATGAGCAAAATTGTCTTGTTCTCCGAATAGCATTTGCGCAGACTGTGCAATCCCATCGGCAAAACCGCCATGGCTGGCTAACACAATTCCTACCATGAGCTTTTCCTCCTTCTTTTAGATAAAGTGTATCCATTTACATTGTACACCTAAAAAAGAGCTATGAACCGCATACTTACCACATTCTAATCTTATAATATTATTTATTTAATAAAACTATAGCGCAACAAAAAAGAGGATCGATAAAGATCCTCTTTTCTTGTACTTTGCTCCGGCTGTCAGACTCGAACTGACGACATCTTGATTAAC
>NZ_JACFPG010000007.1:0-3225 GCF_016102055.1 Lactobacillus sp. W8172
AAAGCACGGCAGCGTCCTACCCTCGCAGGCAGTCTCCCACCAACTACTCTCGGCGTGAAGAAGCTTAACTGCTGTGTTCGGCATGGTTACAGGTGTTTCCTTCTTGCTATTGCCACCGTACTTTTTCTCTTCTTTGAGCTTTTACACTCAAAACTAAATATAATCCTCTTTGAAAAACCAATCCTAATCTCAGATCGCTCAAGCTTGTGGTCAAGTCCTCGACTGATTAGTACTAGTCCGCTCCAAACCTCACGGCTCTTCCACTCCTAGCCTATCTACCTCTTAGTCTTTGAGGTGTCTTACTACTTTCGTATGGGAAATCTCATCTTGAGGGGGGCTTCGCACTTAGATGCTTTCAGCGCTTATCCCTTCCATACTTAGCTACCCAGCTATGCCTTTGGCAAGACAACTGGTACACCAGCGGTATGTCCATCCCGGTCCTCTCGTACTAAGGACAGCTCCTCTCAAATTTCCAACGCCCACGACGGATAGGGACCGAACTGTCTCACGACGTTCTGAACCCAGCTCGCGTGCCGCTTTAATGGGCGAACAGCCCAACCCTTGGGACCTACTTCAGCCCCAGGATGCGACGAGCCGACATCGAGGTGCCAAACCTCCCCGTCGATGTGAACTCTTGGGGGAGATAAGCCTGTTATCCCCAGGGTAGCTTTTATCCGTTGAGTGATGGCCCTTCCATGCGGTACCACCAGATCACTAAGCCCGACTTTCGTCCCTGCTCGAGTTGTCGCTCTCGCAGTCAAGCTCCCTTATACCTTTACACTCTGTGAATGATTTCCAACCATTCTGAGGGAACCTTTGGGCGCCTCCGTTACTCTTTAGGAGGCGACCGCCCCAGTCAAACTGCCCATCAGACACTGTCCCATACCTCGCTTAGAGGTCCTGGTTAGAGCAGCCATCAAACAAGGGTAGTATCCCAACATTGCCTCTGATAACACTGGCGTGCTATCTTCTCTGGCTCCTACCTATCCTGTACATGTTTAACAGCTACTCAATATCAAATTGCAGTAAAGCTCCATGGGGTCTTTCCGTCCTGTCGCGGGTAACCCGCATCTTCACGGGTATTATAATTTCACCGAGTCTCTCGTTGAGACAGTGCCCAAATCATTACACCTTTCGTGCAGGTCGGAACTTACCCGACAAGGAATTTCGCTACCTTAGGACCGTTATAGTTACGGCCGCCGTTTACTGGGGCTTCAGTTCGTTGCTTCGCTTACGCTAACAACTCTCCTTAACCTTCCAGCACCGGGCAGGTGTCAGCCCCTATACGTCGTCTTTCGACTTTGCAGAGACCTGTGTTTTTGATAAACAGTTGTTTGGGCCTATTCACTGCGGCTGGCTGTTACACCAGCACCCCTTCTCCCGAAGTTACGGGGCTATTTTGCCGAGTTCCTTAACGAGAGTTCTCTCGCTCACCTTAGTGTTCTCCACTCGACTACCTGTGTCGGTTTGCGGTACGGGTACGTTAGCTCTCACTAGAAGCTTTTCTTGGCAGTGTGACTCTTGAACCTTCGCTACTTTTATTTCGCTCCTCATCACAACTCGTGCTTTCTAGATAGAAGCATTTAACTCTTATCTACACTTATTGCTTAAACATGGATATCCAGCACCATGCGTTCTTTGCCTCCTGCGTCCCTCCTTCGCTATTAACGATCTAACGCAGTACAGGAATTTCTACCTGTTGTCCATCGACTACGCCTTTCGGCCTCGCCTTAGGTCCCGACTTACCCTGGGCGGACGAGCCTGCCCCAGGAAACCTTAGTCTTTCGGCGGATAGGATTCTCACCTATCTTGCGCTACTCATACCGGCATTCTCACTTCTAAGCGCTCCACTTATCCTCTCGATTAAGCTTCGCCGCACTTAGAACGCTCTCCTACCACGTGTATTACTACACATCCACAGTTTCGGTACTATGCTTAGCCCCGGTAAATTTTCGGCGCAGCGTCACTCGACTAGTGAGCTATTACGCACTCTTTTAATGATGGCTGCTTCTAAGCCAACATCCTAGTTGTCTACGCAACTCCACATCCTTTTCCACTTAGCATAGATTTTGGGACCTTAACTGGTGATCTGGGCTGTTTCCCTTTCGACTACGGATCTTATCACTCGCAGTCTGACTCCAGTGCTTTGATATATGGTATTCGCAGTTTATCTGAACTCAGTAACCCTTGATGGGCCCCTCATCCAAACAGAGCTCTACCTCCATTATCATCCTCGCACCAGGCTAGCCCTAAAGCTATTTCGGAGAGAACCAGCTATCTCCAAGTTCGTTTGGAATTTCACCGCTACCCACAACTCATCCCCGCAATTTTTAACTTACGTGGGTTCGGTCCTCCAGTGCGTTTTACCGCACCTTCAACCTGGTCATGGGTAGGTCACTTGGTTTCGGGTCTACATCAACTAACTCTCTCGCCCTCTTCAGACTCGCTTTCGCTACGGCTCCGTCTTTTCTGACTTAACCTCGCTAATTAACGTAACTCGCCGGTTCATTCTACAAAAGGCACGCCATCACCCTTTAATGGGCTTTGACTACTTGTAGGCACACGGTTTCAGGTTCTCTTTCACTCCCCTTCCGGGGTTCTTTTCACCTTTCCCTCACGGTACTGGTTCACTATCGGTCACAATTTAGTATTTAGCCTTGCGAGATGGTCCTCGCTGCTTCAATCGGGATTCCTCGTGTCCCGACCTACTCAGGATTCTGCTCGGCGTCTCTTGGATTTCGCTTACGGGGCTCTCACCCTCTCTGGCTTACCTTCCCAGATAATTCTGCTATCCGCCTTACTACCTTCTTGCAGTCCTACAACCCCATATGATAAATCATATGGTTTGGGCTCTTTCCGTTTCGCTCGCCGCTACTTGGGAAATCGATTTTTCTTTCTCTTCCTGCAGCTACTTAGATGTTTCAGTTCACTGCGTCTTGCCCTATATACCTATCTATTCAGTATATAGTAATGCATCGCTGCATTGGGTTCCCCCATTCGGAAATCTCCGGATCATTGCGTACTTACTGCTCCCCGAAGCCTTTCGTGGTTCGTCACGTCCTTCTTCGCCTTATTGTGCCTAGGCATTCACCGTGCGCCCTTCTTTTCTTGACCTTTCCTTAAGTCATTCGTTCTTTTCGAACTCTCTCGGTCGCTCTTGCAATCTGTTCTCTTTGATTGTTTCTCGGTTTTTCTTGGATTATATTCAGTTTTCAATGTACTAAC
>NZ_JACFPG010000008.1:0-4523 GCF_016102055.1 Lactobacillus sp. W8172
GTTTGTAATTGCGTATTAGTGGCAGTCAGTTTTTGATTTTGTTGAATTACTTGAACTAAGTTTTGGGATAGCCTAGCTTTTTTAATTAATTCAGCTATTCTAGCTTGAGCAGTAACTTTGTCAACGAGTCCAAAAGATTTAGTTGGTAAGTAATAATCAACGTCAGCGTCATTATTAACGCTTGAGAGCAGTTTTAGTGTCTTTAAGTATGTTTCCCCGTTTTCAACTTTTAAATGGCTCTCACGGCTCAAAATAGCCGATTTTTGTTGCTTATCCTTGATTTGCTGATCCAATTCTTGGCTCATGATTTTTTGATCAGTTAATTTGATAGCTAATTCAGCATTTTTATTTTTTTGTTGCAGAGCTAAGGCTTGAGCTTGATCGACAGCACGCATAGCCTGCTTGTATTCGTGGACGTTTTTTAATTGATTGGTTAAGCCTTGTTCACGTTCAATGCCAAATTTATGCGCTAGTTCAGTTAAATTATCAGCTTGTTGATGTTGAAATTCACGAAAAAGCGCCCGACTGTCCTTAGGATCAGGTTTAAACCCCTCTTCAATTAAAGCTTTATCAAAACTCGGCTTAACGGTTATTCCTCGCTGTGCATTCTTCAAATGTGCTACAGGAACAACATTAAGGTGTAGGTGGGGTGAGCCCGGTTCGTCCATGTGAATGACCGCATTGTAAACCTGTAAATTTGGGTTATTCTGTTCAAAATCATGTTCAAATTCGGTCAAAATCTTTTTGGCAGTTTGCCAATTTTTAGATGTAGTACGATCTTGCTTTAAATAATCATTCTGGTTGCCAACTTGAACAATAAATTCACGTTGGGTCGCTTGATTTTTACTATTTTTGATTTTGCGATAATAATCGGTGATCCGGCGGTCTTTACGTTTCTGTTTGGCATTGTATTGTTCAACGGCTTTGCCAAATTGCTCTTGATAAACTTTTTTAATGTCACGATGAACTAGCACCTCGTTTAGGGACGTATATTCTGGCAAAATGTGACGGTGTCCTGCTTTATCGTAATCGAAGTGATCGGGATCAAGGGAGCGGTTATTGTGTCTAATTGAAGTTTCGGTGGCGTTGCCTTTTGCAAACGAAACAGTCATTTTTTGGTTCATAATTTAGCGACCTCCAGCTGACCCTATTTTACTACTTTTTTGTTACTTTTCTAAAAAGTAACGTTTTCGATGTAGTGACAATTGCTAACGCAAAAGTCACTACATCAAACGCCCTTACGCAGGGGGCGAAGCAGAAAAAGCTGGCGCAATTTCTGCTTAATTCAATTTTGGCAAAACTGCGTAATGCACAAAATTTCATGACGAAAAAACAAGCAAAAGTCGTGAAGACTAATGCTTGTTTTTTCGTCTGGTCGTGTCCTTGAGGACACGATTTTCTTTTTTCAAAAAGAAACAAAAAGACGACCAACTGAGGTCGTCACCGCGCGTTGAAAGTAGTCAACTTACAAAACACGTTTGTTCCATGCAATCAGCATGTCATACTATTTCTAAGGGAAGTATAGCATATTAAATCGAAAATGGTAAAATGATTACGCACGTTTGTGCACCATCTTGAAAGGTCTAGTCAACTTTTCTATAAGGAGGTGAATACCATGCGTGAAGTAGTCATACTATTTTTACTGTACATTGTGCTTGCAAAAGCAGAACAAGTATTGAGTGACATTATTGCCATACTCGATAAATTGTTCAGGTAGTACAGGGAAAAGCAGTCTTTTTAGACGCTCAGTGCGCAATGCAGCCTAGATTTTTCTGGGCTGTTTTGGTAAAAAAAGAAATTGGTCTAATTGTGAAATTGAAAAAAAGCAGAAAATAAAAAGCCCACTAATTTGGGCTTTTTTTATACTATACGGTTTTAATTTCACAAAATTATTTTTAAAATTAATTTCTGTTTTAGTCCTGCGGGCTGTTTGTTCTTACTTCCGATAATGTACATTATGTAAAGTTGCAAGCGGTCTACCTAAAAGATATTATAGCTACAATATTTTTTAGGTAAATAATGGTACCATGTTGCCATCGATAAAGAGCATAACTGCAATTACAAGAAATTGATTAGATAGTTCATGTAAAAATTTATAATGTTTATTTCTTGTATTAATTAGCTTAAATAAACATGCGAATATTAATAAAATTATAGCTAAAATAATCTTAGATATATCATTACTAATTAAAAAAGAACGTTTGAAAAATATTAGAAATATAAGTTGAATAATAATTCCTATTGTTAATAGCGCATTGCTTAAGTATTCTATATATTTTATATAATTTTTATTAGAAACATGTTTTCGATATGTCCAAGCTGATATTGTAATAATCAATAATATATATATAAATGTACTATACATAATATCTCCATAAATTTGTAATTTCAATTTAATATGCTAACATAAATATTGTTATAAATAAATAGAGAATGTAAAAGGTGAAATAAAAATTGAAAAAGATTATTTATACAATATTTATGTTTTGTTTATTAATTGCCAGTAGCTTGATTGTTAGTAATCCTAATCAAGTAAGTGCAAGTCATATTAAGTCTATGTCTTATCAAACATCTCAAAAGACTAAGCCTACTTCTATTACTAATGATACTTTATTATATAGTAATATGCAGCCACATAGCATTAAAGGATATAGAAAGCTTGGTTACTCTCATTTTTTTAAAAGTAGATGGTCAGGTACAAAGAATGTTATGTCTACTAAAACTAGGCGTGTAGCTAAGGTAATAGCTGAAACAGTTTTGTCTCCTCTAATTGTTAATAAATATGCTAAGGCTATATATGCCATATATACTGTTAGTAGTGCAACAGCAACTCAACATCCAGATGTTTGGCCAACCTCAAATTTAAGAAATATTATGGCTAAAACCCCTGTTGGTTATACTGCTAGGATAGGTCAAGAAACTATCATAAAGTATTACTCTAACAAAAAGCGCACACATTTGATTAAAGAGATTCATCATACTTACTGGTTTGGATAAAATTATTTACTAATATTAAATCTATGAAACAGGTTTGCTATTTTCAGATTTTGTTATACAATATTTTTAATTGAATATGAAAAAAGCCCGAATCAGAATTCCCGTTCTGATTCGAGCGTATACGCTGACTACAAACAAGCCTTGTAGCTTCACGCTTTTCAATCAATGTTACTGAAAACATTCAGTAACTAGATTGTATAAAGAAATTGAAGAAAATTCAAGTGGAACTGACTAAGTTGTAGTTGGTTCCATTTTTTAATGCACTTTTTCAATGGTTTATCAAAAAATAAAAGTAGGTATCCGCACCGACGCAAACTCGCGGACGCAAGCAGACAGGTAAGGGGCCTGTCGGGAGTGTCAAATGGTCACTACGACCAGTGTAACCGATAAATAATGAAGCACGAATGGTAGGGGAGGTCATGTACTCGTATATAGCTGAATGCTAGTCAGAACAGTAGTATGCGGGGCTTCACAGTCCAGTATATAGAAGTACCATATATCTGGTTTCCGGGCTACATAGGTGTAATCTGTGCCCTCATAAGAGGGAAATGAACGACGGACGACTGACGGCGACGGTAAGCTTGTTCATGTTTATTTTTTTGTTTGCGCTCTGCTAAAGGGCGTAAACTCACTCAAGACTTCTTCTGGCTCAAATAAGCTTGAACTATTTTCTTAATTTTTTCAATATTTTTTTAATTGGGTGGTGCGTGTTTGGTTAAGATAGTTAAAGAAATTACGTTGAAATAGATCAAAGATAGAACTGGAGCAATTTTAACGATCTAAACCTCTGTCGTGTGTCTGAGATAGATATATTTGGCGTAATTCCTCTTGCGAGGGCATTGAAGCGTGATGTTTAAGCTTTTGGAAATCAGTTTGAGGCCAATATTGCTTGAAGAGATCTAAATCTGGTTCTTGTTGTTGGTGGAAATGTTGCCCAATACGTTCTATAACTTTAGACCAAGTATTTTTGAGTAATGGTTTGCATTCACCAATTGCAGTAACTAAAGTTTGCCCAAATTGGTTGAGGTGCTTAATTTGGTGCTTTTGGTGTTTGATAGTATTGGCTTGCATATGGAGGACTTGGTCTTTTTGTGCTAATTGCTGTTTTTGGTCTTGGAGTTCTGTAGTTAGAGTGGCGATTTTTTCTTGATAGGGTGTTTTGATACTATCTAACTGTTCTTGTAATTGCTTGATTTGATACTGATAAGTTAAGTTATCGCTTTGTGATTTGTTAAGTTCCATAACTAGTTCGACAGCATAGTTATCTTGCTCGGCAATTTTTTTATTTAAGCTTTTAATTTCTTTTTGATAAGGCTCACCAGCTTTAACATGGACTCTTTGTTTTTCTTCATGGCGTCCTTTTTTTATGCCGATGTGATAGCCTTCAAGTGATTTTTTATCAGCAATGGTTTCGTTTTCCAGTGTTAATTTTTGAATTTGCGTTTGTAATTGCGTATTAGTGGCAGTCAGTTTTTGATTTTGTTGAATTACTTGAACTAAGTTTTGGGATAGCCTAGCTTTTTTAA
>NZ_JACFPG010000009.1:0-1478 GCF_016102055.1 Lactobacillus sp. W8172
TAAAATGGTAACATTTTGCCTGCCAAATATAAAGGTGTTTTTGCGTTATTTTATATGCAATTAGTCAACCAACATTATCTCCCCTTTTTTATTTTATACAATTATAAAATAACGCTAGTCAGAAAGTACGAAGCTGAGATCTGTTTTAGGTAGCTTAATATCCTTAGTAAAACTCCTAATCATATTAACTTGTTTCTCTACGAAAAATTACATTTTCCTGTGCTCATAAGTTCTACTACTTCTTCAATATGCTTCATTATTTTATTGTCACTAATACTATGGTTATTAATATACCGCTTAAATAACACACATGCCATTAATAAAAAGCCGCTGCGTTTCATGATTCCTAACCCCTCTGTTGTTTTATGTTGTTACACCGCTTATTAGCTTATACAATTTCTTAAATAACGATTATGCTAAATAAAAAAGAAGCAACTATCTAATCAGATAGTTGCTTCTTTTACTTGCTTAGCTATTGTATTTTAAATAGCTGAGTTTTGCTTTACTTAAATGCAGTCTGCTTAACAAATTGCTTGTTACCAATTGCGTAGTATGTCTTGCCCTTGATAACAACAACGTCACCGTAGGTTTGAACAGTTTCACCTGCATTCATTGCTGTCTTTCCAATTCGGTTACCGTATTGGCTGTAAATATATGCCTTCGCTGTCAATGTACGCGCTGTTCCCGTTACATTATCACTATCAACATATTCGTCCTCACCAATCTGGATAAATTGACGACCATTAATTGTCTTGGTTTCACCAGTAGTAATTTCGGAATCAGCTTTTAAGATTACATTACCTACTTGTTGTCCTTCACTATTGTAAACATATGCATCATGTCCTAATACAGCGTTTGATGTTACACCTTCTGCAGGTACATTATTTGCTTCCAATGTCACTGCACCAAAGTTCGCTGCTTTTACGTAACGGTTGTTATCAATAATGAAGTATGACTTGCCACGGATTACTATTGGATCACCGTATGTACCTACTTTACCGTTCTTCTTCAGTACCTTGCCACTAACACGCGTGCCGTCTTTCTTATATACAAACGCATTCTTCTTCAATGTCCGCTTTTGTGCTCTGAAGTTGTTTACTGCGACAAACAAACCGTTCTTAGTTTCGTAAAATTCACGATTACCAATTGTCTGTGTGCCATATGTAGTCATAGTTGACCCCTTCTTAGCTACTAATAAGTTAGCACGTTTACCTTCCTTGTTATAGAAGTATGCATTGTGGGTCAACTTTCTATCAGCAGCCTTAGTCGTGTCCACTCCTGCAGTTTCTCCAGCTGTAGCTGTACCTGTTGCTGCATCTGAGCCATTTGAAGTGCTACCTGTATTGTCCGAGCCGGAACCGTTGTCATTAGAACCGCCATTTCCAGTACCTGTTGAACTAGAACTGTTGTTACCAGAACCGTTTGATCCTGAATCATTGCTGTCTGAACCATTTGATCCTGAGCCATTGCTGTCTGAA
>NZ_JACFPG010000009.1:1574-3722 GCF_016102055.1 Lactobacillus sp. W8172
AGAACCGTTTGATCCTGAGCCATTGCTATCTGAACCATTTGATCCTGAGCCATTGCTGTCTGAACCGTTTGATCCTGAGCCATTGCTATCTGAACCGTTTGATCCTGAATCATTGCTGTCTGAACCGTTTGATCCTGAGCCATTGCTGTCTGAACCGTTTGATCCTGAATCATTGCTGTCTGAACCGTTTGATCCTGAGCCATTGCTGTCTGAACCGTTTGATCCTGAGCCATTGCTGTCTGAACCGTTTGATCCTGAGCCATTGCTATCTGAACCATTTGATCCTGAGCCATTGCTGTCTGAACCGTTTGATCCTGAGCCATTGCTGTCTGAACCGTTTGATCCTGAGCCATTTCCCTTAATTCCAGGTACATATTGTGCATCTATTACGGCAATTGCAGCGTCTCTTAAATCTTTAATTTCTTGAGCTGTTTCTGCACGATCAATTGCATTTTGTGCCTTTTCAGTTTCAAACTCAACTCTAGCAGTCTGAACATCTTTTTCTTCCTGGGTTAAGTAAGCATCTTTGGCTATTGCCTTCTTAATCGTATTGGCTTCTTGATCAAGTTCTGCCTTAGCTACTTCCTTCAATTCTTTCAGACCATTTCCTGCCACGTGTTGCGCATGGATTGCAATGATTCCTGCTTCGTATTCATCTTTGACACCCTGCGCATCAGCTGCTGCACTAATCTTATCAATTGCTTTCTGTGCTTGCGTGTCAACTTCTCTAGCCTGTTGTGCCTTAACCACATCATTAAGAGTTGGATCATTATTAATCAACTCTTTAACGATAGCTGCTTCATCATTAATTAGTTGTTGAGCATATTTCTTTTGGTCGGCTAATGAAATTGGGTTAGTAACATGCTTAGAATCAATAATCTTGATACCATTCTCAACTACTTTTTGGATACTTTCAAGTGAACCAGCAGCATCAATTCTGTCCTTAACCGCTGTTGCTGCTGCATCTACAGCTGCAATTTGTTCAGCTTTAGCTTTGTTATCCAACGAAACGTCTCTAGCAATTTGGCCCTTAACTAATTCTGCTTCCTCATCAATTCGGTGCTTAGCATCTGTTCTGTGATTGGTTAAGTCAGTTCCTGGCTTATAGGCTGCGTCAATCTTATTCTTGCCGTCTTCCACTGCTTTATTAACTTCATCAGCATCTTTAGCCTTGTCAATTGCATCCTTAGCATCTTCTACTGCCTTGTCAACATCTTGCTTCTGCTTGTTCTTCTCATCAGTAGTCAAGTTCTTGTCGGCGTCGATCTTGTCCTTGACAATATTAGCTTCCTTGTCAATTTCCTTGTTAGCGTCTGCCTTTTGGTCACTTAAGTCCTTACCTGGCTTGTAGGCTGCGTTGATCTTGTCTTTACCATCTTCCACTGCCTCAACAATTTCATCTGGTGTCTTAGCTTTATCAATTGCATCCTTAGCTTCTTCTACTGCCTTGTCAACGTCTTGCTTCTGCTTGTTCTTCTCATCAGTAGTCAAGTTCTTGTCGGCGTCGATCTTGTCCTTGACAATATTAGCTTCCTTGTCAATTTCCTTGTTAGCGTCTGCCTTTTGGTCACTTAAGTCCTTACCTGGCTTGTAGGCTGCGTTGATCTTAGCCTTACCATCTTCCACTGCCTTAACAATTTCATCTGGTGTTGTTGCAGCATCGATTGCAGCGTTTGCTTCTGCTACTGCCTTGTCAACGTCTTGCTTCTGCTTGTTCTTCTCATCAGTAGTCAAGTTCTTGTCGGCATCGATCTTGCCCTTAACTGCCTTAGCTTCATCTGCAATTTCTTGCTTAGCATTAGCCTTTTGGTCACTTAAGTCCTTACCTGGTACATATGCAGCGTTGATCTTGTCTTTACCATCTTCCACTGCCTCAACAATTTCATCTGGTGTCTTAGCTTTATCAATTGCATCCTTAGCTTCTTCTACTGCCTTGTCAACGTCTTGCTTCTGCTTGTTCTTCTCATCAGTAGTCAAGTTCTTGTCGGCGTCGATCTTGTCCTTGACAATATTAGCTTCCTTGTCAATTTCCTTGTTAGCGTCTGCCTTTTGGTCACTTAAGTCCTTACCTGGCTTGTAGGCTGCGTTGATCTTAGCCTTACCATCTTCCACTGCCTTAACAATTTCATCTGGTGTTGTTGCAGCATC